>SUUF01000143.1 GCA_015062635.1 Coriobacteriaceae bacterium | reverse complement strand
TTGGCGGCTTGGCGCGCCACGTTTGCGGCATACTCGCGGATGTCGCCCACGGTGCGGGCGAGCGTCTCGTCGGCAGAGGCGCGCGCATCATCGCTCGCCTGCCGCACCACCTGGGCGTATCCGTGCAGACGCTCGAACGATTCCCGCGCTTCCTCAAGCGTTCCGTTCACTATCGCGTCAAGCTGGGCAAGCGCCTCGTCCACGCGCGCAAGCGCCTCGTCGGCGCCTGCGTTCGCCCGCTCGTGCACCGATTCCGAAAGCGCATCGAGCCGTTGCGCCAGCTGGTCGAGCTGGTCGATCTTCCCGTTGCTTTGCGCGATGAGCCCGTCGATGCGCGTCTTCGCGAGCTTCACCTGCAGCGATTGGCTCTCGGCGGCACGTTCCGACGCCTCGTTCGCCAACGCCGCGGCCTCGCGGGCAGCCTCCGCCACGGCGGCGGCCAGGTTCTCGGCCAGGCCCTCGTTGCCGAAGCGCCCGGGGACGACCTTGGGCGTCCACGGCCGGTTGTCGGGGTCGGTGGGCATCGGCGGCATCGGGTTCTCGCGCGAGCCGGCGGCCTGCGCGTCGCTTTCGGCCTTGGGCGCCTTTGCGCCCTGCACGTTCATCACCAGCATCTGCAGGCGGTTCTCGAGGTTCGCGAAACTCACGTCGGGGTCGTAGTCGAGCGGCAGGATCTGCGCGTTCGGGTACAGCTCTTTCAGGCGCTTCGCGATGCCGCGGCCCACGATGTGGTTCGGCAGGCACCCGAAGGGCTGCAGGATGAGGAACGCCTCGCAGCCGTGCGCGGCATGATGCAAAATCTCGCCGGGAATCAGCACGCCTTCGCCGGCGTCGAACGTGTGGTGGATAATCGGGTCGCTCGCCTGCACCAGCTCGGGCATGCGGCAGGCCGGCTCGTACAGCGGATGCGCGGCGGCGATGCGGTCGCACACGTCGTGGCCGTGCTCGAACAGCCGGTTCGCGATGCGCAAAAACGCCTTCTCGCCCAATGGCTTGCCCACGCCATATTCCTTCACCTGGGCATCCTTGTAGAAGTACGTCTTGCGGATGACGTCGGTCATGCGCGCCTCGATGATCTCGAAGCCGTTGTCCTCGAGGTACTGCTCCACGTCGTGGTTGGCGCCGGGGTGGAAGTTCAGCAGGTATTCGCCCACGATGAGCACGCGCGGGCGCAGTTCGCTGCGATCGTATTTCACCTCGTTCATGATGGCAATCGATTGCTTGAACGCCTTCTCGGCGCCGCGCGACCCGTGCGCCTCCAGGCCCTCCATCAGCACGTCGATGGCCCGCTCGAACGCGTCGTCGGAACTGCCCGGCACCAGCTCGTAGGGGCGCATCTTGCGCAGCAGCTCTTCCAGCGCGTCGATCATCGGCAGCACCAGCGCGATGCGGATGGCGCTCATCATGTTCATCGTCCACCCGGGCTGCTGGTTGTGATAGTCGACGTCGTCGTTCGTGATGATGGGCACGTCCTCGTACCCGGCGTCGTCGAGGGCCTTGCGCAGCAGCGCGGAATAATGCGTGAGGCGGCAGTCGCCGATGTACTTGCCCGTGGCCACCGCGACGTCGGCGTGCGCGTACTTGCCGGTTTCCAGCTCGGCCAGCGCCTCGCCGATGACGATTTGCGCGGGGAAGCAGATGTCGTTGTGCACGTACTTCTTGCCCAGGCGAATGGCCTCGTCGCGCCCGATTTCCAGCGGCACCGCGCGCAGGCCTTGCTTCGAGAACACGGCGGCCATCATGCGGCTGAACGCATGGCTCGTGTTGGGTACCAGCACCACGCGCTCGCGGCGTGCGGCCTTGTCGAACTTCTGCGGGTATGGGTCGTCGAGCGCCGCCTTGGGCTCCATCGCCTTCGTGGGGTCGGCCTTCTGCAGGGCGCGGCGCATGTTCACGGTCTCGACGAACGAGCGCACGCGGATGCGCAGCGGCCCGGCGATGTCGCTCTCGTCGACCTTCAGCACGAGCGGCGTCTTGTCGGAAAGCTCGCCCATGATGCGGATGATCTCGTCGGTGAGGTAAGCGTCGTGCCCGCAGCCGAAGCTCACGATCTGGGCATATTCCAGGTAGGGGCGCTGCGCGCACAGAATGGCGTTCGACAGCATGCGCGCATGGAAGTTGTTCACCACGTCGAGGCGCGAATGCGACAGGTCGACCTCGGTCGCGCCCGGCACGGCGTCGGGCGGCAGCACTGGAATGCCCTGCGCTGCGAACTGGTCGGGCAGGTCGTGGTTCACCAGCGGGTCGTTGTGGTAGGGACGCCCGGCGAGCACGACGGCGTATCGGCCCTCGGCCTCGACCTGTTCGAGCACGCGCGCGCCTTCGGCCAGCAGCTCGGTGCGGAAGGCATCCTGCGCGGCGTCGGCCTGCGCGATGGCCGCCTTCACGAGGTCGCGGCTAATGCCGAAGGTCTCGCCCATCCAGGCCGCGAGCTGCTTCTCGCGGTCGGCGGGGGTGTACCAGTGCCACAGCGGGTCGTCGAACTTCACGCCGAAGCGCTTCTCGGGGTTATCCGAATTGCGGATGACCATCGGGTAGCCCTTCACCACGGCGCACATCGACTCGCTCGTCTTTTCGGTGTTCTCGGACGAAACCGTGGTGATGACCGGCATGAATATGCGGTCGACACCGCGTTTCACCAGATCGCGCACGTGTCCGTGCACGAGCTTCGCCGGGAAGCAGATGGTGTCGGACGCCACTGCGGGCAGGCCGTTCTCGAACAGCGGGCGGTCGCTCTTGCGCGAGAGCTTCACATCGAAGCCCAGTGCGCGCCAGAACGTCGTCCAGAACGGCGCGTTGTCCCAGAAGGCCAGCACGCGCGGCAGGCCGATGGTCAGGTCGCGCTTCTCGCACAGCTCTTCCACCGGGTAATTCTTGAACAGCAGCTTCTCGCGCAGCTTGTACAGGTTGGGCGTGGCATCGGTTTTCGCGCGCGCGGCCTTCACGGCGTCGCGCACGCTCGCGTCCTTCGGGTCGCCCACCACCGAGCCGCGTTCGCAGCGGTTGCCGGTGACGAAGGTCGAGCCGTCTTGGAACGTGATGATGCTGCGGTTGCAGGCGTTGCCGCAGAACGGGCAAATCGAGTTCGCCTGCTGCGTGTACGAAAGCCCGCGCACCGCGTCGAGCCCGATGAAGGTCGAGGTGTACGCGCCGTCTTCGGCCAGGCGCTCGGCCACGTGACGCTGTGCGAGCAGGGCCGCGCCGATGGCGCCCATCAGCCCGGGGTAGGGCGCGCGCGTGACCTCGCGGCCGATGTACTGCTCGAATGCCGCGAGCACGGCGTCGTTGTTGAAGGTGCCGCCTTGCACGACGATTTTCTGCCCCAGGCTCGAGAGGTTCGACACGCGGATGACCTTGGTGAACACGTTCTCGATGATGCTGCGGCACAGGCCCGCCATGATGTCGTCGGGCGACTTGCCGTTCTTCTGCTCGGTCACGACGCTCGAGTTCATGAACACGGTGCAGCGGCTGCCGAGCACCGCGGGGTTCGTGGAGCGGAACGCCGCGGCGGCGATCTCGCGCGTGGGGATGTTCAGCGAGCGGGCGAAGCTTTCCAGGAAGCTGCCGCAACCCGACGAGCATGCCTCGTTCACGAGGATGTCGGTGACGATGCCGTCGTGCAGCCAGATGGCCTTCATGTCCTGGCCGCCGATGTCGAGGATGAAGCTCGCGTCGGGCACGCTGCGCGCCGCGGCGAACGAGTGCGCGACGGTTTCCACGATGTGGATGTCGGCGTGCAGCGCGCGGTGGAACAGCAGCTCGCCGTAGCCGGTCGTGCCGCACGCGAGGATGTCGAGCTTCACGCCCGCCGTCTCGTAACGGTCGGCGAGCGCGGCCATCGCGTCGCGCAGGATGTCGAGGGGCTCGCCCTCGTTCGAGGAATAGAAGCTGTCGATGAGCTCGCCGTCTTCGCCGACGAGCGCGAACTTCGTGGTGGTCGAACCCGAGTCGACGCCCAGGTAGGCGCGCACGGTGCTGCCCGGCGCGAAAGCCGCGGCGCCGGCGGGTTCGGGCGCGGTGCGATGGCGCTCCTGGAAGGCGCGCCGGTCGGCCTCGGTCGCGAAGAACGGGGTTCCCATGCTCGCGGCTTGCGCGAGGGCGGCCGGGGCGTCGTGCAGGCGGCGCTGCAGCGCGTCGAGGTCGACGGCCGTGTCTTCTTCCGCGAACATGCCCAGCAGCGAGAGCGCCGCGCCCTGCGCGACGATGACCTCGGGATTTGCGGGAATGATGATGCCGTCGGAGCCGAGCTCGAGGCGCTGCGCGAACACCGACACGAGCTGCGGGTTGAAGGTGAGCGGCCCGCCCTCGAAGATGACGGGCGCATGGATGTCGAGGCCCTGCGCCAGGCCGCCGAGCGTCTGCTTGGCCACGGCGTGGAACGTTGAGAGCGCGATGTCTTCCTTGGTCACGCCCTGGTTCAGCAGCGGCTGGATGTCGGTTTTCGCATACACGCCGCAGCGGCCCGAGATGCTGAACACGGTTTGCCCGCGTTCGGCCAGGTCGTTCAGCTGTTCGACGGGAGTCTTCAGCAGCGTGGCGATCTCGTCGAGGAAGGCGCCGGTGCCGCCCGCGCAGCTGCCGTTCATGCGCATGTCGTTCACCTGCAGCGCGCCGGTTTGCGTGTTGTGGTCGAAGAAGATCATCTTCGCGTCTTG
>SUUF01000142.1:3035-4682 GCA_015062635.1 Coriobacteriaceae bacterium | reverse complement strand
CGCCCTGGCCAAGCAGCAAAAAACGGCGCCCGAACTCGGCGAAAGCCAAGTTCGGGCGCCGTCTTCCGTGCGGTTGCGCCTCGATGCTACGCGATTGCGCCCACCAGCGCCGCGATGTCGTCGTTGCCCAGGCCGTAGGTGTCGTGGATGTCGCCCTGGCCGCGCACCAAGATGGAGTAGCTGAAGTTATCGGATTGCCAGATGGCCTTCATGGTCTTGCCCTCTTCGTTGCCGAAGCACTTCACCTGCCAATCCATGGCCTCGATTTCCCACTTGTGCGCGTACTCGGTGTAGTCGCCCGAGACGTCCGCGGTGTCGTAAGCCGGGTCGTGGTCGGGGTTCTTCACGCCCTTGCGCACCGTGAGTTCGGCTGCGCCCACATAGCCGTCGGCCTCGGCGAGCAGGTCCATGTAGCGGAACTCGGTCAAATCGACCGGGCCGCCGTCGATCTGCATGCCGGCTTCGGGCAGCGTGAAGGTGCCCACGCCTGCGCCATCAGCGGCTGCTGCGGCATCCTTGGCATCCTGCCAGGGGTTGGCCATGCCGGCCGAGGCGGAAGACGCGGAATTCCCCTCAATCGCCTGCTTGACCGATTCGGGCATCGTGGCATCGGCTTGGGCCTGCGCCTCGATGTCATAGGCGATGATGTCGACCGTGCCGTCGGCGGCATTCGCGCTGATCTCGATGTCGAAGACGCCGCTCGCCTCGACGAAGTTGGCGATGTTGTCGGTCAGGTCATCGTCGAAGACGATCCTGCCCAGCTCGTCGGTGGCCTTCACGTGGAATGTGCCCTTGTTCACGATGTGGTTGATGCACAGGCCGTAACCGGGTTCGACGGTGATCTCGCCCGCACTCGCGCCTTCCGCGCCGTTCTTTGCCACGGCGTGCACGCCGTCGTCGTCGGTGGTCACCGAGAACTCGGTCGGCGCGCACGCGGCCAGCGCGAACGCCATGGCAAGCGCCGCTGCAATTGCAATGAGCTTCTTCATATTCATCCCTTTCTCGTTCTTCTGCTATCCCGTTTGGCGAAGGTGCTCAGACGCCTCGTTGCCGATGACGTAGTAAACCCAATCGTCGCAGGAGCTTTGAATCCGAACGAATCGTTTCGTGGCTCGCGGGTGGGGTGCGCCGGTGCTGCCGAGGTTATTCGAAATACTTTCCGCAATCATGGCAGGTGTAGCCGAGCGCGATTTCGCGTATGGTCTGGCTTCCGCAGTTGGGGCAGGCCGTGGGGACGTTTTTCGGCTTGTTTCCCCAAGCGTTATCGCCGCCCGATATCGCGTCGATTTCTTCCTCCGTAAGCTCGTGGCCTTGCTCCCTGGCCAGCGCGAAGACCTCTTCAGGCGTCGTGCATGCCTGGATTCTCTCCTGCTGTTCGGGCGTCAGTTCGTCGAAGTTCATCCCCGGCTCCTTTCGGTGGCGGTTGCATCCAATGTGCACGCTTTCGCTATTATACGTTTCCGTCTATCGTTCGTCTCAGAGCTGCCGAGGTCGCGGCGATGCCCGATGGCGTGAAGGCCGTCGGGAAGCCTTGCTTTTCGCGAATCGGAAGCCCCAGGTTGCGTTGCCGAACCTGGGGCAAATACGTGGTGGAGGCGGAGGGAATCCGCGTATTCGCTGCGCGAATCCGCCGGGCCTCGCGCAGGC
>SUUF01000142.1:0-2935 GCA_015062635.1 Coriobacteriaceae bacterium | reverse complement strand
AACCTGGGGCAAATACGTGGTGGAGGCGGAGGGAATCCGCGTATTCGCTGCGCGAATCCGCCGGGCCTCGCGCAGGCGCTCGGCCGAATTTCCTAAAACGCGCCGCTGGCGCGTTTCTTAACGGAAATTCCCCTCGCGGGTTCGATTCCCGCGACAAGAAATGGAAAGCCCCAGGTTGCGTTTCCTAACCTGGGGCAAATACGTGGTGGAGGCGGAGGGAATCGAACCCTCGTCCATACCAGATTCGCCACAGAGCGCTACAGGCTTAGTCGGTGTTCTGGTGTCGGGCGCGCTCGGTACATCGACAGACGTTGCGGTTCCCAACCGGTTCAGTCTTTATTCAGGCCATACCGGTTACGTGCCTGAATGCATCTCCCGAAAATGACGTCGCCACGGGGCCGGGAGCGGACCCCGCTTAGACGGCCGCGATGTTAATTAAGCGGCGAGGGCAAGCTGCCCAGAAGTGTTCTTGTCAATTAAATTTGACGGTACCCCTGTTTAACGTGGCGAGGAGACCACGACCTGCTCTCCATCTTGAACCTGCCATGTCGAAACCAAGTCGCCCCCGGATGTGGGGAAGCAGGAACGCTTCTCAATGTGCGCGCCCAAACGGGCGGGTGCCCATTCTAGCAAATCTATGGGGCCAACAGGTGAAAACCGCGCCATCCTCATTCTTCTATACGCCGGAACAGCGCGGCAAGCAGCGAGCCCGAGATGTTGTGCCACACGCTGAACACGGCGCCCGGCACCGTGGCCAGCGCCATTCCCGGGAACACGGTGAGCGCGAGCGAGGTGGCCAGCCCCGAATTCTGCATGCCGATCTCGAGTGAAAGCGCCTTGCGGCGCGCGAGCCGCATGCCCGTTGCCACTCCGATGCCGTAACCCAGCGCGTAGCCGGCAAGGTTCAGCAGGATCACGGCGGCGAAAACCGTCGCGCCCGTCTCGAAGATCTGCTGCGCGTTATGGCTCACCACTGCCGCGATGATGAGGCAGATGGCGGCAACGGAAACAAGCGGCAGCGCATCGCCGGCGGCATCCGTGACCTTCGGGAAGAAATGGTTCACGCACAAGCCCAAGACGATGGGGATGATGGCCACTTGCAGGATCGAGATGAACATGCTGATGACGTCCACGTTCACGACGGTTTGCAGCAGCAACAGCGTGATGAGCGGCGTGAGCAGGGGAGCGAGCGCGGTGTTGACCGCGGTCACGCTCACCGATAACGCGACGTCGCCCTTCGCGAGGTAGGTCATCACGTCGCTTGCCGTGCCGCCCGGGCAGGTGCCCACGAGCACGAGTCCGGCGAGCAAGGCGGGTTCGAGCTGCAGCGCCATGCCGATGGCGAAGGCGGAAAGCGGCATCACGACGTACTGGGCGACGACGCCGACCAGGCAGTCTTTGGGATGCTTGAAAACGTCGAGGAAATCGTCCACGTTCATGGTGAGGCCCATGCCGAAGAGCACGACCATGAGCAGCGGGTTGATCCAAGCCGTTTGAACCCACAAGCCGGTTTCGGGGACGAACAGGGTGAGTGCGGCCACCGCAAGCACGATGACCGGCATGAATGTCTTGACGAAGCGCGATATGGAACTAAACATATGGCCATGATAGGACAATCCGGTAACGATGTATCGGGTCATTCATTTTTGCCGCGACATTTCGATTTATTCGCGCGTGTTCCAACTTCGGCATGTTGGGGTATCATATACGTAATGAATTTGAAATTGGACTCGCAAATGACGGGCCAAAGCGGAAGGAGCCTTTCATGAGAACTGAGTTGTGCGATCTTCTGGGCATCGAATATCCGATTATCCAGGGTGCTATGGCGCACATCACCGACGGCAAGTTTGCCGCAACGGTCAGCAACACCGGCGCACTTGGCGTCATCCAGTCGGGCTTCGACTATCCCGATGTCGTCCGCGAGCAGATTCGCATCGCGAAGGCCAACACCGACAAGCCCTTCGCCGTGAACCTGATCATGGAATCCGAGGTTGTCGAGGAAATCGCCCAGGTCGTCATCGACGAGAAGGTGCCGATCGTCACCATTTCCGCTGGCAACCCGGCCAAGATCGTGCCGCCGCTGGTGGAAGCCGGCGTGAAGGTGCTGTGCCTGGTGCCGCATGCCCGCGCTGCCAAGAAGATGCAAGACCTTGGCGCCACCGCCATCATCGCCGAGGGCATGGAGTCGGGCGGCCACATCGGAAGCATGACCACGCTGCCGATGGTTCGCCAGATCGCCGAGGCCGTTGATATCCCGGTTATCGCCGCTGGCGGCATCGCCGACGGCAAGGGCCTGCTCGCCATGCTCGCGCTCGGCGCGGTCGGCGTGCAGATGGGCACGGCCTTCCTGGTCGCCAACGAGTGCCCGGTTGCGCAGGAGTACAAGGACCTCGTCGTCGAGGCCAAGGACGATGCCACCATCCTCACCGGCGAGCCCGGCGGCAAGCAGGTTCGCTGCATCAAGAACCGCTTCACCCGCGGGTACTGGCGCCTGTACAATTCCGGTGCCTCTTCGGCCGCCCTTGACGCGTTCTGCACCGGCTCCATCGGCCGCGCGAAGAACGGCGATGTCGTGAACGGCGCCGCTTCCGCCGGCATGATTTCCGCCATCATCAAGGAATGCAAGCCTGCGCAGCAGATCGTCGACGACATCATGGCCGAGGCCGATGCCGCCTACGCCGAGCTGAAGCAGATTTACGGCTAAGCGCAATCGCATATCGATTCGATGGGGGACGGCTTTCGGGCCGTCCCTTTCTTTATTCAGGTGGCTCGAGCGATTCGCGCGGGTGCGTTCCTCGGGTTCGGGCGAATGAGCGTGCCTGTCTTTCGTTCCGAATGCTGTGACCTGGGGTTATGTATGGCGAGTCGCATGGTATGCCATTACTGAGCCACGATCCCACGACCCCACGACCCCGCAACCCCCAACCCCAACCCC
>SUUF01000031.1 GCA_015062635.1 Coriobacteriaceae bacterium | reverse complement strand
CGAAGTGGAGCTTCGCGATGCCGAGGTCGGTGTATTCCATCCTCGTGCGCACGACCGGGATCGTGGCGCGCACGGGCGCATCGGCGGCGTCTTGCACGAACACGACCGGCTGCTCGTTCACGGCCGAAGGAGCCAGCTGCACCGCCTGGATGGCGGCCTGCAGCCAGCGCGGCGCCTGCTCGAGCGGGCACGGCCCCCGGTACAGGTCGCGGTTCGCCTTGCTGCGCTTGCGCAGGCTACCGCGGATGGTGCGCTGCACCAGCGGCAGCTTCGCCGGCGCATACCCGATGGGCACGACGTCGTGGAGCTTCTCGCCCGGCGCGAGCTCGACCCGCGTGGTCGCGCGGTCGTACGTAGACGCCACCCAGCAGGTGGCCAGGCCGAGCTGCGTGGCCTTCAAGATGAAGCGTTCGCCGTAGTAGCCGAGCTTCTCTTCCGGTTCCGCGCCCTCGGGGGCGGCGAAGGCGGCATAGGCGGGCGGGTTCGCGGCGAACATCTTGCGGTTCATGTCGATGGCGGTGCCGTCGGGCCGCGGGCCGTACAGCTGGAAATGCAGGCCCGATTCGTCGTTGAGCGCATCGATCTCGCGCTCCAATTCCGCAAACAGCGCCTGCGGCAGCGTCTGGGCCGTGAACGCCCGGCACGAGATGCGCTTCTCGATCGCCTCCATCATGTCCATCGCAGCTCCTTAGAACGCGCCCGCACGGTTTCCAATAGTATATCGCGCGCTATTGATTTCGCCACGCGGGAAGCGCCTGGGCGCCCCGCCGCTACTCGACGGTGCCGTACACGAGGCCCCAGGCGTGCCCGTTGATGATGGAGTTCAGCTGCCCGCAGAAGCGCTGGCGCGTATATGTTCCCGGCGGCATGAGCTCGACGACCTCGATGAGGTCGGCGGGAAGGTCGTACGATTCCGCCAAGACGAGCGCCTCGAGCGCAGTCGTGGTCTTGCTGTCGCGAAAGAGCTTGTCGACGATGTCCTGGAGCTCGCCGTAATGCGGGCTGCGCTGCACGCGTGCCATCGGGCCCCCTAGCGCACGCTGTCGCGGCCGACGCCGGCGATGACAAGCGCGCCGGTATGCGACGGCGTCGCATGACCCACCGCGCGCAGAAACTGCACGCCGGCCGACAGCAGGGCCACACCCGCCTCGAAGACGGCATCGGAGGTCTTGTACGGGTTGTCGGGCGTCAGCTCGACCGGGCGGAACCCCGGGTTCACGTCGCGCGGGTCGTGCTCGCCCACCCGCAGCTGCACGAGGATCGGAGCCGAAGTGGCTTCCGTCGCCTGCGCCACCAGGGGAAGGATGTCCTCGACGGGCGCACCCGACGAGAAACCGACGACATCGGCCTCGAACTCGGCCATCACGGCGAGCAGCTCGGGCCACGAGGTTGCGCGCCCCATAAGACGCCCCTGCGCATCGAGGTCGACGCTCGCGAAAACGGGCAGGTCGCACACCTTCTTCACCCCGGCAAGCGCGCATTTCAAGTCGACGGCGCTCACCATTCCGTCAAGCAACACCGCATCGAAGCCGTCGCCGAAATCCTGGACGGCGCGAGCGTATTGGTCGCGGTTCTGCTTCAGCGACGAACGACTTTCCGGGTCGATGGGCAGGCGCGTGGGGCCGATGCTCGCGATGATGTGCTGCGGCTGCAAGTCGCGCAGGATGCCCACCGACGCGCGGGCGATTTCGGCCGACTGTTCCTCGAAACGCGAATGCGCGAGGCGCGCCCGGGTGATGTCGTAGGTGTTCGTGACCATGCATTGGGCGCCCACCATGTGGTCGAGCCTTTGGACCTCGAGCACGCTCTCGGGCTCGATGAGGTCCATGAATTCACGCTGCGACGCGGGGTCGTCCACGCCCTGGCGCGCCAGCAATTCGTCGATGGGCGCAGACAATACCAGCGGGTCGTTGTGGAATCGCAATGCGATATCGGCCATCGTTCACTCCGTTCGTCGGTGCGGGCTGAATGCGAACTCCCCCGTCTGAAGGCGGGGGAGGTCGGGTTCCTGCGGGTGCGGGACGCCGGTGCGCGGCGCCCGGCTGCTTTACTTGCGGCGGGCCATCATCGCAACGTTGGCCTCATGCCACGACTCGATGGTGCCCACGTCATAGCCCTCGGTCGGATCGATCACCAGGGCGTACATCTCTTCTTCGCGCAGCACGGCATCGAGCGCGTCGGTGAGCTGGATCTCGCCGCCGGCACCCGGCTGGGCGTTCTCGAGCAGCTCCATCACGCGCGGCGACAGCAGGTAGCGGCCGAAGATGGCGAGGTTGCTGGGCGCTTCGTCGACGGGCGGCTTTTCCACCAGCGCGTTGATGCGCCACACGGTGGGGGTCACCTCCTCGCCGGCGATGATGCCGAAGCGGTTCACCTCTTCCTGCGGCACGGGCATCACCGCGATGACGCTTGCGCCGCCATGCTCTTCGGAAACGGCGCGCATGCGGATGAGCATCTGGTTGTCGGGCACGATGACGTCGCCGAGCAGCACGAAGAACGGCTCATCGCCGGTCTTTTCCGCACCGCAACGCACGGCATGCCCCAGGCCCAGGGCCTCTTCCTGGTACACATAGCTCACGGGAAGCGAGCCGGCATGCTCGACCGCGTCGGCCAGCGCGTCCTTGCCCTTCGCGCGCAGATGCGCGACGAGCTCGGGGTGCGGCGTGAAGTGGTCTTCGATGGCCTTCTTCTCGCGGCTGTTGATGATGACGACCTCGTCGGCGCCGGAGGCCAGCCCCTCCTCCACGATGTACTGGATGCCGGGCTTGTCGGCGACGGGCAGCATCTCCTTCGGAACCGCGATGGTGTTGGGAAGGAAACGGGTCCCCATGCCAGCTGCAGGAATAAGAGCCTTCATAAACGCCCCCAATCAAATGTGAAATCATGTTCGCCTAATGATACCCGAAATGTGCTGCAAGCGCCGGGCGCGCCCACGTTCCGCGAACAAACGCCGCACGTGCTTTGCGCACCCGCATATGACCAGGTGGAATATACAGCGGCCTGTCGCTATCCGCGTTCACGGCGCCCATGTTGGCGACAACCCCCGCGCCTGACAAACCCACCGGAGGGGTTTGTCCGGCCGCATGGCGCTCCATGGTCCATTGGGGACATACATGTGGCGACCGGGGACATACATGTGGCGACACATGTATGTCCCCGGTCGCCACATGTATGTCCCCAAGCGACCACCCGAGTCATGGGGGTCCGCGTATCCGCTCCGCGGATCCGCAGGGCCTCGCGCAGGCGCTCGGCCGAAACGCCTGAAACGCGCCACCGGCGCGCTTCTCTACGGCGTTTCCCCTCGCGGGTCCGATCCCCACGCACCTGCGGGCATAAAAAAGCAGGTCGGTTTCCCGACCTGCTGCGTTTACCTGGTGGAGATGATGGGGATCGAACCCACGACCTCGGCGTTGCGAACGCCGCGCTCTCCCAACTGAGCTACATCCCCAGGTGGCGTCCTTTTCGGACGGTTTGCTATTTTGCCACGTCGCGGATAAAAGTCAATGCCACGCGCGGATTCACAAAAAAGCGAGATTATCGCGCGGGGAAACGCCGGCTATTCGTCGGCGATCATGGCCTCTTCCATCGGTTTGCCGGCAAGCACCTTGTCGGCGGCAAGCTCGTCGATGATGGGCTGGAACAGCGATTCGCCCTGCTGCGAAAGCTCTACCATGCCGGTGAGCACATCGACGTACTGATACGACTGGCGCACGGTGCGACCACGCTTGCGGTCGACCTCCATGATGAAGAGCTGCGGGTGCACCTGCGTGAGCGTGCCCTCGCTCTCCATGATCTTCGAACGCCCCATGTTCGCCTTCACATGAAGGCGCTGGCCCACGAGTTCCGCGAGCGTGTCGTGAATCTGGTTCACAATCGTTGCCTGCTTAGCGAGGTCCATATGTCGATTCCTCCAAACGGATTCTTTATTTAGAGTCGCGAATTTTACCACTCCCATCATGAGTGGCAATTTCACGCCGGTAAACGGTAAAAACCCTACACAATCGCTCGCTATTCATCTGCTCCATCGAAACGGAATAGACCAGGTGAACAGCCTGCCCATGCACCACACACCCCGATTCGCGCGAATCGCACGGTGCACACCATGCGGCTCGACCCGCTACGGCAAAAACGGCAGCGCGCACTCCCCCAGCCGGCGGAATTCCTCGAGCGAAAGCGTCTCGCCCCGGCGCTTCGGGTCGATGCCGGCATCCTGGAACACCTGCGCCAGATGCGGCAGAATCGCCTTCCCCTGCGCACCGCGCCCCGAGAAGAAGGTCTTGCAGGAATTCGCGATGGTCTTGCGGCGGGTGGCGAAAGCGGCGTCGGCCATCGTGCAGGTGGCCGCGCGTGCGGCGGGTGTCTGCGGGCACTCGATGCGGTCGAGCCTGATGACGGCGCTATCGACGCGCGGCGGCGGGAAGAAGTTGCCGGGCGACACCGGAAACCTCCCCGCCGGTTCCGCGAACTGACGCAGCTTCACCGTGTAGGCGCCGTAATCCTTCACGCCGGGCTTCGCGGCCATGCGGTCGGCCACCTCGGCCTGCACCATCACCGTCGCCTGCTGCACGCTCTCGAAGCGCTCGAACACGTCGAGCACCACCGTCGCGGCCACCGCATACGGCAGGTTCGCCACGAGCTTCGCCGGGGCAAACGGCAGCTCATCGGGCTGCAACGCAAGCGCGTCCTTGCTCAACAGCGTGAAGCGGTCGGCCCATGGCGCGCATGTCTGCGCGAGCACGGCGGGAAGGTCGGCATCGCGTTCCACCGCCACGACGCGGCCGGCGCATTTCAGCAGCGCGATGGTGAGCGTGCCGATGCCCGGCCCCACCTCCAAGACGTCATCGGCGTCGGAAAGCGCGGCCAGGTCGACGATCTTGCGCAAGATGGCATCGTTCACGAGGAAATTCTGCCCCAGGGCATGCTTCGTCGCGAGGCCATGCGCCTCGAGCACCTCGCGCGTCGCGCTCGGCGTCGCCAAGGGCGATAAGCATTCCGCCATGTCAGCCATCCCTTCTCTCAAACGACCGCGCCCTCGCGAAGCAGCCGGCACGCCATGCCCGCCGGCAACCTCCCGACAGGCTCCCGATAGCCGCCGGCAACCTCCCGGCAGCCGCGTTATTCCCCGTCGGGCGCGCCGTCACGCCCTGCCTCAGCCTGCACGGCGGAACGCGCGGCGGAGGCGATATGCGGCGTCACCGCGACCAGCTCGAACCCGGCCACGGCCAACGCGCTGCGGCAGATGACGACCAGCGGCTCGAAACCATGCGGGTCGCCGCCCTCCCCCACCACATGCAGGTGCGCCGGCCGCTTCGGCAGCGCGCGCGTGCCCTTCCAATAGTGGGGTTGCAACCGGTCGAGCACAGCCTTCAGCTGCGAGGGCGGTCCCGCGAAATACACGGGGCTCACCAGGTGCAACTCGTCCGCCACGTTGAGCGCCGCCATCAGCGGCCCCATGTCGTCGTCGAACGCGCACACGCCGGCATCGCGGCAGGCGTCGCAGCCGATGCACCCGTGCACGTCGGCGCCGGCAATCGCCAGCAACCGCACCGCACGGCCCGGGTTCGCGGCCGCCAACCCGTCGGCGAGCTCACGCGCCAGTCGCGCGCTGCGCCCGTTCTTTCGCGGGCTTCCGCATATCACCAGGATGTCGCCCGGCGCAACCGGTGCATCCGGCACATCGGGTATCACGCGGTCTGCCATGCGGTGGGCTCCTTGTCCAGCAGCTCGAGGGCGTTGTCGTGGAAACGCTGCAGCAACGCACGGCGCGCATCGCCCGGCGCGCAGCCGAACACCTCGGCAAGCTTCGCGCAGGTGAACACCGTGTGGGCCGATTCGCACTTCGAGCCGCGCAACGGCACCGGCGTCATATAGGGCGCATCGGTCTCGGTGAGCACGCGGCCGGCCGGCACGAGCGCAGCGGCCTCGCGCGCGTCGTCGGAACGCCCGAACGTGATGGCGCCGCCGTAGCTGATGTAGCATCCGGCGTCGATCCACGGGCGCAGCTCGTCGGGCGGCAAGCTGCAGCAATGCAGCATCACGCCCGCCGCGGGAAAGCCCTCTTCCTGCAGTATCTCGAACGCCTCGGCATGGGCGTCGCGCACATGCAGCTGCACGGGCAGCCCCGCCTCGTGCGCGATGCGCAGCTGCTCGCGGAAGACGCGCCGCTGCGCCTCGGGTTCGGAATTGTTGTAGTAATAGTCGAGCCCGATCTCGCCCACCGCGCAGGTGCGCGGGTCGTGCAGCACCTCGATCAGGCGCGCACGCACTTCCGGCGTGAACTTCGACGCATCGTGCGGGTGGCACCCGGCGGCGATGCGCACGCGCGGGACATCAGGCACCGCGGGCGCGATGCGCGCGAGCACTTCGCGGGCATCTTCACGCCAGGTGTCGAGCTGGGCATACACCACGTCGAGGTCGTCGGTCGCCGTCGCGATCGTGCAGATGAAATCGACCCCATGAGCCGCCGCGCGCGCCAAGACGAGCGGCGCGTCGCCCGGTCCCAAATGCGTGTGCGCATCGGCGATGGGCGCCTCGATGGCCGGTGACGGCGCATCGACCACCTTCGCCTCGCCCTTCTTCTTGCGCACGCGGAACAGCGTGTCCTCGTAACCGGTTGTGTTGACCCAGGTCATTCGCCCTCGCTCTCGGGTGCCTTCGCCATTCGGGCACATACGGCTTCACGAAAAAGCCCGACCATGCCAACGGCACGGCCGGGCCTTCCGCCTTGTTTAATCCAAGTTGATGGCGTCCACGTCGAGGCGCGGGAACAGCGGGTCGCCGATCTCGACCGGGTTGCCGGCGGGCAGCTGGCCCCACGCGGCGGCCGACTCGATGTCGACGATCTCGTCGATGTCGCCGAGGCCCAGACGGCGGAACACCTCGGCCGAGGTGTTCGGCATCAGCGGCGCCATGAACAGCGCGATGATGCGGATGGACTCGAGCGCGTTGTAGATGACGGCGGCGAGCTCATCGGCCTTGGCCTCGTCCTTCGCGAGGTTCCACGGCGCGGAATCCTCCACGTAGTGGTTCACGGCGCCCGCGAGCTCCTGCACTGCGGCGGCGGCGCCGGTGAAGTCGACGTTTTCCATGCAGGCGTCGAACTTCGCGTACAGGCCGTCGGCGATCGGCTTCAGCGGGTTCGCGGCGGCATCGGGCTTGGCGGCCGGCACCTGGCGCGCGAAGTACTTCTTCGTCATGTTGAACACGCGCGAGCACAGGTTTCCCCAGGTGTTCGCCAGGTCGGCGTTGTACACCTGCACCATGCGCTCCATGCTGATGTTGCCGTCGTGGCCGAACTGCACGTCGCTCATGAAGTAGTAGCGGTAGGCGTCGACGCCGAAGATGTTCACGAGGTCGGACGGCATCACGCCGTTGCCCTTCGACTTCGACATCTTCTCGCCCTTCGTGAGCAGGAAGCCATGGCCGAAGATGTGCTCGGGAATCGGCATGCCCGCAGCCATCAGCATCGCCGGCCAGATGACGCAGTGGAAACGCGTGATGTCCTTGCCCACGAAGTGGTACTTGTACGGCCAGCGCGCGGCGAACTCGTCGGCGCGGTCGGGGTCGGCATACCCGATGCCCGTGGCATAGGCGAGCAGCGCGTCGGCCCACACATAGGCCACATGCCCCTCGTCGAACGGCAGCGGCACGCCCCAGTCGAAGGTCGAACGGCTGATGGAGAGGTCCTTCAGCCCGCCCTTCACGAAGGTGACGATTTCGTTGCGGCGCGTGGTGGGCAGGATGAAATCGGGGTGCTCGTCATAGAACTTCAGCAGCGGCTCCTGGAACTCGGACAGCTTGAAGAACCAGTTCTCCTCGCCCGAGCTCATCAGCTGCACGGGGCGCTTGCAGTCGGGACACACGTACTCGCCGTCCTCGTTCTTCTCGAGGTCGTTCTCGGCGTAGTAGGTCTCTTCGTGCACGCAGTACCAGCCCTCGTAGCTGCCCTTGTACAGCCAGCCCTTCTCGTACAGGTCGGTCCAGAACTTCTGCACCGTACGTGCCTGGCGCGGCTCGGTGGTGCGGACGAAATCGGTATAGCGGATGTCCAGCAGGTCCCACGCCTCACGGAACGCCGGCTCCATGGAATCGCACCAGGCCTGCGGGCTCATGCCCTTGCCCTCGGCGGTGTCGGCCACCTTCTGGCCATGCTCATCCATTCCCGTCACCATGGCCACGTCGTACCCGTTCATGCGCTGGTAGCGGCACACGGTGTCGGCGGCGACGGTGGTGTACGCGGTGCCCAGATGCGGGGCTGCGTTCACGTAGTAGATGGGGGTGGTGACGGAAAAGGTTCCCTTGCTCATGTAAGACTCCTTCCGTGCCGGGCGGCGGATGATGCCGGGGCACGCTCAATGTAATTACCGGCGCGAAAAAGCGCCAACGGCCAGTATAGCGTCTTTCGGCAGGTTGGGAAGCTATAACTATGGTTGCGATGAGCCGCGAGAGGAATCGCGCCGCAGGGCGCGGACGCCCGCGGGACAAGCGCTACATGCGGTTCATCTCGTTCAGCGTGTCGGTATACCAGCTGTCGGCGTTCGGCGGGCAGTATTTCTCGGCGCTTTCCTGCGAAATCGTCTGCCCATAGCCGTCGGCGAGGCCCTTCACATGGTCGTTGATGGCCTCTTCCCAGCTATCCCAGCTCGCAGACCCCCAGCCCCAGGCGTTGTAGTCGGCGAACGTGTACTGCCCCTTCGTGCTCTCGGTGTTGGCGATTGCCGGCGACCAGCGGGGGTCGACGCCGTAATCCCAGGCAGCCGACGCGAAATTCGAACCCTGGCCCTCCATGGGCGAACCGTCGAGGTATTCGTCGATGCGGTCCGACCATTCGTCCACGAACGCATCCTTGTCCATGCTCCAGTCCACGCCGTTCGCATCGACCGCGGCAGCCGCGCTCTCGCGCGCCGATTCAGCCTGCTGTTGCGCCTCTTCTTCCGTCGCGCCCTGCTCGACGGCCTGGGCAAGCGCCTCCTCGGCCGCCTGCGCGGCAATCTGCTCGCGCATCGCCTCGATCTCGGCCTGCGCCGCCGCAGCCGCCTCCTCGCGCGCGGCCTGCGCTTCGGCCAAGGTGCGCTCCGCATCCTCGACCGCCTGCTCGGCCTGGGCTTTCTCGACCCGCAAACGCGATTCGGCATCGGCGAGGTCCTCGCGCAAGGCCTGCAGCTCGGCAATCGCATCGAGGTTGTCCGTCGTGATGCCCGAGAGGTAGTCGATCATCGTCATCAGGTCGTCGAAGTCTTGCATGCCCATCAGCACGTCGGCGATGCCCGAACCGTTTTCGGAGAGCTTGTACATCGACACGATCGCCGTGTCGGCCTTCTCCTGCTGCTTGGGCAGGGCTTTCTCGATCTTCGCGATGCGCTTGCCGTTCTCGTCGATGCGCGCTTGCAGGTCCTCGAGCTCGGCGACGGCCTGGTTGTACGCCGCAGCCGACGCCTCGACGCGCTGCTGGAGCTCGGTGGGTTCGGTGTAGATGAGCTCGGGCGCCTCGTCATCGGCGAAGGCGACACCGGAGGGCACGGCCCCGAAGGCCGCGAAGGCGAGCGTTGCGGCCAGCGGCAGAGCCAACAGCCTGTATGCGTTCGTCGTAACCATGGCGGAAATTATATGCGAAGATTTCGCCGACCTGGGGTTTTAGACCCTTGCTATACGTATGCGCCGTTTTGTCACGCGCATGCTGCACGGCTGTGACCTGCGGTTTTGCAAATCAGCACCGAAATGTGGAGGGTCTGTGTACGCCCGGCGACCGTACTGCCCGTTATCGCTTGGAACGGCAACGTCGGCATCGGGAGCGGGCAATGCTACCGGCTGCCGTCGCCGAGCGTATACGTCTCGAGGAGCTTGCGCGATTCACGCCAATTGGGCAGGTGGCGGTCCATGAGCATCGTGAATCCCGACCCATGGTTGCGCACGAAGAAATGGCAGAGCTCGTGGACGACCACGTATTCCAGGCATTGCGGCGGGTACAACGCCAGGCGTACGTTGATGCACACGCGCCCGGTGTCGGGCGTGCAGCTGCCCCAACGGCTGCGCATGTTGCGGTAGGCGAGCGTCTTCGGGCGCACCCCGAGCACCGGCGCCCACTTCTCGACGAGCAGCTCGGTGCCCACCTGCACGATGGCGCGCCATTGGCGCACCTCCTCGGGGCTCGCCTGTTCGGCCAGGTGCATGGGCGACGCGAGCACGGCTTGATGGTGCTGCGAAATCCACGCGGCCTTCGACCGCACGAACTGCTCGATTTGGTCGTCGCGGCAGCGCATCGGCGCCGTCACCAGCACGGTGCCGTCCGACTGGTTGATGCGCAGCGACAGGTTCTTCACGCGCCGGCGCACCACCTGCACCTCGATGCCGTCGATATACAGGTAGTTCATAGCCCGTGCACCAGGTCGTACGCCTCGTTGCGCGAGATGCCGAACTCCTCACGCAGCGCCTTCACGATGTCCTTTCGCGACAGGACGCCTTCGGCCACGAGCTGCGCCGCCCGGTCGGCGGCCGATACGGCAGCGTCAGCCGCCTGCGCTTCCCGCTCGTGTTCGCCCGGGGCATCCACCACGAGCACGACTTCGCCCTTCACGCCGCCTTCGGCCTCGCGCGCGGCGAACGTGGCCGCAACGTCGCCCGATTGGCCGCGCACCACTTCCTCGTGCAGCTTCGTGAGTTCGCGGCACACGGCGACGCGCCGCATCGGCAGGGCATGCGCCACATCGGCGAGCGCCGAGGCGATGCGATGCGGGCTCTCGTAGAACAACGCCACGGCATCCAGGCCGCGCAGCGACTCGAGCGCCTGCGCGCGCTCGCCCGCCTTGCGCGGGAAGAACCCCCCGAAATAGAAGCGCGGGCACGTGAAACCGCTGGCCACATAGGCGGTGGCCACTGCCGTGGGCCCCGGCAGCACCTCGACGGGCACGCCGGCATCGAGCGCGGCGTCCACCAGACGCAACCCGGGGTCCGAGACTCCCGGCATGCCCGCATCCGAGCAGTAGGCGAGCGTCTCGCCGGCGCGCACGCGCTCGACGATCGACGCGGCGCGCTCGCCCATCAGGTTCTCGTCGAGCCGCTCGAGCCGCGTGCGGATGCCGAAGGCGGCGAGCAGCTTGCCCGTCACGCGCGTGTCCTCGGCGCACACCACGTCGGCATCGCGCAACGCGGCGAGCGCCCGCGGCGGCATGTCGTCCAAATTCCCGATAGGCGTCGGGCATATCACGAGCTTTCCCGGCACTCCGGATGCACCTCCCTGCGTATTCGAGCCCTGCACCCACCAGTGTAAAGCAAGATTCCCGCAGACGCGAAGCGCACGTTTGAATGCGCCACGCGGGCTCGGGCACGGGAACGGGCGCACCCGCGCAATCGCGCGCTACCGGTAGAATCGCGGCACGTCGACCTCCAGCCCGAGCTCGGTCTGGATGCCCGACAGGCTTGCCGCGGTAAGCCGCGCCAGCCCCTCGAAAAACGGATGCTGCGAAACCTCCTCGACACGGGCCAGGAAATGCCCCGCCCACGGTAGCAGGTGCAGCTGCAGGAACGGGCCCACCAGCTCGGGACGCTCCTGCGCGAGCCAGGCCATCATCTCGAGCATCAGGCCGATGTGGTCTTCGGGCTCGCGGCTCTCGCCCTCGGCCACCGCCAGGCCGTTCTCGCGCATCCACTCGCGCAACGCCACCCAGCTGCCGCCGAACATCACGCCGTCCTTGTCGGTGTACACCGACCCCCACGGCGGCGCCGCCTTATGCGCCGGCCCCACGAACAGCCGGCGGTACTCCCAGATAATCGCCTCTTCGTCGAGGTCGTCCTCCAGCCCCTCCTGCATCAGGCAAAGCGCGCGGAACACCGCCTTCTCGTCGGCGAACGGCCAATCCTTCGCCGCCTCCTGCGCGTTCAGCTGCATGATGGCATCGTATGACGGCCCGATCACATCGAACTCGCGCTTGGGGTCGTAGCGGAAAAACGGCCCGAGCGAGCGCCCGACGAACGCGATGCCCGCGAGGCATTCCTCGGAAATCTGGTTAATGCACATGTCATTCCTATCCATGAAAAAACGGGATGCGCCAATGATGGCACATCCCGTCCGGTTTCGCGCGGGAAAAGGCTAGAAGCCGACCCCGATCTGCATGCCGTAAAACACCAGGCGCGCGAAGAAGCACGCGAGCACGATGACGACGAGCGACGCCCAGCCGAGCAGGCTCATCGAACCGATCTTGCAGGTGAAGAACGCGCACGCGCATCCGATGATGCCGAGCACGATGAACAGCACCAGGAACACGATGAGGCTGCCGGCGTTGGCGGCCACGTCGATGACCGGCGATGCGGCCACGGAGCCCAGGTACCAGATGACGCAGGTGGCGACGCATGCCACGACGAACCCGAAGATCGCGATGCCGGCGAGCACGGTGTCGGTGCCGTTCTCGACGCCCTTGTCGGCGTTGGCCATGATCAGCACGATCATGCCGGCGACCATGCCGCCGAACAGCTCGATGCCGACGATCTGGACCGGGGTCCACAGGGTGTTCCACACCTGCTGCGTGGGCAGCGCATAGGCCATGCCCACGAACACGGCGAACACGATGGCGGCGATGGCCACGATGGCGGCGAACACGCGGCGGAACGCCATGTTCTTCAGGCCGCCGGCGACGCCGAAGATCCAATACAGGCAGGCCAGCACCAGGAAGACGCCGAAGGCCGTCATCTCGTTGGCCAGCGGGGTCGCCCCGATGGTGTTCAGCACGTTCACCGCATTGTTCGCGTTGGTGAGGTGCGGAACCGAGCAGGCCATGCCCACGAGCGCCACGATGATGGGCACGATGGAGTACCGGTCGATGGCCTTCAGCTGCGACTCGGTGAAGCTCCCCTTGAAAAACGCCACGCACAGCGCGACGAACGCGCCGGCGCCGATGGGCGCGATGGTGGTGAAGAGCGCCAGGGGCAGCTCATGCAATGCCATTCCCATGACTACTGCACCTCCTTCGGGTTAGCGATGAAGCCCTCGGCGGCAAGCGGCGAGGCCGCGGCCGGAGACGGCTTGATGATGATGTGCGGGCGCGTGATGGAAGCGTCCGGCATCGGGTGAATCTGCTGCACGCCGGAATGGGCCTTGCGCAGCGCGCCGATCTCGTCGAAGTCGAGCGCGCGCAGCGGGCACGCCTCGACGCAGATGGGCTTCTTGCCGGCCTTCACGCGGTCGATGCAACCCGTGCACTTCACGGAATGCCCGGCCTCGCGGTCGACCGTCGGGACGCCGTACGGGCAGGCCATCGCGCAGTAACCGCAGCCGATGCACTTCTCGGTGTCGACCACCACGAGGTCGGTCTGCGGGTCTTTGTGCATGGCCGTGGTCGGGCACGCCTTGATGCACGCCGGGTCGGCGCAGTGCTGGCAGCCCAACGAGATGTGGTACACGAACGACGTCGTGGTGCAGGTGCCGTCCTCGGCGACCTCGAAGCCGCCGCCTTCCACGTCGTACACCTTGCGGAAGGAAATCTCGCGCGGCGTGTCGTTGTAGTCGCGGCAGGCCATGCTGCAGGTGCGGCAGCCGGTGCAGCGCTCGTTATCGAAATAGAATCCGTATGTTGCCATCGTTCAACCCCCTTCCCTATGCCTTGGTTACCTGGACGACGATGGAGTTCGACGGGCCATTGCCCTTCGCGAGCGGCGTGGGCTTGTAGGTCGTCAGCGTGTTGATGCAGGCGCCATGGTCGACCTTATCGCCGCTCATGTCGGCGCTATGCCACGAGCCCTGCGGCACCGCGACGGTGCCGGGGATGATGCGCGGCGTGACCTTCGCCTCGATGCGGATCTCGCCGGCCGGGCTCTTCACCGCGCACATGTCGCCGTTGGCGATGCCGCGCGGTTCGGCGTCGATGGGGTTGATCCACAGCTGCTGGCGCGCGACATCCTTGAGCTCCTCGATGAAGCCGAAGCTCGAGTGCGTGCGGCTCTTGTGGTGGAAGCCCGAGCAGTACAGCGGGAATTCCGCCGTCGTGCTGCCGTAGCCCTCGAAGCCCGGGTCGAACAGCGGGATGGGGTAGATGACCTCGCCATCGCCCAGTTCCCAGGTGGAGTTCAGGTTCTGCAGCGTCTCGGAGAACACCTCGATCTTGCCGGAAGGCGTGCCGAGCGGGTTGGCCTCGGGGTCGTCGCGGAAGGCCTTCAGGCCGATGGACGGCTCGCACTTCACCTTGTACACGCCCTGCTCGAGGATGCCTTCCCACGTGGGCATGTCCTTGTAACCCGATTCCACGGCCGCGGCCTGGCCGGCCTTGTACAGCTCCTCGACCCACTGGTCATGCGTTTTGCCCTCGGTGAACTTGTCGCCAATGCCCATCTTCTCGGCGATCTCGGCGCACACGTCGTAGCTCGAGCGGCACTCTCCCGGAGGCTCCTGCGCGGGGCCACCCACGGTGACGCCGGTGTAGTACTCGGAATAGCCCTGGGTCTGCATGTTCAGCTGCTCGGAGCGCATCGCGTCGGGCAGCAGCAGGTCGGCGTACTTCGCGGAGTCGGTCATCACGGTGTCCCACACCAGGATGAACTCGCACTTGCTCTCGTCGGAGAGCACCTCGTGCGTGTAGTTGATGTCGCCGTGCTGGTTGGTCAGGCAGTTGCCCGCGTAGTTCCACAGGAACTTGATGTCGTAGGGCAGCTTGTCGGCACCGGTGATGCCGCCGTTTTCAGCCGTCAGCTCATGGCCGTGGTCGATGCCGTTGAGGTAGTTGTACACGGGAATGGTGGCCGTGCAGGGGTTTGCCACGGTACCGGCGATGCTTCCCACCAGGTAGGCGGGAGGCTCGGCCTCGCGCTGGCCGGTGTTCGTGCCGGGAAGGCCGAACTGCCCGAGCGCGATGGGAACCATGCAGATGGCGCGGGTGGCCGTCTCGCCGTTGGTGTGGCGCTGCGGGCCCCAGCCCTGCACCACGAAGGGTGCCTTGGCGTTCTCGAGGTCGGCGGCAAGCGCGCGGATGCGGTCGGCCGGAATCTGCGTAATCTCGGCAGCCCACTCGGGGGTCTTCTCGACCTTGTCGTAGCCCTCGCCCATCACATAGGCCTTGTACGACATGTTCTTGCCCTTGAAGGCCTTCGGCATCGTCGACTCGTCCCAGCCCACGGTGTACTTGGCCAGGAATTCCTCATCGGTCTTCTTGTCGACGATGAACTCATGCACCAGGGCGGCGCACAGCGCGGCGTCGGTGCCGGTGCGGATGGGGATCCACTCGTCGGTCGTGCCGGACGCGGTCTCGTTCAGGCGGTAGTCGATGTGGATGATCTTGCCGCCGCGGCCCTCGACGGCCTCGCGCACGTTGTTGAAGTCCCACACGGCGTTGATGCCGCCCATGCGGGTCTCGGCCGGGCTGTTGCCGAACATCACGACGAGGTCGGAGTGCGCCTCGGCCTCGGTGAACGACGAGGCGTTCACGTTGTCGTAGGGGCTGAAGACGTTGCCCTTCTCGCCATCCCAGCCGAACATGTAGGGCATGACGACCTGCAGCATGTGCGTGGAGTAATCGGCGCCCTGGTTCAGGTAGCCGCCCAACAGGGCCAGCAGGCGGTTGCCCGGCTTGCCCATGCTCGCATACATGCCGGTGGCGTAGTTGATGTGGATGGCCTCGGGGCCGTACTCGCCGTAGACCCACTTCAGCTTCTCGGCGATGATGTCGGTCGCCTCGTCCCAGGTGATCTGCTCGAACTTGCCCTCGCCGCGCTTGCCGACACGCTTCATCGGGTACAGCAGGCGGTCGGGATGGTTCAGCCACTTGCGCATGGAGCGGCCGCGCAGGCAGGCGCGGGCCTGGAAGTTCGGGTCGTCGCCCGTGTTGTCGGTCTCCATGTACTGGACCTTGCCATCGACCGAATGCCACTGGAACACGCAGTTGCCACCGCAGTTCACGTTGCATTGGCTCCAGGCGATCTTCTCTTCGGGCGCGGCTTCGTCGGCCATGGCCGGCGGCACGTCGCCGAAAAGCTGCTCGGATGCCGCGAGCGTACCGCCCGCTGCAGCCAGCGCGCCCAATGCGCCTGTCGTCTTCACAAACGAGCGGCGCGATAGGCTGGGTGCCTTTGCAGACATATAAGCCCCTTTCGTCTCCCTCGGCCAGACGGCGCCCTCGCACGCCCGGCGATCCTGTCTCATTGCCACTTCCCACACTCCTATGCGAGAACGGCTTTTACCGTTCTACGCCGATTGCATTTAGATTGCACGCGATTTAAGTAGGTCAAATTCCCGCTGTTGTCCGATTCTTTATTCTATGTTGGGAATATTGCTTGTGCGGGATTAAATAGCGCGCGATGTTTTTAGACATGCCTAACAAATGACCGCACTTTATGCTGCTGTAGTGGGCTTATGCGGAATCTGCATATTGGCATGCGCCGTGCACGCAGCTCGCAGACGCCGGACATTTTACGCATATCGTGTACAGCGCAAGAGCAGGCCTTTTGCCTTTCGGGTGCCGGAAGGCGGTTTCCGAGACGACCCGCTCCATTTACGCTATGCCGGAAAACATACCCGGGTATGTTGCGCGCGATGCAGCGTTTCCTCGTTGCAACGTTTCCTCGTAGCCTTCGTAACATGTATCGTGCGCGATGCAACGTTTCCTCGTAGCATTCGTAACATCGTACGCATACAATGGTGACATGCCGAACATCCAGAACATAGCAAGCATGGTGGCGGGCGCCGAGGCGCGCCATCTGATGGTGGAAGCCGGGCGGTGCGTCGAGGTGCGCCACCGTATGGCGCAGTGCGGCGCATGCATGGAAACGTGTCCCGAAGACGCCATACAGGTGAAGGACAACCACATCACGGTGATTCCCGAATTGTGCCGCGGGTGCGGGAGCTGCGCGAGCGAATGCCCCACGCAGGCCCTGCACATGGTGCAGCCTTCGGAAGCCGACCTGCTCGCATTCGTCGACACGGCGGCCGACGAGCTGTTCGCCGGCGAGCTCGACCACGAGCCGGTGCTCGAATTCTCGTGCGAGCACGCGCCGGCCAGCAGCGCCGACGTGCGCATCGTCGTGCCCGCCCTGCCCTATGTCGACGAGGCGGTGCTGCTGCATGCCGCGGCAAACGGCTTCGATTCCATCGCGCTCACCTGCTGCGGCGACGATGGCTGCCTGAACCCGACGTTGGCCGCAATGCCCGATATCCTGGCCACGGCGCGCACGCTGCTCGAAGCCTGCGGGTCGTCGTGCAAGATCGTGCTGCGCAAGCAGAAGCCCCGCCCGCAGGAAGAGGGCCAGAAGGAACGCCGCGGCCGCGCGAGCGAGCCCCGTGGCGGCGAGTCGCAGCAGACGACGATGACCGCCGGCAACATGATGTACGGCAACCGCGACTATTCCCGCCGCGGCATGATTTCCGACATGGCGAGCCAGGCGAAGACCATCGTGGCCGAGACCGCGGCCGCCGAGCTGCGCGACCGCCTGGGGCAGCAGGAAGCCGAGCCCACACTCATCCAGACGCTCACCGACGGCAAGGGCAACATGCTAAAGTTCGCGATGCCCCGCGCCGAAAGCGTGTTGAACGACCTGTACGTGATGAACCCCGAGCCTGCGGGCGCCATCAACGTGCGCGGATTCGCGCGCGTCGAGGTGAACGCGGCCGCTTGCACCTGCTGCGGCATGTGCGCGCGTTTCTGCCCCACCGGCGCCCTCGAGTGCGAGGAGCGCCCCATCGGCAACTCCTATGGGAGCACCTGGCATTCGCTGGCCGACCCCTGGGCGCAGGCGGCCAACCAAGAGGGCGGCGCGCTGAGCTTCCGCATCAGCGACTGCGTGGGCTGTCACCTGTGCGAAACCGCCTGCCCACTGCATTGCCTGCATGTGAACGACGAGGTGGACGCCTCCACGATCTTTGATTTGGAACCCGCCGACCTGCTACAATAGCCGCCGGAAACGGGCCGTCCTTCGGCCCAGCGAAAAGACCCGGCCGCCGCATGCGGCTTCGGACGATCCAACGGGACAGATTGAAAGGGATAGCATGGGACGAACGACGGTTTTCCCCGGCAAATGGGGTATTGCGATAGCCTTTTTCCTGGTTGCGGCATTCACGGGAGCAGCCTGCCTGACAGCGGCCCCGCAAAGCGCAGCGGCATCGACGAAGCAGGCCAGCATCGCCGCCATCAAGAGCCCGCAAGCCGCCACGGCCGTCGTGAAGGCCGACAAGGTCGCAGGTGCGAAGGGGTACCAGTTCAAGGTCGCCCTGAACCGATCGTTCACCAAGGGTGTGAAATCGAAGGCCCAGGCGAATCGCGCGTGCACGTTCTCGAAGCTGAAGCAGGGCAAGATCTACTACGCGAAGGTGCGCGCGTACAAGATCGCCAAGGGCAAGAAGTCCTTCATGAAATGGTCGTCCGTCAAGAAGGTGAAGGTGGGCAAGCGCTATGCGTGGACGGGCTCCGGTACCTTCCAGTTCGATGGCTTTTGGACCAAGGGCAACACGGGCGCGCTACGCGATGGCAAGCTCGTGATTACCGGCCCGGTTCACTACAAGCCCGGCGCCCCCGATACGGCGGCGTACCCCAATATGACGGGATGCAAGAAGGCAAACGGCACGCATGTGTTCAGGGTGAACGATGCCACGCGGTATTTCGCGCTTGACATGGACGGCTACGAGCGCGAGCTGGACGAATCGAGCTTCGCAAACGTCGTGACCGGCCACGAGTTCTCGTCGTTCCACGTGACGGTGCAAGACGGCTCCGTAGTGTGGGCCGGCGAGAAAAACTCCTAGGAACGACCACCTGTACCCGCCCACCGGTTTCCCAGGTGCATAGGATGCTGGGAACCTGACAAAGTCACCGGAGGGGTTTGTCAGGTCGATAGGACCCGATGCACCTGACAAAGTCACCGGAGGGGATTGTCAGGATTTGTTGCGCACGTGAAACAGCACCACCAGCGCCACGACGCCCGCCGCCACGGCCACGCCGATGAATGCCACATGGTAGCCGGCAAGCTGCATGGCCGCAGCGCTGCCGCCAGGTGCCGCCATCGGGCCGAATGCCGTGAGGCTTACGAGCGCCGCCGTGCCAAACGAGGCTCCTACCTGCATCAACGTGGAAAGCAGGGCATTTCCGTGCTGGATATGCTCATTCGGCAGCGAATTGATGCCCCAGGTGTTGCTCGGCGTGGAGATGAATTGCCAGCCGACGGTTTCCACCATGTAGATGACCGCGATGAACACCACCGACGCATCGGCCTCGCAGAAGCATAGCGCCACGGCCGAGGCGAACAGCAGCGCCGCGCCCACGAGCGCGATGGCGCGCACGCCGTGCTTGTCGAAGATGCGGCCGGCGACGATGCCCGCCACCGCCCCGGCCAACGCTGCCGGAGCCATGATCAAGCCGGTCGCCGTGGGTGTCTGCCCGAGCGAATTCTGCAGGAACAGCGGCAGCAGCACGTCGATGGCGATGAGCGCCGCCTCCATGAGGCAGCACACGATGACGGCGATGCGGAACCGGCGCGTCGCGAGCGTCTCGACGCGCAGCATGGGCACCTCGAGCGTGCCCTGCCTGCGCACGAACACGGCGAGCAACACCACACCCACCGCCATCAGCAGGAACGAGAGCATCGGCGTCTCACTCGACGTG
The DNA here is from genome assembly GCA_015062635.1 of Coriobacteriaceae bacterium. Taxonomy (GTDB): domain Bacteria; phylum Actinomycetota; class Coriobacteriia; order Coriobacteriales; family Eggerthellaceae; genus UMGS1519. Next base: position 1,009 of record SUUF01000031.1, on the reverse strand, counting down.
CAGGTTGAAAGCCCGTAGAGCAAGCTGAGCATGCCGGCCGTTGAAAGCAGGATGGAGGGAACGTCGAAGCTCGTGCGCTCGAAACCCCCGCGGTTTTCCAGCAGCGCCAACGTGAGGACCACGACGAGCACGCTGATGGCCGACACGATGGCGAACAGCGCGCGCCACCCCAGGATGTCGATGATCGCACCCGACGCCGGAGGCCCGATGGCCGGCGCGAAGCTGATGACGAGCCCGACCAAGCCCATGATGGTGCCGCGGTTCTCGCGCGGGGTCATCAGCAGCACAAGCGTCCACACCATGGGCATGGCAACGCCGGTGGCCATGGCCTGGCACACGCGCGCGAGCAGCAACAGCCCGAACGACGGCGCGACCGCTGCCGCTGCCGAAGCAGCCGCGAACAGGACAAACCCGCCTGCGAAAAGCTTTCGCACCGAGAACCGCCCCAGCAAGAACGCGTTCAGCGGAATGACGACGGCCTCGACCATCGCGTAGATGGAGGTGAGCCACTGCACCGTGGTCTCGTTCACGTCCATCTCGTGCATGATCACCGGCAGCGCCGGCGCAAGCAGCGTGTAGTTCAGCACCACCAGCAGGCACCCTGCCAGCAGCACCACCATCTGCACCAAATCTTTTCGTGTAAGCCCCAAACCCATAGCCGGGGCATGATAGCACAAGACAGGGCGTACGGGCAGATGAGCCCGGCTGCGGCACCCCAACCTCGCGTAATCTATTCGCGCGGGCTGGGCGTTGGCGGAACGGCCGGCAGATTCGGCGCGGGGCTTTCCCCTGCCGACATGCTGTCGCGCCCGGAATTCACAGGCGTCTTCCACCTCACAACTCCCGTGCGTTCCACTCCGTTATGCCACAGGTGTGTCCCCGGTCGCCCGGGGACATACACCGGTCGCCACATGTATGTCCCCGGTCGCCACATGTATGTCCCCGGTCGCCACATGTATGTCCCCGATGGACCATGCGTTCAGGAGCGGGCGAGCTCGCGCAGCGCGCG
>SUUF01000141.1 GCA_015062635.1 Coriobacteriaceae bacterium | reverse complement strand
GCCCGGGTGCCTAGATTTGCCGGATAAGGTTGACCATCTCGATAGCCCCCGTCCCGCACTCGAAGCCTTTGTTGCCGGCCTTGGTGCCGGCGCGCTCGATGGCCTGCTCGATGGTGTCGGTGGTGAGCACGCCGTTGAGCACGGGGATGCCCTGCTTCAACGATACCTGGGCGATGCCCTTGGCCACCTCGTTGCAAACGATATCGTAGTGGCTGGTGGCACCGCGAATGACCGCGCCGACGCAGATGATGGCGTCATACTCGCCGGTTTCGGCGAACTTTTGGGCGATGAGCGGAATCTCGAACGCGCCGGGCACCCAGGCCACGGTGATGTCGTCTTCGTTCACGTCGTGGCGCACGAGCGCGTCGATGGCGCCGCCGATGAGCTTGCTCGTGATGAACTCGTTGAAACGGGCGCCGATGATGGCGACCTTCGCGCCTTGGCTGACTACCTTGCCCTCTATGTACTTCACTGCCATGGGTATCATCCTATCTTTCGTCATGTCTTATACTTGATTTCTCCTCGTCCGGCGCGCAACCGGCGCGTTCCAGACGCTCGAATCCTTCTGCAAACGGAACTTCCGCCTTCATTCCCCTCTTCGAATGCGCGGCTCTTGGCTATTCCTCCACCACGTCGAGCATGTGGCCCATACGCTCCGCTTTCGTCTTCAGATAGCGCGCATCATGCTCCTGCGGTGCGATTTGGATGGGCACGCGCTCGACGATTTCGAGGTTGAAGCCGTTCAGGCCGTAAATCTTGTCGGGGTTGTTCGTGAGCAAGCGTATGGTGCGGCATCCCAGGTTGCGCAGAATCTGCGCGCCACTCCAATATTCGCGCAGGTCGGGCTCGAATCCCAGGGCCACATTCGCATCGACGGTGTCGAGTCCCTGCTCCTGCAACGTGTAGGCCTTCAGCTTGTTCATCAGGCCGATGCCGCGTCCCTCCTGGCGCATGTACAGGATAATGCCGCGCCCCTCGGCCTCGATGGCCTCCATCGCGCGGTGCAGCTGCGCGCCGCAATCGCAGCGCTGGCTGCCGAACACATCGCCGGTGAGGCATTCGGAATGCACGCGGCACAAGACGTCGCGGCCGTTGCCGATGTCGCCTTTCACGAGCGCCACATGCTCTTCGCCGGTGATATCGTTCACGAACCCGTGGATGACGAAGTCGCCGTAATCGGTGGGCAGCTTCGCCACAGCCTTCTCCTGCATGTGGTTATCGTGCTCGCGGCAATAATCCTGCAGCTGCTTGATCGAGATGAAGGCGATGCCCCATTCCTCGGCCTTGGCCATGAGCTCGCTCGTGCGCATCATCGTGCCATCTTCGCGCATGATCTCGCAGCACAGGCCCGCCTGCTTCATGCCGGCATGACGCAGCAGGTCGACGGTCGCTTCGGTGTGGCCGTTGCGCTCGAGCACGCCGCCCGGCTTTGCAACCAGGGGGAACATATGACCCGGCCGCCGGAAATCCTCGGGCTTGGCGCTCTCCTCGACCACCTTGAGCGCCGTCAGGCTGCGCTCGTAAGCCGAAATGCCCGTCGTGGTGTCTACATGGTCGATCGAAACGGTGAAAGCCGTCTCGTGGTTGTCGGTGTTCTCACTCACCATCTGCACGAAGTTCAGCTTGTGCGCGAGCTCGATGCTCATCGGCATGCAGATGAGGCCCTTGGCATGCGTGGCCATGAAGTTCACGTTGGCCGGCGTCGCATATTGGGCCGCGCAGATAAGATCGCCCTCGTTCTCGCGGTCGGGGTCGTCGACCACCAAAATCAGGTGGCCTGCCTGCAGTTCTTGAATTGCTTCCTGAACGGTGTTCATTGCGGTTTCCCTTCGATAACGGGCTAGAAGCCCTGTGATTGCAAATATTCCAAGGTGAGGCCGGTCGATGCGCCGGTTTCGGCGGGGCCATCTCCCCGCGCGGTCGCGAGCAGCTTCTGCACGTATTTCCCCACCACGTCGTTTTCGAGATTCACCACGTCGCCGGCGCGCTTCTTCAACAGCACGGTTTCGGCGGCGGTGTGCGGAATGAGGCTCACGCTGAAGGTCGATGGCGAAAGCGAAGCCACGGTGAGGCTGATGCCGTCGATGGCGATGGAGCCCTTCTCGACCACGAGGTCGAGGATATGCTTCGGCGCCGCGATGGTTACGATGACGGCGTTTTGCTCGGGTCGCATCTCGACGATGCGCCCCACCCCATCGATGTGCCCCGACACGATATGCCCACCGAAACGGCCGTTTGCGGCCATCGCGCGCTCGAGGTCGACCGGATCGCCCGCCTTGAGCGTGCCCAGGCCCGACTTGCGCAACGTTTCTGGCATCACGTCGGCGGTGAATTCATCGGCACCTGCCGCCACCACCGTCAGGCACACGCCGTTCACGGCTATGGAGTCGCCGATATGCACGTCTTCCAGCACCTTCTTCGCGCCGATGACGAGTTTCCCCGCCCGCGCACCGGGCAGCACGCGCCGCACGCGGCCGAGTTCTTCCACGATTCCCGTGAACATCACAGCCTCCCCTCTGCCGGTGCGTCCGCGGGCAGGTAGGTGAGCTTGAGGTCGGCGCCCAAGCGCTCGACGCTCGGCTCGCCGAACCGCCAGGCATCGGCCATCAGGGCAACGCCCGTGCCTCCCACCGGGGTTTTGGCATCGGCTCCGCCGCAGGCCTTCGGTGCGAGATACACGATGACGCGATCCACGAGGCCAGCCGTAAGCAATGCGGCATGGACGGTGCCGCCGCCCTCGACGAGCAGCGAATCGACGCCGCGTCCGCCAAGCCAGTCCATCAGAGCCGGCAGGTCCACGCGCCCGTCGGCATCCGGCAGGCTCACCACCTCGACGCCCCGCTCACGCAGGGCACGCGCGCGGGCAGCGTCGGCCGGCAGTGCGCACGCCACTGCCACCGGCACTTCGCGTGCAGTGCGCACGAGCGCGCTTTCAAGCGGAATGCGCAGGTTCGAGTCGAGCACCACGCGAAGCGGCTGGTTGCTGGGGTCATCCCGGCGCGCCGTGAGCATCGGGTCATCGGCAAGCACCGTCGTGATGCCCACCATGATTCCCGCAAGGCGGTGCCGCAGGCGATGCGTATCGGCACGCGACTCTTCCCCCGACACCCAGCGCGCATCGCCGGTGCGCGTGGCGATCTTCCCATCGATCGTCATCGCCCATTTGGACACCACGTACGGCCGCTTCGTCTGGATGTAGCGGAAGAACACGGGGTTCAGCCCATCGCATTCATCCCGCAAGAAATCTTCCTCGACCTGGATGCCCGCCGCACGCAGGGCGGCATTCCCCTTGCCCGCCACGAGCGGGTTAGGATCGCGGCTTCCCACCACCACGCGGGCGATGCCCGCCTCGATGACGGCTTCGATGCACGGCGGCTGCTTGCCCGTATGGCAGCACGGCTCGAGCGTCACGTAAAGCGTGGCGCCGGCGGCGTCTTCCCGGCACGCTGCAAGCGCGTTGCGCTCGGCATGCGCCTCGCCGTATCGCTCGTGGAATCCCTCGCCGATGATGCGGCCATCCTTCACGACCACGGCTCCGACCAGCGGGTTGGGGTTTGTCCACCCCTCCCCTTCGCGGGCGAGCCCGATGGCGCGGCGCATCATCGATTCATCGAGCGCGCACGCCGGCGGCGAATACACTTCGCCCACTGTTTCCTCCTCTCTCACACACGATTCGCGGGCAAAAGAAAACCCGCGAATCTGCGGGCTAGAGGAAAAGCAAGTATGTCGGCATACGTGGCAATACGGCCCACGTATCCCTTCATCCCTGTTCTTCCATCCGGACTGTAACCGTTGGTCCTGGATTCTCACCAGGTCAACCGCCGTAGCGGGTCGCGGACTTCGGGTTGCCCCGTTACCGCCAGTGAGGAATTTCACCTCGCCCTGAACAGATATCGCGAGCAGTATATGCCACTCATGCCCGCAGCGCAACCTCATAGTTTGCGATGTAACCATTCGCCGATTGCACCGGCACGCGCGCCCGTCGCACCGCCTGCGCACGACCGGCAGCCGGTGGCGGGGCAGATATGCGGGTTGTTCTTGAAAAGCATCCGGTGTTCATCCCGCATGCTATAATGCCGGGCGAAAACCACGACGAAGGAGACCACCATGATTGACAAGAACGATGTAGCCGCCGTGCTCGAGCTCATCCGCCCCAGCCTGCAGGCCGATGGCGGCGATGTGCGCCTGGTCGACGTGAACGACGATGGCGTCGTCTCGGTCGAGCTGCAGGGCGCCTGCCAGGGCTGCCCGCTTTCCTCGATGACGCTCGCGAACGGCATCGAGCGCATCCTGAAGGAGCGCGTGCCCGGCGTCACGCATGTCGTGCCCGCGATGCCCGAGCTGTAATCGGGATCATTTCCGGCCGGATGCCATGCGCATCCGGCCTTGTTTTTTTGCGCAGCATGAAGGAGGAGACACATGGCTGCTTGCTGGACGATACGGGGTTGCGAAGGCCCCGAGAATTGCTATGGCCATTGCCCGCACTATGAACTGGGCGGACGTTGCCCGGTGGACTGCGCGTTCGCTGAATGCTCGCGTCCCACCCACAAGGTGGCCGAAGACATGATGCTCTTGCTCGACCCCGATATCGACCGGAGCGCGGCCATCAAGGAATGCTGTTGTATCTGCGAATTCTTCCTAACTAACGGCCCCAAGCTACCCGCATAGGCGCGCTCAACGCGCGCCCTTCTCGCTGGAAACGCGCCACCGGCGCGTTTCCC
>SUUF01000030.1 GCA_015062635.1 Coriobacteriaceae bacterium | reverse complement strand
TCACGATGGCGAATTTTTGGCGAATCCGTTTCGTGCCGTGGCACGGTCCTGGATGAGCCGGGGGATGAGTCGGGGGACGTTCCTTCGACTCATTGTGCGCGATGAGTTGGAGGGCCCCTTCCTTTGATTCATCGACTCATCCCCACCGGCATGTGTCACGCAGCCGAATCGGCGACAGGGAAAGTGTCAAGAAATCGGCTGCGTGGCACGGCATGTCGCCGGATCGACTCGATGGAGCCGTATTTGCGCCACAGAGCCGATTTCCTGACAGGCAAAGTGTCAAGAAATCGGCTGCATGGCACTGCTTGGCAAGAAATCGGCTGCGTGGCACGAAAGCTGCGCCAGGCAGCCGATTTCCTGGCAGAAATGTCGCCGATTCGGCTGCGTGGCACGGAATTTGCGCCACGCAGCCGATTCGTTGCCACGGCGCGCCACGCAGCCGATTTTGTGACACAAAGAATGCCAACAAATCGGCTCCGTGGCGCAAATCGACCGCGAGACGCCTGCACCCCTTCCTTCCAGTGTCACGCAGCCGATTTTGTGACACAAAGAATGTCAACAAATCGGCTCTGTGGCGCAAATCGATCGCGAGACGCCCGCACCCCTTCCTCCTAGTGCCACGTGGCCGAATTGCCGCCACGAAAAACGCCAACAATCGGCCGCACGGCCCAAAGCGCACCAAGGCGCAGATCCCGAAGCAGTGTGGCAGGGGAATGCGGGGTGCCCGACGGCTCTTGCGGCCAGCAGGATGGGGAGGTGCCAAACGCCTTTTGCAAGCTCAAGCTTTATTCTTCACAAAACATAGACACACCTGGGCAATTCGCGCCGTTCACCGTCCCTAGCGTGCCGGTCGCCCGCCCCGTAAAATGAATCGGAGGAGATGAAGATAGGGGTACTATGGGCGCTGGCGCGAATATAGCTAAGGTGGCTGCAGGGGCATTGGTCGCCGGTGGCCTTGTCGGGGCTTCCGTGCGCACGAGCGACGACTCGCTGCGTCCCCCGGGCGCGGGCGACGAGCAGGATTTCCTGTCCAAATGCATCAAATGCGGCCGTTGCATCGAGGCATGCCCGTTCAAGTCGATCATCGCGGAACAGGGAACCTATGGCATCGGTGCGGCGGTCGGCGCTCCCACGTTCGACATGCGCACGCAGGCCTGCCACATGTGCGAGGATTTCCCCTGCGTCGAGGCGTGCCCCACGGGCGCGCTCATGCCCATCCCCAGCCGTGACGTCGCGCGCATCGGTACCGCCGTCATCAAGCGCGACCTGTGCATCGCGGTGAAGGGCATGCGCTGCGAGGTGTGCTACCGCGAGTGCCCGTTCATCGACAAGGCCATCACCATCGATTACCACCTGCGCGAAAACGACGACCTCCACACGGTGTTCGAGCCCATCGTCAACCCGGTGCATTGCACGGGGTGCGGCATCTGCGTCGAACGGTGCGTGGTGAGCGAGCCCGAGGTGGCCATCGAGATCGTCCGCGACTTCGACAAGGCGCTCGAGCGCATCGACGAAGAGCAGGCGAAGGGCGCGCTCGATGCCTGGTCGGGCGGCACGGGGGCCGACACGTCGGCACTCGGCCTGTTCGAGCAGCGCGGAACGAACAACTGACCATCGCCGAAGCGGTGTTGTAAAAGGAGGGCGCGATGCCCCGTGCGTCGCGATGAGGGAAAGACGAGGGAGAGACATGGACCTGACACGACGGAGTTTCATCAAGGCGACCGCAACCGCGGCTGCCATGGCCGCCGCTGGCGGCAGCCTTGCCGCGATGGCCGGCTGCTCGAACGGCGATAGCGCCGTGACCCCCGGCTCGGGCGACCATCCCACCGATAGCGAGGGCGCGACCGTCTACACGGGCGTCTGCCGTTACTGCGGCACGGGCTGCGGCGTGCTCATCCATGCCAAGGACGGCCAGCTGCTGAGCGTCACCGGCGACCCCGACAACCTTACGAGCCGCGGCCTGAACTGCGTGAAGGGCTACTACCTGGCCCGCATGCTGCGCGGCGAGGCGCGCCTGACCGTGCCGCTCATCCGCGACGACCCGAAGACCAAGGGCAGCATGGAGGGCATGCACGAGGCCACATGGGAAGAGGCGCTCGACTTGGTGGCCGACAAGCTGAAGACCGCCTGGAAGAACGACAAGAGCCGCATCGGCTTCTGGGGTTCGGGCCAGCAGCCCATCGGCGAAGGCTACCTCACCAGCAAGTTCTGGAAGGCCGGTCTGCTTTCCAACAACATCGACCCGAACGCCCGCATGTGCATGGCGAGCGCCGTGGTGGGCTTCATGAACGTGTTCCAGACCGACGAGCCCGCCGGCTGCTACGACGACATCGAGAACGCCGACCTCATCCTCACCTGGGGCGCGAACATGGCCGAGTGCCATCCGGTGCTCTACTCGCGCGTCACCGCCCACAAGGTGCAGGACGAGAACTGCAAGCACTATGACATCACGACGATGCGCACCCGCACGAGCGAGACGGCCGACAAGGTGATGATCTTCAAGCCGGGCACCGACCTGGCCATCACGAACTGCATCGCCAATTACCTGTGCGAGCATGACAAAGTCGATCACGACTTCATCAAGGACCACATCACGTTCAAGAAGGGCACCGAGAACATCGGCTACCCGTTCGCCGACGACTACGATGTGACCGAGCCGGGCAACACGGTCGACGCCGTGGAGGAGATCACCTTCGAGGAATACGCCGAGAAGCTCAAGCCCTACACCATCGAGTACACGAGCAAGCTCTCCGGCGTGTCCGAGGAAGACCTCACCACGCTGTGCGAGGCATTCGCGAATCCTGACCTGAAGATCGCGAGCTGGTGGACGATGGGCGTGAACCAGCACTACCGCGGCACGTGGGTGAACCACAACCTGCACAACCTGCACCTCATCTCGGGCCACTTCGGCAAGCCGGGCGACGGCGGCTTCAGCCTCACCGGCCAGCCCTCGGCCTGCGGCACCGCCCGCGAGGTGGGCACCTTCTGCCACCGCCTGCCGGCCGACCTCGTGGTGGCCAATCCGGCGCACCGCCGCTACACCGAGGCCATCTGGGATCTGCCGGAAGGCTACCTGGATGCCATCGAGAAGCCGGGCATGCACACCATCAAGATGTTCCGCACGATGAGCCGCGGCGGCCTGGACTTCCTGTGGTCGGCGCATAACAACTGGGCGCAGTCGCTGCCCAACGCCGAGCGCTTCCTGGGCCTTTCGGGCAAGGAAGAGGACCAGGGCATCTTCAACACCTTCATCGCGGTGAACGAGATCTACCCGACGCTCACCACGAAGTACGCCGACGTCGTGTTCCCGGTGGCCGCCTGGGCGGAAAAGGAAGGCCAGTTCGGCAACGGCGAGCGCCGCACGAGCGTGTTCGAGAAGGCCATCGACCCGCCGGGAGACGCCCGCTGGGACGTGTGGGTGCTCATGCAGATCGCGCAACGCGTGCTCGACGGCGAGACCATCGACGGCAAGGACGCGATGGACCACCTGTTCGGGTTCATTTGGGATAAGGAGAAGGGCGACTTCAAGGCCGAGACCCAGCGCGACATCAACCGCGACATCTGGGAGGAATACCGCACGTTCAGCAACCCGTCCATGAACGAGAAGGCCGAGAAGATCAACCACGACGAGAACCTGCACATGGAGGCCAAGCAGCTCGCCCCGTACGACGAGTACCTGAAGCAGCACGGCATCACCTGGCCGGTGCGCGAGGTGGATGGCCAGTGGGTGGCCACGAAGTGGCGTTTCGCATATGGCGATGGCAAGCAGGAGAACGGCTTCGATGTCGTGGGCATCGACCAGTACGGCAGCAAGGACCTCGCCGGCGGCGTGAGCTTCTACAAGTCGGCCGGCCAGCGGGCTTCCGTGGTGTTCCGCCCGTACGAGGAGCCGCCGTACACCCCCGACAAGGAGTACCCGTTCTGGCTGAGCACCGGACGTCTGCTGGAGCACTGGCACACCGGCTCGATGACCCGCCAGGTTCCCGAGCTGAACCGCGCGGTGCCCGAGGCGTACTGCTACATGAACAAGGACGACGCGAAGAAGCTCGGCCTGCAGGACGGCGACAACGCGAAGATCACGTCGAAGTACGGTTCCTTCGAGGCCACCGTCAACACCGGCGGGCGTTTCGACCCGCCCGATGGTATGGTGTTCGTGCCGTTCTTCGCCGAGGAGACGCTGGTGAACCGGGCTGTCATGGACGTGTACTGCCCGCTCTCCAAGGAAGTCGACTTCAAGAAGACCACCTGCAAGATCGAGAAAGCGTAAGGTGATTGCGATGACGACGAGCCTGAAGCAGAAGCTGACCGCCGCGCTGGTGTGCCTGATGCTCGCCGCGACGTGTGGCCTGGCTGCGGGATGCTCCAGCAATGACGACAGCAGCGCCGTCATGGGCACCGAGACCACCCCGAAGATGATGCCGGCCCTGCATGCGAAGTACGTCGAGAACATCAAGTACCAGTGCTACAAGTGCCATGGCGCCTCCGAGAAGGGCGACCCCACGGCAAGCGGCGCGGTGAAGATTCCCGACGGCCATTACGTGAACCAGGACCGTTCGACCAAGCAGCTGGACGCAAGCCGCAACAACTGCCGCCAGTGCCACGTGGTTGACTCCAACAAGGAGATGGATGCCGCGAAGCTCGAGGCAGCCGAGGTGGAGACCGGCCAGGACAAGCTGGACGAATAGGCAGCACATGGCGATTTCGAGCCTTATCGTCGAAGCCCTGCCCGATAGCCTGGACGAGGTGACGGCCGCCTTGGCCGCCACCCCCGGGGTGGAGGTGCAGGGCTCCGACCCAGACACCGGCCGCATCGTGGTGACCATCGAGGCCGCCAACATCGATGAGAGCCATGACATCGCGAGCGGGTTCATCAACATACCGCATGTATGGAACGTGAACCTGGTGTATGTGAGCGTGGAAGACGAGCTGGAATAACGGCGGAAGGAGGAAGCGATTCCTTTCGCCAGTTTCCGCCAATGCGGGCCGCCAGAGCTGCGTCGGGCGGCCCGTGCCTTCCCATACCGTGAGTGCAGGGGGATAGCATGGCTTCCAACAAGAAAAAAGGCGGGGTCGGGCCCTGGACCGTTTCGCGTCACGTGGTGCAGGTGATCATCCTGTGCCTGTTCGCCGCTCCCTTGCTGCTCACGGGGTGGGGGCTTGCCGGCGCCTACATCGGCACGGGCGGGGAATTCGCCCTGGACGTGACCCCTGCCGACATGGCCGTATGGGGCAGCTTGTCATCCTCGCAGATTTTTGGTATCGATTTGCTCGACCCCTTCGCGACCGCGCAGGTCATCGCCGCTTCGAAGACGGTGGTCGGCACGATGGTGTGGTGCCTGCCCATCCTCATCGGGTTCGGCATCATTCGCGGGCGCGCGTTCTGCGGCTGGGCATGTCCGGTGAACCTGCTGGGCGAGGCGGTGGATTGGCTGCGCGGGAAGCTCGGCATTCAGGTTTCCGAGATGCCGGTGCCGCGCATCGCCAAGCCCATCATCGCGCTCGCGGTGCTCGTGCTCTCGGCGATCACGAGCATTCCGGTGTTCGAGTCGTTCAGCCCCATCGGGGCGTTCAGCCGCGGCCTGCTGTTCGGGTCGCTTTTGGGCGTGTACACGCTGGTGGCCATCGTGGTGGCCGAGCTGTTCTGGGGACACCGCGTGTGGTGCCGCAGCCTGTGCCCGCTCGGCGGCTTCTACCAGGTGGTGGGCACCGTCGGCGTGCTGAGCGTGAAGATTGACCACGATACCTGCATCACGTGCAACAAATGCAAGCAGGCATGCCTGGTCGACCCCGCCGTGCTGGATGCCGCTGTCGCCGGCGACGAAGACCGCGTGCGTTCGGGCGATTGCATGCTCTGCGGCAAGTGCGTCGACCATTGCCCGACCGGGGCGCTGAAGATCGGCCCCGCGGCTCCGGGCCTGAAGCTGTAACGCGCCACTGTCGTGCCTGTCCGGACGCATTGCAGGGCCATCCGTCCCTACCCAAAGCGGCCTGACTGTTGCATAATCGAAATGGATATTAACGTCTAGCAATGTTTGGACGTGCATGCCGGGCAGGGAGAGACGCCCGGCGGGTGAGAGACGGGGAGAGACTATGAGCGAGAACACCCAAGGCGCTCCCGAGAAGAAGCCCAACGAGTCGAAGGGCTTGAAGCGCATATCCAAGAAGGCCAAGGTCACCATTGGCGTCATTCTTGCCGTGGTGATTGTCGGCGGCATTGGTTTCTACCAGTGGCACGAGCAGCCGAGCTTCTGCGGCGCCATCTGCCATAGCCCCATGGACATGTATCTGGTGAACTACACCGACGGCCAATACGACGCCTATGGCAACGAAATGGCGACTGAAGCCGACAGCATGGCCATGATGGCGTTCATGCACAAGGAAGTGAACAACCAGACCTGCCTGCAGTGCCATGTGGCCGCGATGGAAGAGCAGATCACCGAGGGCATCCACTGGGCGACGGGCAACTACGAGATCGCCGGCACGAACAGCCTGGGCTACGACTACATGCACGATGCCACGGGCGACCAGCTGGTGAAGTACCGCAGCGTGACGGCCGACCAGTTCTGCTTGGCCGAGGGCTGCCACACCACCACCGAGGGCACGCAGATCCTCACCCGCGACGAGCTCACCAAGGCCACCGAGCATATGGGCGACCGCAACCCGCACAAGTTCGACCAGCATTACGGCGTGAACCAGTGCACCGATTGCCATAAGGGCCACAGCCAGTCGGTGAACATGTGCTCCGACTGCCACGACGATGCGCCGATTCCCGACGGCTGGCTGACCGTCGACCAGCGTCGCCAGATCGAGGCGAATGCGTTCGGCACCGAAACCACCGGCGCCACCCGCACCGCCGCCGAGGCGCAGGCCGCCGCGAAGGCTCACAAGGAGCTCGCCAAGGCCGCGTAACCGCTTCCGACAGCGCCATCCGAAAGCCCGCTTCGGCGGGCTTTCTTTTTGCCGCCATCCAGAGTTGGGGTGGGGCGGGGCGGGGTGGTGCCCCTTTACGTCCCCCCGAACGGCGTGCGATGTTACGAAGGCTCCGAGGAATCGATGCATCGTGCGTGATGCGTTGGCGGTGCCCATTGGGGGACTGGTATGCGGCTGTCTGCCCGTTTGCGGGACCATGTGCGGCGGGTTCTTCTACAATGGGTAGACCTGCGGAAAGGAATCGGCATGCACGAATTGCTCCATAGCACGGCCATCGCATTCGTCGGACGGCACAACTCGGGGAAGACCACGCTTGTGTGCGCGGTCATCGAGGAACTCGCGCGGCGCGGGCTGGATGTGGGCACCATCAAGCATCATGGGCACGTGGGTTTCGAGATCGACGTTCCCGGAAAGGATTCCTACCGCCATCGTCATGCGGGGGCGACCGAGGTCGTCATCGCTGCGCCCGATGCCATCGCGCGCATCAAGGATATTGCGCGCGAGGTGGAATGCTCAGACCTGTTGCAGACGATGCCCGGCCACGACATCGTCGTCGTGGAAGGATACCGGGAAAGCGGTCTGCCCTATATCGAGGTGATGCGCGCTGCGAGCGAACGCGACCAGGCAGCCGCTAAGGCGCTGCTCGAAGGCGAGCCGCCCGCGTCGATGGTCGCCGCTGCCAGCGACATGCCCGAGGTGCTCGACTACGCCCGCCGTCAGGGGTTGCAGGCATTTCCCCTGCCTGATGCCGAAGACGTCCCGGCGTTCGCGGCGCTTGCGGCATCGGTGGCCGATTTCATCGAGCAGGGCTACGCCCGCCCGAAGGTGACGGTCGCCCTGCAGGCGGGCGGCGAGTCGCGGCGCATGGGCACCTCGAAGGCGTTGGTGCCGTTCAACGGCCGTCCGCTCATTTCGCATATGGTGGAGCGTTTGCTTCCGGCAGCCGATGAGCTCATCATCACCACGAACGAGGCGGAACGCCTGGCCTTCCTGCTCGACGAGTACCCCGAAGCCGGCATCAGGCTGGTGCCCGATATCTTCCCGGAACGCGGCGCGCTCGCCGGATTCGCCACGGCATTCGAGGCCGCGCAGAACCCGCTGGTCGCCATCGTGGCGTGCGACATGGCCCTGGCCTCGCCGGTTTTGCTTGCGCATCAGGTGGAACGGCTCGTTCAGACGGGTGCCGACGCGGTGGTGCCTGCGAACCGTCATGGGTTCGAGCCGATGCATGCCGTGTACCGCCGCGACGTGTGCCGACCGAAGGCGCGAGACCTCGTGGAAAGCGGCAGCATGCGCATTCGCGACCTCATCGACGCCATCGACGTGTGCGAGCTCACGCCCGCCGAAGTGCGCGCGATCGTTCCGCTCGGCGGCGTCTTCGCAAACGCGAACACCCCCGAGGAGCTCGCAAAGCTCGAGGAGCTCTCGAAGCGATCATAGCCGGGCCGGTGCGTGCGGTTTGTCCGCCGTCCTGCTTGCAGATGCAATCAGCGCTGCCTGTTGCGCAGCGTGTCCTCCGGCTGTCTGAAGAACGCCCCATGATGGACTGCTGATCGGTTCCTATCGACCTGACAAACCCCTCCGGTGACTTTGTCAGGTGCATCGGGAGCTATCGACCTGACAAACCCCTCCGGTGACTTTGTCAGGTGCATCCTGGGCTTAAACGGGCGTGTTTCGCGTAACAATTGATGACGGGCAGAAATGCAGATCGCGGGAAAGAGAATCGCGCACTACCGTGGGTGTAATGAACTGTGACAAATCTTTTCAAAAACGCGGCAATGCCGAGGCATTTTCCAGGTGAAGTGAAGCTGTTGATAAAATCAGCCTAGACCACAAGGCCATCACGGGAAACCCGAGGGGAGGCGAGCAGATGACCGCTCCGCGCAACAGACGCCCAAGCGTCCACGCCGAGAAGCTTAGCTTCGCGGCGCGGGTGGCTGAGCTCGTGCGCGCGCTGCATTTCCAGCGCGGCATGCGCTGGCTTGTCGCAGTGCTTGGCTGCGCCGTCGTGATGGTCACGTGCCTCGTGTTGATGGACCCGGTCATCGGCATCACCGAAGACGCGGCCACCGAAGAGAATGGCTTCTTCCTGGAAGCCGAGAGCGACGCCGCCGAAGATGCCGAAGACGCAGATGAAGCACCCGTTATGAAAACGCAGGCAGTCGAAGACGTGGCCGACGAGGATGTGGCTGATGATTCCGAAGCCGCCGCCGAGGCCGAGCCGGAAGAAGAGCCGGCGCTTGAGGATGCCAACGACGAACCGGCAGCCGACGACGGGGAATATGCGGAAGAAGATGCCGACGAGGACGCCGACGACGAGGCCGGCGAATCGGAAGACGCCGACCCCGAGGCCGATGACGCCGAGGCCGACGAAACCGAAGACGACACCGCTGATGAAGCCGACGACGCCGCCGACATGCCCGCGCAGTCGTTCCGCGAAGAGCTGAAAAATAAGAATAACGAAGTGACGCTCACGGTTGCCGTGGAAGCTCCGGAAGGCGCTTTCGCCGAAGGCACGACGATGCGTATCAAGAAAGTGCCTGCTGCCGAGGTGCGGGACTTTGTCGATGCGGCCATCCGCGACGATGAGACCGTGCAGGGCGAAGTAAAGAGCCTGACCGCTGTCGACATATCGTTCTACGATGCCGAGGGCGAGAAGGTCGAGCCCGCCAAGCCCGTCGAGGTGAAGATCACCACCGATAAGGTCCGCGATATCGACAATCCCATTCTGGTGCACGTGGCCGATGCGTCGGAAGACGCCGCGCCTGAAGAGCTGCGCGAAGCCGAGGTCATCGAAAAGGTCGAGGTCGTCAACGAGGATGAAACCCGGCGCATCATCGGCGCCGAGGATACGTTGAAATTCGAATCGGATGCGTTTTCGGTATACGCCATCGTCGAGGTGGAGGATCCGGTAAGCAGCTTCCTGCAGCAATTGGTTGACAAGGATTTCACCTTGTCAATTAAGAACCACACCGCCTCGCCGGTATATTTCGGGTCGACAATCAAAGTCAGCGGAAGCAATAGCGTCGTGCAAACGGCAGACCTGGCGCATGCGGGCGTTTGGCATCTCGAACTCGTGGAGGGCGAGAGCAACCAGTGCTACCTTTACGTCGAGGTCAATGGGCAGAAGCAGTATCTGTATGCTCTGAATCCGGCCAATAACAACAACGTAAGCTTGAGCCCCGAGAATAAAACCGCTTTCGAAGTGAGTGCACAACCTGACGATACCTTCCACCTCAAGGTCGCGGGTGTTAACAGATGGCTGCAATACTCCGGAAGTGGCGGGGGATTCAGGCTCTACACTGATGCGAACAATGCCGCGAATTCCCAGATCTCGATCAACGCGGGAGTCGGCATTCTGGACGACCCGTACCATCTGGACGGTAAAACCTACGGGCTCGCCTATCACAACGAGTCTGCGACGAGCGCTGCGCTGATGGCTGAAGAAAAGGATGACAAGCACCTTGCTGCGCAAGAGATGCTGATGAAGCCGAACGTGCTGACGAATGACGGCATCTTGCTGGTGGCCGAGGGCACAGACATCACCATGTGGACCTTCCACGCCCAGTCTGATGGAACGTACACCATCTCGACGACCACCGACGACGGCGAGAAATACCTTGCGTTGAACAGCCAGGCGCTCACGCTCGTCGATGCCGACGATGCCACCGCCTTCAAGGTGACTTCCGGCACGGGCGAGAACACCGGCAAGTTCCGGCTTTCCGTGGGTAATTACAAGATCGAGTTGAACGCGAACCAAAGCGATGTGAGCAGGGGCTTTTGGGGTACCGGCAGTAATTCCGCAACCTCGTGGCTGAACTTGGTGGAGCGGGACGAGGCTTTAGACGACGATGACTTCCAGCTTTACACCGCCAAGAAGGTGAGCGTCTCCGATACCGAAAACGTATACGGCCCCGAGGAGTACGGCAATCCGGATCCGGACGTGGAGAAGTCGCAGGTCGTCATCTATACCCGCGTGTGGAACGATACGACCAAGCGCTACGAGTTCTATGCCGTCGACCATAACGGCTCGCTCATCCGCTGCTACGACACCGGCGACGGTATCGAGTGGGTTGGCAGCCGGATCAACGGCGCCTTGTGGGAGTTCACGGAATACGTGGACGCGGCGGGCGAACCCACCAACTACTACGAGCTGCAGAACGTGGAATATCACAACTACTTCGCGCCGCAAGTGGCGTACGGCGGGCAGGTATTTACGGACGGTGCCTTCGGCATCAACCTGAATGGCCGTCGGCTCGGCGAGGCCTATACGAAGATCACGGCGTGGGATGACCCTGCCTATGCCTATGCAGGCTTGAAGGTGGAAGACGGCCACGTGGTGCCGTGCCCGCTTTCCGAGGCGGACGACTTCTACTTCGCGGTGATGACCACGGTCGATCCCGACGAGCCGGAGGTCGATTTCACCACGGTGAAGACCATCGACAACAACGACTACGGCATCACCATGAAGATGATCGACTTCAACAACCCGATTAACAGGCAAAACCGCGATACCGAGCAATACAACTTCTTCAATGGCGACCAAGATGGCGGCGACACCCGGGGCGTGTCGGGGCTCCTTTCCACCAACCTGGTAGACGGCTATCCATATCGGACGAGCGTGACCGGGCTTACCGACGCTAAGCCCGTGTACCTGTCCCAGTTGTTCGACGATGAAAAGATGACGACAGTGAACAAGCTGTTCCTGGAGAGCATCCACAACGAGAGCGGCTATTTCGAGTACGACAGCACCTCGAACTTCGCGACCCTGCTCGATGAAACCGGCGAGCCTACCGACGAGTTCACTGTATACGACCAGCTCGGCGGCATCAAGGATTACCCGGGTAGGACTGGCACGGGCAAGCACGGGCAGTTCATGCCCTATAGCGCTTTGACCGCTATGACCTGCGATTCCGACGAATTGCCGGCGAGCGTCGCGCATTTCTCCAATACCACGGACGTCTTGGCCAACGAGCTGTCCGACCTCAACGCGCGCAAAGGCGAGCCGCTCTATTGCGTCTCGGCGAAAAACGATCCGACCGCACCCGGCAACAAGACCGTCAATGCGAAGGACGCGGTGAATTATTTCTTCGGCATGCAGATGGAAGCGACGTTCACGCAAACGGCCAGCGGGTTGGACGACTGGGGCCACGACATCGTCTTCGAGTTCTCGGGCGACGACGACTTCTGGCTGTACGTGGACGGCGAGCTGGTGCTCGACCTGGGCGGCGTGCACTACGCGCAGGAGGGCTCCATCAACTTCCGGACGGGCGATGTATACCTGAGCAGGAATAACGTCCACACGACGCTGCTCGCTGTATTCACCGACAACTTCACGAAGCGCTATCAGGCAGAGCACGGAGGCGCGAATCCGTCGGCAGACGAGCTCAATGAGTTCCTGGGCGAGTATTTCGAGTACGACGAGGCAACGGGAAGCTTCAGCCCGATATTCAAGGATTTCACCACGCATACCATGACGATGTTCTACATGGAGCGCGGCGCCGGCGCCTCGAACCTGCACATGCGCTTCAACCTAGCGTCCGTGAAGGAAGGTTCTTTCATCCTGAGCAAGGAGCTTTCGGGTGCCGATAGCGAATCGAACAGCCTGATCAAGTTCCCGTATCAGATCTGGTACCAGGACCGCAGCATCCCGAGCGACAAAAATTGGGTTCTGCTTGGCCATAATCCAGGCGAATCGGACTTGGTCGTCTACCAGGGTTCGAAGAGTCGCAAGGTGGAATATGCCGAGGAGTTCACCCCGGCGGGGTGCACGACGCCGTACAAGCACGTCTTCTTCCTGAAGCCCGGCGAAGCCGCCGAAGTCGCCCTGCCCGATAATGCCCTGACTGTCGAGCCCTATAATGCCCCGGTTTACCGTGTGGTGGAATGCGGCGTGAACCCCAATGTGTACAATGCGGTGACGGTTAACAGTTCGGATGCAGCTATCGAGACGAGCGCAGAAGGCGAGCGCAAGGATTATGCGACCGATGCTGAGGGCACGGGTAAGACGACGCACGAACGGCCGGCCGTGAAGTTCGACAACCACGTGCGCGATGGCGCGATGCGCACGCTGTCCATCACGAAGAAGCTCTACGACGAGACGGGCTTGAACGAGCTGCAGTATCCCGACGACCAGACGGCCTTCAGGTTCCGCTTGTACCTGGGCAACGAGAACGCGGATGCGAACAGCCTTTCGCTTGCGAACGAGTATCCCTATTTCGTGAAGGACCCGAATGGTTACTATTGCGAATGGGATATTTCAAGCCAGAGCTTCATTTCCCTGGATTACACCGACTACGCGGATCTGGTTGCGCACATGGCGGAGATGTCGGCTGCCGAGAAGGAATCAATCATCTTCGTGACCTCGTCGAATGGCTCCATCTCGCGTATTCCCGCCGGATACACCGTGGAGGTCCGCGACCTCGTGGCCGGCACGATGTACAAGGTGGAAGAGCGCATCGACGAGATCCCGAAGGGCTACACGCTGCGCTTGGAGGACGGTTACACGCGGGTCGACAATGACAAAGAGGACATGTACGGCACCAACCCCATCAGCGGCACGATGGCCATTCCGGCTTCTGAAACCGAGGAAGACCCCGCCATCCAGGTGCGCAACCAGAAGGGCTGGGGCCTGACGGTCGATAAGGTTTGGACGGACGCCGACTTCATGGCGTCGCATGACAGCATCTACTTCGCGGTGTACACGGAAAGCAATGGAACCTTGACGTTGCTCGACGGCAGCGTGCGTGAGCTGGCGGCTCCGAGCACCTCCCTCTACTACTTCTTCGACAACCTGCAGCAAATCGGGACGACCTTCGACCATTTCGTGGTGCGCGAGGTGACGCTTTCCGGCGAGTATACGGTTGACGATGACGGCAAGGTGACCGGCGGGGATGGTTTCGTCGTTGCCCCCATCGAGCCGGACGGAACGCTTGAAATCGGCGGCACGCCTATCGGCGGCACCCATCAGGATGGCTTCGAGTATACAGTGATGTACCAGCCTGGTGAGCAGACGACCGCCAACGAGAACGTGCGCACGGACGTTGTGACGAATTCCCGGCCGGGCATCGCGCTCTATAAGACCGATTGGGCGGGGAAGCCGCTGGCTGATGCGACGTTCACGCTCACCGACGAAGATGGCTTGAATGTCGCGGCCAAGTCGTACACGTCGAAGGCCAACGGCCTCATCACGACCGCCTACCTCAAGCCGGGCATCTATACGTTTACCGAAATTGCCACGCCCAAGGGATATGCGGCGCTCGACAAGCCGATGACGATCACCGTGGGTGAAGGCTATGACGTGAGCGTTTCCGGCGTGGATGCGCAGTACTACTCGCTCCAGAACCATGAAGCGGATGATTTGATGGCAGCCACCATCACGATCAAGAACCGCACCAACGCCTTGCGCGCGGTGAAGTTGGACGCCTCCACGAATACGCCGCTTGAAGGTGCGCATTTCGCGCTGTACCTGCAGGTTACCGGTAGCGACGGCAAGCCGCGCCCCGACTATCTGCCGATGGAAGGCTTCGGGGATATGGTGTCCGGCGCGGATGGCGTCCTGAACGACATCACGTTGGAGAACGTGCCGCGGGGGACGTACTACCTGCGTGAGGCCCTGGCGCCCGAGAATTACGACCTCTTGGGCATGGATCTGTGCTTCACCATCGGGCAGGATGGCCGTGTTTCCATTAACACCGAGGGGTACGAGAGCTGGCTCACGGCGAGCACGGATGCCGAGACAGGGCTTGTCACCTACACGATCCGCATCTTCAACGGCAAGATGAAGATGGTGAGCTTCAAGAAGGTCGATGCGGCAGATCCCGAGCATTCCGCGCTTTTGGGCGCCGAGTTCGACCTGTACCCGGTGGTGGATGGCGAACGGCAGGAAACGCCCCTGATGAGCGGGCTGGTTTCTGGCGCGGATGGCCTGTTGGCGCTTCAGGACGTCACGGTGCACAGCATCCCCATGGGCACCTATCACTTGGTGGAGAGCAACGCCCCTGCTGGCTACAACCCGTTGCCGGAAGCCGTGACGGTGAACGTGACCGCCGAGGGCGTGACCTGGATCCAGCCCGATGCCGATGCAGGCGAGCCCCGGACTGCCGCAGGCGATGGCACGGCCACCGCGCCTTACCTCGTGGTGGTGACGAACACCGCCGGTGTGGAGCTGCCCTCCACGGGCGGTTCGGGCACGCTGCCGCTGTACCTCCTGGGGCTCGTGTTGGTGGCGGGTTCTGCGCTCGTGCTCCTGCGCACCCGTCGGATGGCGTAGCATTCCGGCCGCGCCGGGTTCCGTGTTCGTGCGCCCGTGCATCCTTCGGATGGCGTAGCTCCCGGCCGCGCCGGGTGTGGCATGGGAAGTTGGCGGAGACGTGTGCGAATCGAACACACCCAAGACGTTCTGCGCGCCTCGCAACGGCTTTGAAGGCCGCGGGACCCACCAGGGCTCCATCCGTCTCCGTGTAAGACGTTGTTAGCTTACCCGTTCATGTCGCAGGGTGGCAGGCGGATGTGACAAACCCCTCCGGTGACTTTGTCATGTGCGTCGCACGCGATCGACGTGACATCGGGGCAGCCCCTTTTGGCCGGTTCGTCGTCGTCGCTACCGCCAGGCGCGGGCGAGTTCGCGTATGCCGGAATCGATGTCGGCAAGGGGGATGCCGGAATAGCCTATGAGCACTTGGTTTCCATCGGCCGGGTAGATGCGTACGTTGTGCGTTTCCGCGAGTGCGATCAGCTCAGATGCCGCTCGTCCGTCTTTTGAGGCCAGCAGGATGTGGGTTCCCTGGTCATAAGCCATCATTTCGACTGAATCGCCTAAGCTGCGGTCGATGGCTGCAACGAGGATGTCGCGCTTGCGGCGGAAATGGGTTTGAAGGCGGCGGAGGTGGCTATACCATAAGCCTTGGGCCATGAATTCAGCCAAGGTGCTCTGCGTCTGCCAGTTCAGCGCATCGCCTTCCTGTCGTCCCTTCTTCAACCACGCTATCATCATCTTTGGCGGGAGCACGAGATACGCGATGTCCAGCGAGGGTGCAAGCGAATTTGCGAATGACGCGAGCGTGATGACGCTGCTGCCATCGTCGAGGGCATGCAGCGGGGGAAGCTGCGAGCCGCTCGAGCGGAATTCGTTGCCCCGTGCATTCTCGAACAGGATCGTGTTCGATCGATGTGCCCATTCCACCAACTGTTTCCGGTCGTCGGGCTCGACGCGCGAATCGGGAGGCGCGCAGAACAAAACCCGTTTCCCGTGAGGTTCGGGATGCGCCTCGGGCAGCTCGCTGGCGAATGGGAAGTCCACCGCCTGCGGGGTGGCATCCGGCTTCGCATCGACGATGCCCGCCATGATGACGGGGTGGTTCAGGCGGTCGACCATGATGCGCGTTGCATCGTGGTCCAGGAGCGCGATGGCCGAGGCGACGGCATGGCGGGTGGACGGGAAGACGGCTATCTGACCGGCATCGGCCACGATGCCCCGTTCCTTCCCCAGATAGCGGGCGATTTGCTCGCGGAGCGCCGGCAAGCCGCGCGGGTCGAGGGGCTCGCATATCCCGCCGCGTCCATGGTCGAGCATCACCTCGCGTGAGATCTTCGCCCAACGGTAGTAGGGAAACATCTCGGAATCCATGGCGTCGGGCGAGAAATCGAAGCGTATCTCTCGTTCCTGGGCCCGCGCCGTCTCGAACTCGGATAATTCCCTGCGCGCATCTTCGACGGCGGGATGCGATGTCCGGTTGGCGATGGGCGCCATCTGGGCGGCGTTGATGTAGTAGCCGCTTCCCTGTCGTGCCCGGACGAAGCCCTCCTCCGTAAGCATGAGGTAGGCTTGCTCGACCGTGTTGCGGGAAACGCCCAGATCCTGGGCGAAGGTGCGGATGGAGGGAAGCCGGTCATCTGCGCGGTAGATGCCGGCTTGGATGCTCTCGACCACCTGCCGGTGGATTTGCCGGTAGAACGGGGTGGAGTCGTGTCGGTCGATGACGATCATGCTGCGTCCTCCCTGGACGGCCACCATGCGGTGGCCGCCGGAAATCATTCGGGTTGCCGCGCTATGCGCCCAGCATCTCGGCGAGGTCCGCCTCGGGGGTGGTGATGGGGGCGATGCCGTAGTTTTCCACCAGCACACTCAAGACGTTCGGGCTGATGAATGCAGGTATCGTCGGCCCGAGCTTGATGTTCTTGATGCCCAGGTGCAGCAAGGTGAGCAGGATGCACACGGCTTTCTGCTCGTACCACGACAGCACCATGGAAAGCGGCAGGTCGTTGACGCTGCAACCGAAGGCATCGGCGAGCGCCACGGCAATCTGGATAGCGCTGTAGGCATCGTTGCATTGGCCCACGTCCATCAGGCGCGGCAATCCGCCGATGGTGCCCAAGTCGAGGTCATTGAAACGGTATTTTCCGCAGGCGAGGGTGAGCACGATGGTGTCGTCGGGTGTCGCCTTCACGAACTCGGTATAGTAATTGCGTCCCGGGCGCGCGCCATCGCAGCCGCCCACGAGGAAAAAGTGCCGGATGGCGCCTTCCTTCACCGCCTTCACGACGGTGTCCGCAACTCCCAGGACGGTCCCGCGGGCGAATCCGGTGGTGAGGGCGCTTCCGCCGTTGATGCCGGTGAATTCCTTGCGCTCCCCGTATCCGCCCAGCTCGATTGCCTTGGCGATGACCGGGCTGAAATCCTTCTGCTCGTCGATATGCTCGATGCCCGGATAGGCGACCATGCCGCACGAGAACACGCGGTCCGCATAGCTCGCCTTCGGGGGCATCAGGCAGTTCGTGGTGAACAAGATGGGGGCGGGAAGGTTCGCGAACTCCCGTTGCTGGTTTTGCCAGGCGGTGCCGAAGTTGCCTTTCAGGTGGGGGAATCGTTTCAGCTCCGGATAGGCATGCGCCGGCAGCATCTCGCCGTGCGTGTACACGTTCATGCCACGTCCAGCGGTTTGCTCGAGCAGCAGCTGGAGGTCGTACAGGTCGTGGCCGCTCACCACGATGAACGGGCCGGGTTCGATGTCCATGGCCACCTGCGTCGGCTCGGGCGTGCCGTAGGCTCCGGTGTTCGCCGCGTCAAGCATCGCCATGCAGGCAAGGTTCACCTCGCCCACCTTCAACACCCGGGGCAGCAGGGACTCCACGCTGCCCGGTTCCGCGAGCGCTGCCAAGGACTCCAGGAAGAACGCATCGACGGCTTCGTCGCGCTTCCCGAGCATGCGCGCGTGGTAGGCGTATGCCGCCATGCCGCGGATGCCGAACAGGACGAGCGACTTCAGCGAGCGGATGTCCTCATCTGCCGTCCACATCTGCATCATGTCGTAAGGCTTTTCTGCTGCGATGCCGGCGGTGGCGGCAACGTTGCGGGCCTCTTCGCGCACGGCCCCCGAGAGGCGCTTGACGTCGGCGCGGTCGAAGTCGACGTTCGTGACGGTTGCGAACAGGGCATCGACGGTCAGCTCATAGGTGCGTGCGCCCACCGCGTCTGCGGCTTGGCACGTGCGCGCGAGCGCTACGAGCTCGCCGGTAAGCATGTCTTGCTCGATTGCCACATCCAACGGCTTGCCGCATACGCCTTTCTTGCCGGTGCATGCCGTGCATCCGGCGGTCTGCTCGCATTGGAAGCAGAACATCTTCTCGTCCATGGTTCCTCCTCCTGCATGTCCTGATGCGGCACCGTGCCGCCTAGCATGCATCGTAGGGGGGAAGAGCGAAAAAGTATGTTGTCAGGCCAACGGAGAAGGGCGTTTTTCTGATGAGATGCGCGTCGGGCGCCTTGGCACAGGTGCTGCGGAATGCGCATCTTTCCGCTGCCTCAGACAAGTGACCTGGGAAGATGGAGTCGGATTGCAACTGTGCGCCTGAAAACCGATAGGGTAAGGTCAATAGTAGATGGGATTATGGTTTGGTGGGTGGGACCTCGTGGAATCGACAGCTTTCCTTTCTCATACGCTCCTGTTCCGGGAAATTGGCCAGCAGGAAGCCCAGATGATGCTGGGTTGCCTCGATGCGCGCGAGCGCTCCTACCAGGCTGGTGAATACGTATTCCATATGGGTGACGTCACCCGGTCGCTTGGGCTCGTGCTCGAGGGGCGGGTGCGCATCGAGAGCGTGGACGTGTGGGGCAACGTGAGCGTCGTCGGCTTCTCGGACGCGGGGCAGGTGTTCGCCGAGACCTACGCCATCATCCCCGACGAGCCGTTGATGGTGGACGTGGTGGCCGAGGAGCCTACGACCGTGCTCTTCCTGGATACCGCGAAGATCATGACCACCTGTCCGCGTGCATGCGCCCATCACAGCCAGATCGGGCGCAACCTGAACCTCATCGCCGCCCGGAAGAATCTCGAGCTCGAGCGCCGCATCTTCCATTCCACGCCCAAGAGCATTCGGGGGAAGGTGCTACTGTATTTGTCTTCTGCGGCGGCGCAAGCGGGGTCGAACGAGTTCGATATCCCCTTCAACCGGCAGCAGCTGGCCGATTACCTGGGGGTCGACCGGTCGGCGTTGTCTGCCGAGCTTTCCCGCATGCAACGCGACGGCCTCATCGTGACGAAACGCAGCCATTTCATCCTGAACGACACGGGGCGTTAGGGGAGCGGTATCCGCGGGCTGGACCGTCGAGCGAGGTCGATTGTCCCCGCCGTGGCTGTGATATTGTCCCCAAAAATGTCCACTGACCTGGGTATATCCAAATGCTTGCAATCGATTGTACCTTCACGGGAAGAAAGCCGGAGGGTATGGTGATGCTAGTGGAATGCGCGCAGGAGGAGGCGGGCTATGGAGACGAAAGCCAAGAGACGCAAGCTGTTCGTATGGGTGATGGTGCTTGCCGTGGTGGTGGCCATGGTTGCGATCACCGCATGTGCCCCGAAGGCGAACCCGGGCAATCCCACCCCGGAGCGGGTGGCGCCCGCCACGGTTCCCGATGCCGATGAGTTCGGCGTGGTCAGCGCGGAATCGTGGGGCGAGATCTATCCGAACCAGTACCGCACGTATCTGGACAATAACAAGAACGTCCCACCGCAGCCGGAGTACAGCGAGAAGACGGCGGAGAACCCGGATACCACCACGCCCCATGTGGACGAGTATGCCGAGTATACGAAATACGACGCCGACAATCCCGACAACAAGCTCGACTACCTCGAGGTGAACCCCGAGATCAAGATCCTGGGCAAAGGCTACGGGTACGCGAAGTACTACACCGAGCCGGCCGGCCATACCTATGCGCTCTGGAGCAACCGCACGAACGGGCGTATCAGCGAGAAGAGCAAGGCCCAGTGCATCACCTGCAAGTCCGCGCAGTTCCTGAACGACGTCCAGGGCTACACGGATGCTGAAGGCGTCAAGGTGGCGGCGCAGATCGCGTGGACCGATCCCTTCATGGAGACGATCGCCAAGTACAACGACAACATCACCTGCCAGAACTGCCATCAGAGCGACAATCCGGCCGAATTGCGTCCGCTGCGCCAGGATTGGATCCGCTCGATGGGCGAGGATGTCGACAAGGCGTCCAAGGAAGGCCAGGTATGCGGGCAGTGCCACTGCGATTACTCGATGGACGCCACCTGGGACAAGGACGGCGAGCCGACGAGCCCGTACTACGGCGGCCTCGATTCGATGACCCCGGATAACGCGATGAAGTTCTACGATGAATATGATTTCGCCGACTGGACCTATGCGAGCACCGGCGCGAAGATGCTGGCTGTGCGCCACGCGGAATACGAGTTCTGCTACGGCGGCGAGGGCAACCACATGACGAACCTCGGCTACGACTGCAGCGATTGCCACATGGCCGTCGAAGTTGACGAGGACGGCGAGGCCTACCATAGCCACTATTGGAGCAGCCCGCTCGAGAACGAGGAGCTCATCAAGAACGATTGCTCGAAGTGCCATAAGGACATCAAGGCCGAAGTCGAAGCCTGGCAGAAGGACATCGACGGCCGCACCCACGAGCTCGGCCTGCGCGCTGCCGATTTCATCAAGAACTTCGAGTCCAAGGTCGCGACCGA
>SUUF01000001.1:71711-80462 GCA_015062635.1 Coriobacteriaceae bacterium | reverse complement strand
ACGCCCGGACGAACCGTTCACGATGGCGAATTTTTGGCGAATTCGACTGGAAGCTTGGCACGCCGGGTCGGCCCATGGTTCCGACCTCCTCAAACACGGTTGGTGTGCCCGCACGACCCTTCGGCTTCACTGGCATCGTCATGTCGGATCGCGCACGTCGGGATGCTGGAGGAGAAAGGATGGGGGAAGCGTCCATGGGTGTTGGAGGCGGAAGTGTGGCCGGGACGGATCTGACGGCCCCGGGCGGAACGGTGGGCCGAGGCGCTCCTGCAGGGCGCATCAACCCATCGGGCGATGGGCGATACAAGTGCGGGGTTGTGTGCCATTCCGACGCTGCGCGGTGCCCGGTTACGGCATAATCGAGAGTGTTGAATGCGTGAGGAGGGGCATCGATGGCGATATTGTATCCGTGGAGCTCGCTGGCGGCGGTCGAGCGCTTCATAGCCGATGAAGGCGACGAGGCGATGCGCGCATGGGCGCGCGAGCACTGGAACCCCGAATTCCTCGATGCCGAACCTGCCGTGGTGAAACGGCTGCTGCCCTACGTCGACCTTGCGCGATGCGATTGCCGGGCCGCGACCATATTGTATGCGGTCGATCACGATTGGGCCTGGGTGCTCGATGCGGCGGATGCCGCGCCCTGCGGGTTCCTGCCGGCGTTTTGGCGCGATGCGTTCGAGCGTGCGCAGCAGGCGGGAAGCACGCGCTGCATCGCCTGGCTGCTCGACGCCAAGGGCGGGCTGGTCGGCGCCCGGCGCGCGGGGGGTCTCGAGCTGTGATGGATGCCCGCACGCAGCTTGCCATCAGGGTGGTCGAGCTCGCCCGTACCGAGGTTCTGGCGCAAAACCCCTTCTTCGCCGCGGCCGTGGGCCGGGTGCCGTTTGCGCTCGGTACGTTCGCGCGCCCCCTGGCCACCGATGGGGCGGCGCTCGGCATCGATGCCGAGCGGGTGCTCGGGCGGTTTGCCGAAACGGGCGAGCCGCCGGCGCATGATGTGCTGCATGCCCTGCTGCATTGCATCCTCCTGCATCCCTTTTCGGCGCCGGGTCGCGACGAGCGGCTCTGGAACCTCGCGTGCGACATCTGCGCCGAGCGAATCGCCGCAGAGCTCTGTGGGCCGCGGGAAGGGCCGCGGGGCGTCGCGCTCG
Source organism: Coriobacteriaceae bacterium (assembly GCA_015062635.1). GTDB lineage: Bacteria > Actinomycetota > Coriobacteriia > Coriobacteriales > Eggerthellaceae > UMGS1519. The sequence continues at coordinate 79,314 of SUUF01000001.1, read as the reverse complement.
CAGCGGCCATCTCGACCGTCGAGACGCGCTGCAGCGGCTCCGTCAGCGCACAGCGGCTGTACCGGCTGATGATGCGTGGTGAATGGGAACGTCACGTCGAGCGGTGGGAGGAGCTTTTCGCCGCCGACGACCATGCGCCCTGGTGGCGGGAGACGCCGATGGCCGCCTATGCGCCCGAGGGGGCACAGGCCTTCGATCCCGATGCGCCGGCGACCGATTCCGGCGAATCCGGCGAGGTCGAGGAAGGCGCTTCGGTAGGACGTGAGGTCGACGAGGGGGACGACGGCGCGCTGCGCGAGGAATGGAAGCGCATCGCCCGCGCGCTGAAGGTAGAGGCGCAGGCGTTGCAGCGCGTGCGGGGCACGCGCATCGGCTCGCTCGTCGAGGAGGTCGAGGCGGCAACGAGCGAACGCGTGGATTACGCATCCTGGCTGCGGCAGTTCGCCGCGATGGGCGAGCACCTGCGCATTTCCGACGAGGAATTCGATCCGGTGCTGTACACCTTCGGCCTGAGCCGATACGGCAACCTGCCCCTCATCGAACCGCTCGAACAGCGGGAAGAGCGCCGTATCCGCGAATTCGTCATCGTCATCGACACGTCGCAATCGGTGTCGGGCGATGCCGTGCGCCGGTTTGTCGACGAGACCTGCTCGATCCTGCAATCGGGCGATGCCTTCGCCGACCAGGTGCAGGTGCGCGTCATCCAATGCGATGCGCAGGTGCAGGCCGACGACATCATCGACGACGCCCGCGCGCTCGAGGAATGGGGGCGCGCGCTCGAGCTGCGGGGGTTCGGGGGAACCGATTTCCGTCCCGCGTTCGAATATGTCGACGGGCTTGTGGCCGAGGGAGCGTTCCGCGACCTCGGCGGCCTCGTGTACTTCACCGATGGCTGGGGCGTGTACCCCGATTACCGGCCGGGTTATCCGGTGGCATTTGCGTTTTACGACGACGACCACCGCGCCGAGGACGTGCCGCCCTGGGCGGTGCAGGTCGTGTTGAATCCCGAGCGCTGATGCGGCGCTTGGCGGGAGAGGAGCGGATGTGAACATCCAGCAGGCGATGGAGCAGATTCGGGGCGCGGTGACGGCGTACCTGTCGAAGGACGAGCGCGGACTGTACCGCATCCCGTTCCACATGCAACGCCCCATCATCATGCTCGGCCCTCCGGGCGTGGGCAAGACCGCCATCGTCGCGCAGGTCGCGCGCGAGCTCGGCGTGAACTACGTGTCGTATTCCATCACGCACCACACGCGCCAGACGGCCCTCGGGCTGCCGTTCATCGTCGAGCGGGAATACGGGGGCCGCACGTACCAGGTTTCGGAATACACGATGAGCGAGATCATCGGCGCGGTGCACGAGGCCCGGGAACGCAGCGGCATCGCCGAGGGCATCCTGTTCCTCGACGAGGTGAATTGCGTGTCCGAGACGCTCGCACCCGCGATGTTGCAGTTCCTGCAGTACAAGACCTTCGGGCAGCACCGGCTTCCCGAGGGGTGGGTCATCGTGACGGCCGGCAACCCGCCCGAATACAACCGGTCGGCGCGCGATTTCGACCCGGCGATGCTCGACCGCCTGAAGCGCATCGAGGTCGAGCCCGATGTCGGCGTATGGCTGAACTACGCGTCGGGCCATGGCGTGCATCCGGCGGTCATCGGCTTCCTCGAGGCGCGGCCCGAGTCGTTTTACCTGGTGCGCGCCGGGGTGGCGGGCATGCGGCTCGTCACGGCGCGCGGGTGGGACGACCTTTCCCGGATGCTTCTGGCCTATGAGGCCGAGGGCATCGGCGTCGATGTCGAGCTCATCGGCCAGTATCTGCAAGATGAGCAGACCGCGCTCGATTTCTCGGTGCACTACGAGCTGTTCTGCAAGTATCGCGACACCTACCGGGTGGCCGAGATACTCGCCGGCGGCGATTGCGGCGATGCGGTCGCGCGTGCCCAGGCGGCGGCGTTCGGCGAACGCGTGGCGGTCGTGGGGCTCCTCGGGCAGGGGGTGCTCTCGCGCGTGCATGCCGCGGTGGAAACCGAGCAGGCGCTACGGCTCGTGCGGGATGACATCGTCGCGTTGAAACCGGCGCTTTCGGGCGGCGATGCGGCAGCCGCGCAGGCGGCGCTCGAAGGGCTGCGCGCGTCGCTGCGCGACGAGGCGATGGCCCGCGCCGGGTCTGCTCGGGGCGCAACGGATGCCGTCGGGGCGCGCCGAGCGCAGGTGCTCGCCGATGTGTCGGCTGCAGTCGCGCAGGCGGCGGCGACCGGCGACGATGCGTTTGAGCGGGCGCGCGCCTCGTTCAACCGGGAATGCGCCCGGCAGGCGGCGCTCGCGGAAGAGGCCGGCGCCGCGATGGAGCGTGCCTATGCGTTTCTCGACGAGGCGTTCGGGGCCGCGAGCCAGGAGGCGGTCATCTTCACCACGCGCGTTTCGGCCGACACCCTGGCCATACGGTTCGTCGCCGATTACGGCAGCGATGCGTTCCTGCGCCACAACAAGGGCCTGCTCGTGGAAACGCGCAAGCGCGAGCTGCTACGGGAGCTCGACGAGCTGTCGTGACGGCTGCATGCGCGGATGCCGCGCATTTGCTCCATCGAGCCTTGCGACCTGGTAGAATCCTGGTAGGGACGATGGGGAAGGAGGCTTTATCGTGCAATACTCAACCGATGGGCGCCCGAAGCCGGTCGACGAGGCGTGCGAACTCGTCGCGAACCGCCAGCTGGCCGGGACGCTCTGGGATATGGAGCTGCGCGCTCCCCAGATCGCCGCGCGCATCTTGCCCGGGCAATTCGTGCATATGAAGATCCCCGGCATGGACGGGCGCATCCTGCGCCGTCCGTTTTCGGTGTATGCGGCCGATGCGCAGGCCGGCACATTGCGCATCCTCTACCAGGTGGTGGGGAAGGGCAGCGCGCATATGACGACGCTCGCGCCCGGCCGCGTGGACGATATCGACGTGATGGGTCCGATGGGAAACCCCTGGTGGTTGCCTGAAGGCGCGCAGCGCGTGCTGTTCGTCGTCGGCGGCGTGGGCGCGGCCCCGCTTGCGATGTTCGGCGAGCAGCTGCGCCAAGCGGGCGTGGGGCTCGATGTGTGCATGGGTGCGCAGACGGCCGATGCGTTGGTGATGAAGGAACACTACGAGCGGGTCGTGGGCGTCGAGCCGATATGCGCGACCGACGATGGCACCTTCGGCCACGCGGGATTCGTGACCGGCCCGGCGGGCGACTTGCTGCAGGGAGGCGGCTACGACCTCGTGTGCTGCTGCGGCCCCGAGCCGTTGATGCGCATCGTGGCGGGCATGGCGCTCGAGGCGGGCGTCGCCTGCGAGGTGTCGCTGGAAAAGCGCATGGCCTGCGGCATCGGCGCATGCCTGTCGTGCGTGGTCGATACCGTCGACGGCCGGAAGCGCTCGTGCGTGGACGGCCCGGTGTTCGATGCCGGGAAGGTGGTGTGGTAGATGGGCCAGACGACATTCGAGCCGAAGCTCGCCGTGAACCTCGGCGGGCTCATGATGAAGAACCCGGTGACCGATGCGTCGGGCACCTTCGCCGCAGGACGCGAGTATTCCGATTTCGTCGACGTCGAGCGCATGGGCGCGGTGACGACCAAGGGCGTGTCGGTGGTGCCGTGGACGGGCAACGACTCGCCGCGCATCGCCGAGACCCCGTCGGGCATGCTCAATTCCATCGGGCTGCAGAATCCCGGCGTCGAGGTGTTCAAGCAGAAGGACCTGGCGTGGCTCGCCGGAAAGGACGTTCCCGTCATCGTGAACGCCTGCGGCCATTCCGTGGCGGAATACGAGGGCATCATCGAGGCGCTCGCCGACGATGCGCGCGTGGGGGCATTCGAGGTGAACATCAGCTGCCCGAACGTCGATGCCGGCGGCTTGACCTTCGGAACCGTGCCCGAGCAGGCGGCCGAGGTCGTGCGCGTCTGCCGCGCGAAGACGAGCAAGCCGCTCATCGTGAAGCTCACGCCGAACGTCACCGACATCACCGAGATCGCCCGCGCGGTCGAGGCCGAGGGCGCCGACGCCATCAGCCTCATCAACACCCTGTTGGGCATGGCCATCGACGTGCGCACGCGCAAGCCCATCTTGGCGCGCGTCGTGGGCGGCCTTTCGGGTCCGGCGGTGAAGCCGGTGGCGTTGCGCATGGTGTGGCAGGTGCATAACGCGGTGAAGGTCCCCCTGCTGGGCATGGGCGGCATCGCGACCGCCGAGGATGCCATCGAGTTCATGCTGGCGGGCGCGACGGCCGTGGCCGTGGGCACCGCCAATTTCGTGAACCCCCACGCCGTCGAGGAGGTCATCGACGGCATCCGCGCCTATTGCATCGAGCAGGGCGTGAAAGACGTGAACGAGCTGATTGGAGGCCTGAAGGCATGAGCAACGCATTCAAGGACATGAAACCCGAGGAGCGCGTGATCACCGCGCTCGACTGCACGCGCGAGGAGGCGCTCGAACTGGCCGGCAAGCTCGTGGGCGAGGCCGTGTGGTTCAAGGTGGGCATGACCCTGTACTATGCCGAGGGTCCGGTCGTCGTGCGCGAGCTGCAGGACCTCGGGTTCAAGGTGTTCCTCGACCTGAAGTTCCACGACATCCCGCATCAGGTGCGGGGTGCGGCGCGCTCTGCCGTGCTCAGCGGCGCCGACATGATAACGATGCACACCGTCGGCGGCGTCGAGATGATGGCGAAGGCCGTCGAAGGCGCGGCGGAAGGCGCGCGCGAGGCGGGCCGCGAGGATCCGGTGACGCTCGGCATCACGGTGCTCACCAGCATGGATGCCGATGCATTGGCCAGCACGGGCGTGACGCGCCCGGTGACCGAGCAGGTGCGCGCGATGGCGCAGCTCGCGAAGGAAGCCGGCCTTTCGGGCGTCGTCGCCTCGCCGCAGGAGGCCGCGATGCTGCGCGAGGTGCTCGGTCCCGACGCCTACATCGTCACCCCGGGCGTGCGTCCGGCCGGTGCGGCGCTCGGCGACCAGAAGCGCGTGGCGACGCCGGCGAAGGCCGTTGCCGACGGTGCGAGCCACATCGTCGTGGGGCGGCCCATCACCCAGGCCGACGACCCCGTGGCGGCGTTCCGCGCCATCGTCGATGAATTGCGATAGGCGCCGCGCAAAACCATAGGTTCATGGTTGTTTACCCGCTACATGCAGGCGAAACTTTGAATGCGACGTGAAGTTGACGGTTTTCGTCAGCAATGTAGGCGGCTGTGCTATTATGCATAACCGTTGATTTCAAGAAATACAAAGGAGCAACAAACAATGGCTATTCCCCAACTCACTCCTGAAGAGCGTCAGGCCGCTCTCGAGAAGGCTAAGATCGCCCGCATCAAGCGCGCTCAGGTCCGCGAGGACCTCAAGAGCGGCAAGCTTACGCTCAAGGACGTTGTCGATATGAAGAACGACGAGATCGTCGGCCGCATGAAGGTCTCCACCCTCATCGAGACCCTTCCCGGTTACGGCAAGGCCAAGGCCTCGAAGGTCATGGGCGAGCTGAAGATCGCAGAAAGCCGCCGTCTGCGCGGTCTGGGCGAGAAGCAGGAAGCCGCCCTGCTGGAGCGTCTCGGCTAATTCATGAGGAAGGGAAACCTTTTCGTCATATCTGGCCCTTCCGGAGCAGGCAAGGGCACTTTGGTCAAGCGACTGCTGGAACGGATACCCGATGCCTGGGTATCCGTTTCCGCTACCACGCGTGCGCCGCGGCCCGGCGAAATCGACGGCGTGCATTACTTTTTCCTGAACGAGACGCGCTTCGACGAGCTCATCGCCTCCCATGGATTCCTGGAATGGGCCGATGTGCACGGCAAGCGCTATGGAACGCTGAAGCGCACCGTCTTGGAGCAGATCCATGCGGGCAAGCAGGTCATCCTCGAAATCGATGTCCAGGGTGCCTTCCAGGTGCGCAAGCTCGTTCCCGAGGCGGCGCTGGTGTTCATCGAGCCGCCGTCGCTTGAAGAGCTGCGCCGCCGCCTCGAGGGGCGCGGCACCGAAGACGCCGAAGCCGTCGAGCGCCGCATGAAGACGGCCGAAGCGGAACTTGCGTGCAAAGACCGATATGATAAAGTGCTGGTCAACGACGATTTGGATGTCGCGACCGACGAGCTGGTGGCGTTCGTGAACGAACGCGCCGAAAGATAGCGAGGATCGCAATGAGCGTTATTGAACCGAACATCAACAAGCTTATGGAACAGACCGATTACGACCGGTTCCTGCTGTGCACGCTCGCTTCGAAGCGTGCCCATGACATCAACGACATGATGCGCGGCCAGCGCGACCGTGCGCTGCAGCTCTCGACTGCGGTCGAGATCGCCCGCGCCACCAACCGCAAGCCGCTTTCCATCGCTTTCGACGAGATCGCCGCAGGCGACGTGAGCTACGATCCCGAATCGATCAAGCTCTAGCAGCCGTACGGCTCCGGCATCGGGCGGCGCCCGGTGCGAATCATTCGAGTTTGCGGGGGACGTAGCCCCGCCGTATTGCATGCGATATGGCGGGGGTGCGTCCCCTGGCATGTTCCCACACACGCAGGAGACGCCATGTCGAACACCTACCAGCGCATTTGCCTGATGCATTATCACGAGATCGGCCTGAAGGGGCACAACCGTTCCGCCTTCGAGAACCGGCTGATGAAGAACGCCGAGGCCATCCTCGCCGACCATCCCTTCGTCACGATGCGCCGCATCTCGGGCCGTATCCTGGTGTTCGTGAAAGAGGGGACCTCCTACGGGCAATCGCTCGAGATGGCGCGGGTGCTCGCGGGCATTCCCGGCGTTGCGCGCGTGTCGTGCGGATACATTTGCCATCAGGACCTCGACGAGATGTACGAGGCCGCGCAGCAGGCGCTTGCCGATGCGGAACCGTTCCAGACCTTCAAGGTGCAGGCGCGGCGCAACCATACCGATTTCGCCATCAACTCGATGGAGCTCAACCAGCTGGTGGGCGCGCATCTGTGCCGTAACTTCCCCGAGAAGACGGTGAAGATGAAGGAGCCCGATGTCGAGGTGCATGTCGAGGTCATCGAGGGTTCCACGTATATCTACGCCTGGACGATGCGGGGCGTGGGCGGCCTGCCGGTGGGCTCTTCCGGACGCGTGATGTGCCTGCTTTCCTCGGGCATCGACTCGCCGGTGGCGGTGTGGCGCCTCGCACGCCGCGGCGCGATTCCCTTCGGCGTGCATTTCTCGGGCCGGCCGCAGACCGCATCGACGAGCGAGTATCTCGTCGACGACATCGCGCATGTGCTCGAGAAGACCGGCTGCATCGCGCGCGTGTACGTGGTGCCCTTCGGCGATTACCAGCGCGCCATCGCGGCCGTCGTGCCGCCTGAGCTGCGCATCATCATGTATCGCCGGCTCATGTTCAAGGTGGCCGACCAGCTGGCGCGCCAGGTGGGGGCGAAGGCGCTCGTGACGGGCGAAAGCCTCGGCCAGGTGGCGAGCCAGACCATCGAGAACATCCAGGTCGTGAATGCGGCGACCGAGCTTCCGGTGTTCCGCCCGTTCATCGGAACCGACAAGATCGAGATCATCGACCAGGCGCAGGAACTCGGCACGTTCGACATCTCGAGCCAGGATGCCCCGGATTGCTGCACGTTGTTCATGCC
>SUUF01000001.1:64820-71611 GCA_015062635.1 Coriobacteriaceae bacterium | reverse complement strand
TGGGATGTAGCTAACACCAGGTCAACCGCCCAACTTGAGCTTTATTTGAGCTTTTCTTGACCTTTGCCTGAGGTTTATCTGAGGTATTCCTGAGAATTCTCGGAAATTTTTCTGAGGTATGGGGGCCTACCCTTTCACGCAGGGGAAAGGGAGGTGAGCCCATGCCGTTCTTAGATGAAGTAGACGCTGTGCGGGAGAAGATTCCGGACGGACGTTTGTCGCGACCGATGCTTGCGGGCATAGTGCTTCTTGCGGTGATCATCGCGGTGCTTGCGGCATTGGGAGTGGCCTCGTCCGCCCGGGGCGACTTCGTCGTGGACCATACGGCCTCTCTTTCCTCGGCGGCCATTGAAACCGGTGCGAGTTCGGCGACGGCGCGCGACGGGGCAAGCCGCGCGGCGGGCATTGCCGTTGCGCCAACGGAAGAGGAGCAGCCGCCCGCACGGTGTTATGTCTATGTCGTCGGCGCCGTGAAAGCGCCGGGCGTGTACGAGCTGCCTTCCGATGCCCGCGTGAACGATGCGGTGCAAGCAGCTGGCGGTTTGAAGAAGAATGCCGATGCCGCGGCAGTCAACCTGGCCCGTGCCATCGTCGATGGAGAGCAGGTTTACGTGCCTACCGAAGGGGAATCGGCTGCCACGGCGTCGAATGGCGCAGCTGTGGCGCCATCAACGTCGGCCGGCGGTGCGGGTTCTTCCCCGGCGGCTCCAGCAGGGGAAAAGGTGAACATCAACACGGCCGATGCGTCTGCCTTGCAATCGTTGCCGGGCATAGGCGAGGTGACAGCCCAGAAGATAATCGCGAGCCGCGAGGCTGAGGGGCCGTTCGCCACGATAGACGACCTCAAGCGGGTATCGGGGATCGGCGAGAAGAAGTTTGCCGCTCTCGCCGACGCGATAACGGTGTGATGGGCGGCCATGGCCGGGGCCTCGCCGCCTTCGTCGACGTGGTGATCCGGCAAACCGGTGGCCGCGATATCGATTGGGGCGCTGCCCGCGCATCGGTTCCCGAAACGCGCGGAGCATGGCTCATGACGCGCCCCTCGTTGCCCCCGATGCTCTTCATCGCGCTTTCGCTTTGGACGGGGACCGCGCTTTCGATTGACATGCTGTTCGGCGCATCGGTCGATTGCTGCCAGCTCGTCGCCATCGCGTCGCTGCTGATTGCGGCTACGGCCCTTGTCCTGCTGTTTCAAGGTGCCGCGCTTCCCGGGTGCCTTGCACTGGGGTTTGCGCTCGGATGCCTCGCCGGCTCCGTGCATGCGCAGGCGCTCATCGTCGGACAAGAGGCGCTGTGCGCGTGCACGCAGCCACAGATGCTCGAACTCGTCGCGGATTCCCGGGCGGGGTCGTTTGGACGCTTGGCGACAGCTGTCACCGCGGAAGGATGCCGGGTGCGCGTGAGCTTGCCCGACGAAGCCCGCCTGCTGTCCGGCGATGCCGTCGAGGCGAGCGGATGGAAAGCGCCGGCCGAAAAGCTGGCCCGGCGGTATTGGCGTGATGGAGTGGTCGCCGTAGCCAAAGGGCGGGCAGCCAAAGAGCGGCCGGCATCGCCGCTCGAGCCGGTCCGCGCGTTTCGCCGTCAGGCCGTGCGGGAAGTGGATGCCTGCGCGAATCGCACTATAGGCGATATCGAGTTGCGGGAGGCCGGGATGCTCGTGTGCGCCATCGTCATGGGCTATACCGATGGCCTGTACGATAGCGCGCTTTACCAGGCGGTGAAAGTCGACGGGCTGGCCCATCTCGTGGCGGTGTCGGGCGCTCATCTCTCCATCGTCGCCGGCGCCGTGGCCATCGCGATGCGCCGGCTTCCGTTCGGGCGCCCCGCGTCCATCGCGCTGCAGGTGATCCTCATCGGATGCTATCTCGTGTTCACCGGGGCGCCGCGCTCGGCCGTGCGCGCGGCCGTGATGACGTCGTTGGGGCTGCTCTCATTCGTGCCGGGCAGGCGCCCCTATGCCGTGGGAAGCCTGTCGTGCTGCATCGCCGTCATGATCGCCGCCGACCCCGCGAACGCCTTTTCCACATCGCTGCTGCTCTCGGCCGCCGCGACCCTCGGCATCGTCTTGTTCCTGTCGTTCTTCTCGCAGATGCTTACGGTTTGCTTCGGCTTGCAGGCGGGTGCCGTGCGCGATTCGCTCGCGCTCACGCTCGCGGCAACGCTCACGACGGCGCCGGTGTGCGCAGCGGCATTCGGGCAGGCGTCGGCGATCACCCCGGTGGCGAATCTTCTCGTGGCCCCGGCGTTTCCGCTCATCTGCATCGGCGGTTTCGCATCGGTTGCCGCAGCGGTGCTGCTCGGCTCGGTGGGCGAGGCGTTGATGTGCGCGCTGCTCGTTCCCGCCAGCGCCGTCTGCCTGGTGCTGCAGGTGCTCGCCCTGGTGCCGGGAGCGGCCTTTCCCGTGTCGCTCGACCTGCTGTGGGGCACGGTGCTGGCGTTCGGCTTGCCGGTGGCATTCTGGCTGGCCTGGCCGTATCCCGGCTGGGGTTTCCTTCGCGCGGCGGCGGTGGTACTCGCGATTGCCGTGGCGTTCGCGCTTGCGGTGCCGCTTGTGCGGGGAGACGTCATCACGATGCTCGACATCGGGCAAGGAGATGCGTTCCTCGTGCAGGGAGGGGGCCGCGCCCTGCTCATCGATACGGGCACGCAGGACACGGCGCTGCTCGAGGGACTCGCGTCTTGCGGCGTCAGGCGGCTCGACGCGGTGCTCATCACGCACCCCGACGACGACCACTGCGGTTCGCTGCGCGCCTTGAAGGGCATCGTCGGGGTGGGGAAGGTGCTTGTCGCCCGCGACCTGCTCGCCGATTCCGATGAGCATTGCGTCCGTTTACGGTCACAAGCTGCTCAGGTTGCGGGCGCCGATGGGCTCGTGGGGCTCTCGGTGGGCGATTCCCTTGCGCTTGGCGGCTTCCGGTTCGACGTCATCGGGCCCGATGCCTATGCCGAAGGCGGGGGGAACGCGGACAGCCTCGTGCTTTCCATGGCTTATGACGCCGATGCCGACGGCCGTGCGGATGCGACGGGCATCTTCTGCGGTGATGCGGAATCGCCGCAGCTCGCCCGCTATGCCGCAGCGGGGCGCATTAGCGATGTCGACATTTTGAAGGTGGGGCATCACGGGAGCCGTGCGTCGGTCGACGGGGCCGTGCTTTCCCTGATGAAACCCGAGATTGCATTGGTGAGCGTCGGGGTGGGCAATTCCTATGGGCATCCCGCTCCCCAGACGATCGAGGCGCTTGAGGCCGCGGGCAGCGCGGTGTTTCGCACCGACGAGCACGGGGCGGTGTCGTGCTATTTGCGCGCGGATGGCATACATGTCGTGACGCAGCGGTAGAATGCAAGCCGTGGATTGGAGGTGGCTGCATGGCCGAGGCAAACGGTTTCCTGCCAGTGTATCTGGCGAATGGCGATGATACGCTCAAGCGCGAGCGTGTGGCCGAGCGGCTGCACGGCCGCATCGCGCGTTTGGGCGACCTGTCGTTCAATTCCGAGGAATTCGATGGAGAAAGCGCGCGGGGCGCCGATATCGTCGCCGCCTGCAACACGCTGCCGTTCATGAGCGACGTGAGGCTCGTGACGGTGAAGAACGCCGACAAGCTGCGCAAGGCCGATGCGGAGGCGCTCGTCGATTACCTCGAGGCGCCGGCCGATACCGCGGTGCTCGCGCTGTATGCGCAGGGGCTCGCGAAGAACACGCGCCTGTACAAGGCCGTCGCGAAATTCGGGAAGACGGCGGTCATCGATTGCGCGTCGGTCGCGAAACGCGACCTGCCCTCGCTTATCGCGAAGATGGCGAAGGGGCATGGCATCACGATGAGGTCGGATGCCGTGAGCCTGCTCATCGACCTCGTGGGCGAGGACACGGTGCGCATCGACGCCGAGCTGCGCAAGCTGTCGCTTTCGCATGAAGGGGCCGGCGCGGTCACCGTCGATGAGGTGAACCGCCTGGTGGGACGCACCACCGAGGCGAAGCCGTGGGAGTTCGTCGACGCGTTTTCCGAGCGCGATGCCGCCAAGTGCCTGCGTCTGCGTGCCCGCATGGAATCATCGTCGCCGTATGCGCTGCTCGCCATGTGCATCACGCGCGTGCGCGAGCTCGCGATGGTGCGGGGCCTGATGGCGCGCGGCCAGCAGTCGCAGATGACGAAGCTTATAAAGGGCCCGGCGTGGAAGGTCGAGAAGTTCTACCCGCGCTATGCCCGCAACTTCACGGCCGACGAGCTGCGCGCGGCGTTGAAGTCGGCGCGTGATGCCGAACGGGCGATGAAAAGCGGTGCCGACCCGGAAACCGCGTTCGAGACCTGGTACCTTTCGGTGGTTGCGCGCGCCGGGCGCGGCTGACGCCATAGTGCCGGCAAAACGAAAGCCGGGAACCATCGGTTCCCGGCTTTCACTTGATATGCGGATAGATCGGGTGGGTTAGTCCCGGTCTCCGTGAACGAGGTTATTCGGCGTCTTCCTCGGCAGCCTCGGCGGCCTCAGCGGCGGCCTTCTTGGCGGCAGCAGCCTTCTCGGCCTTCTGCTGAGCCTCGCGGCGCTTGGCCTTCTCGGCCTCGGCGGCCTTCATGGCAGCCTGACGCTCGGCCTTGGCAGCAGCCTTCTTGGTGCCGCCCTTCACGACGTTCTCGCGCTTGACGGGCTGGTAAGCCGCGCGGTCCTCGTCGGTGGCCACGGTGTTCACCAGCTGCATGAGCTTGCTCTTGCGGTTGGCGGCCTGGTTCTTGTGGATGACGCCCTTGCTGGCGGCCTTGTCGAGCAGACGGCAGGCCTTCTGGGCCAGGGCGAAGGCCTCTTCGCCGTTACCGGCCTCGACGGCCTCGCGCGTCGCGCGGATGGCGGTCTTCAGCTGAGAGCGATAGGCACGGTTGCGCATGCGGGACTTCTCGTTGGTGATGATGCGCTTCTTCTGACTCTTGATGTTAGCCACTTATGTTCCTCCATGTTGCAATACGTTTGCGTTACTTCGCGTGTGGGGAAAGTTACTCGCGACGAAACTCGAAAATCTTACCACGGAATTTCCCAGATGGAATGAGAATTTCAACACGATGCGTCGGATGCCGGGAATTCGATGAATTCTTCAAACATGCCCGCTCGGACGGCGAGTTGCCCTATAGTATTCGGATGCCACAAAAGCGCGTCCGCAGCGGGCGGCGCGGCCGGCAGCGAACGAGGAAGGTGTCCATGTCCGGGGATCCCAGCAAGATACGGAATTTCAGCATCATCGCCCATATCGACCACGGCAAGTCGACGCTTTCCGACCGCATTCTCGAGCAGACGGGCACGATTGCGCAACGTGACATGCAAAGCCAGCTGCTCGACACGATGGACATCGAACGCGAGCGCGGCATCACCATCAAGAGCCAGGCCGTGCGCGTGTCATATACGGCTGACGATGGCGAGGTGTACGAGTTCAACCTCATCGACACGCCGGGTCACGTCGACTTCACCTACGAGGTGTCGCGCAGCTTGGCAGCATGCGAGGGCGCGGTTCTCGTCGTCGATGCCACGCAGGGCGTCGAGGCGCAGACGGTGGCCAACGCGATGCTCGCGATGAACGCCGACCTCGAGATCATCCCGCTCATCAACAAGATCGACCTGCCCGCCGCCGAACCCGAGCGCGTGCGCGGCGAGATCGAGGAGTCGCTCGCCATTCCCGCCGACGAGGCGGTGCTGTGCAGCGCGAAGACGGGCGTGGGCGTGCATGAGCTGCTCGAATCGGTGGTGTACAACATCCCGGCGCCCGAAGGCGACCCCGACGCCCCGTTGCGCGCGCTCATCTTCGACTCGTTCTTCGATTCGTATCGCGGCGTCGTCGCGCTCGTGCGCGTCATGGAAGGCACGCTGAAGAAGGGCGCGGCCGTGCGGATGATGGCGACCGGCGCCCGGGCGCTTGCCGAGGACGTGGGCTTCCGCACGCCATATGAGGTCTCGACGCCCGAGCTCGCCGTCGGCGAGGTCGGCTTCCTCGTGACGGGCCTGAAGGACCCGAGCCAGGTGCGCGTCGGCGACACCGTCACGCTCGTGGAATGCCCGGCCGACGAGCCGCTTCCCGGTTACCGCGACGTGAAGCCGATGGTGTTCACCGGCATTTTCCCCATCGAGGGCGACCAATACGAGGCGTTGAAAGACGCGCTCGAGAAGATGCACCTGAACGACCCGGCGCTCGTGTACGAGGCCGAGGTGAGCCACGCGCTCGGCTACGGTTTCCGCGTCGGCTTCTTGGGCCTGCTGCACATGGAGGTCGTGAAGGAGCGCCTCGAGCGCGAATTCGGGCTCGACCTCATCGCGACCGCGCCGTCGGTCGAGTACCACGTGTACAAGAAGGACCGCGAGATGCTGGTGCTGCGCTCGCCGCAGGACATGCCCGATTTCTCGGAAATCGACCATATCGAGGAGCCGTACCTGTCGGCGAAGATCCTCGTTCCGCCCGAATACGTGGGCGCGGTGATGGACCTCACGGTGGCCCGCCGCGGCGAATTCCAGAACATGAGCTACCTTTCGGCCACGACGGTCGAGATGAAATGGGAGATTCCGCTGTCGGAGCTCATCATGGACTACTTCGATTCGCTGAAGAGCCGCACCAAGGGGTTCGCGACGCTCGACTACGACATCAGCGGATACCGCGCGTCTGACCTCGTGAAGCTCGACGTGCTGCTGGCCGGCAACCCGGTCGATGCGCTGAGCTTCATCGTGCATCGCGACAAGGCGTATGACCGCGGGCGCATCCTGGCTTCCAAGATGAAGGAGATCATCCCGCGCCAGCAGTTCGAGGTGCCCATCCAGGCGGT
>SUUF01000001.1:62116-64720 GCA_015062635.1 Coriobacteriaceae bacterium | reverse complement strand
GGAAGGCGCTGCGAAGGGCCGCAAATGGGTAACCGGCCCTTGCCGGCGAAGCACCATCGTTCGAGCGCGCTATTCCTTGCGTTGACGCATGCGGAATGCCACGGCAAAGGCGAGTGCCGCCGCGCCGGAAACCGCGATATACGGCAGCGGGTCGAAATCGTCCCAGGTCCGTGGTGTGGCGCCTTTGCTTGCCGAATGGGTGCTCGAGTTTTTGCCCTTAGAGGAGCTCGAGCTCGTGCTCTTGGAGTCCTTTGCGGGATGCGTTGCCTCCGACTCTTGCTTATTGCGCTTCCATTGTGCGGTGAACGTATGGTCCCCGGTCGCCTTGTACTTGTCGCCCGGTTCGTAATGGGAGCCCTTCCAATAGTCGAACGTATATCCAGCACGCGTCGGGGCTTGGGGGATGGTTATCGTCTCGCTGTTTTTACAGCGAATGATCACATCATTCTTGCTGCCGTTCAGGGTTCCGCCATTCAGCTTGAAGGTAAGCGTGTATTCCGCATTGCCTTTGCTCTCGACGACGGTCAGCTTAATCGCCGCGACCGTTTCGGCATCCCAGGTGGTCTGGTTGTGCCGTTCCACCATGACGGTTGTGGTCCCCGGTTTCTTTCCGAGCACGACTCCCGTATCCGTGACCATCGCAATGTCTTCATCTTCGACAGAGAACCTGAGGTTGTAGTTCCAGTGCAGTACATTGGGAACTGGTTCAGATGTGCACTCAAGCTTGAGGTATTCGCCCACCTCGACCTGTGCCGTTTTGTCGAACGTGATAGATTCCGGTTCCGGCAGCGTCATGGCCTGGTCGTCGTAAACAACTAAGCGCACGGATGCTTCCTGTCCGCTGCCCACGAGATGGGCCGTCACCACCGCTTCGGCGGTTTCCTTGCCGTCGAGGCATCCCTCGACAGGGGTCACGCAGCCGTTTGCGTCCACTGTCAGGACGCTTTCATCCGAGGAAGACCAGACTATACGCGTGTCTTTCGCGCCAAATGGAACAAGGTCGTAATTGAGGATTAAAGGATTCGAAATCCAGATTTCGGATGTCGGGAAATAGATGCCTGTCGCAGCGGCTACGGTCGCGGGGTCGATATACTTGGCGCGGAACACCGTGTCTTCGTAATAGTTAGTTTCGGACGAATACTGTTCTCCGGAATCCGAATACCATCCGTCAAACAGAAGCCCGTCCTTATCCTTGGGCATCTCAGGTGAATCGGGATTCCAACCACGATCTGCGCGTTTGTTGTCACTGGCGACTACTACATCGCCGTCCATGAACGTAATCGTGCGGAACGTCGTCTTGATATCGTCAAGATGCGCATTGATCCACGCCCGCCGTGTTTCGAAATGGCTGCGCAGCTCGTTGAGGGCATTCTTGCAGCTGTTGTTATCCCAGTCAGAGTCCCTGCCGCTCGCGTTCCAACGCTCGTTGTTGGCATCCCAAGAGGTCGACAATTCGGCGATGTATTGGTCGATGAGCCCGCCGTCTTTCGTGATGTTTTCGAGTATGCCGTCGAGCTTGGTCCAGCGCTCTTTCAGCAATTCGACGAATTCGGGGTCGGACCGCAAGCGCTCTGGCCAGGGCATCTCATACGTGTTCGTGTTATCGAACCCCTCGATTTCCATCGCATCCCACACGAAATCGAAGTCCCAAAGCGGACCCCAGTACAAGGTGCCGGGCGCGCCCGCTTGGTCGCGCGTCTTGTACAGATAGGTGCTCGGCGTGGCGTACGCGTCGCGGTTGGTGGAAAACTCCTGTATCCACCAATAGCTGGCGAACGAGTCCTCGTCCATCAAATCCCACACCGATTCGCCGGCTCCGTTGACGAAGCCTTCGCCGAACACGGCCTCCTCGACCCGGTCGAGGTAGGATTTCAGATAGGCCTGCTGGGCCTCCTGCGCAGCAGTGAGGGGCGACGGGTATTCGGGCGTGACGTAGCTGAACGGCGTCCCCCTCGACGTGCTGAACTTCTCGTCGTCGGTCGTCGTGGGCTTGCTCGATGTGCCAAACAGGTATCCGCCGGTGATCTCCGCGGAATCCGGGTCCGATGCATCCGCGGCAACCTCGTCGATTTCCACGCGGTTCTCGTCGATGCGCACTTCCTCCATGAGCAGGTAGTTGCCGTAATACGTGTCATTCAGGTACAGGTCGACCGGTACGCCGCGCGGGGTGTAATCGAGCCCCATCTGGTCGCCTATCCAGCCGACGATCCTGTCGATGCTCAGCGTCGCGTCGTACGAATTGGCCATCAGCACCCAATGCTTGTTCTTGCCCATGCCGAACAGGTCGGCTTTCTTCTCGAGCTTGAACTTGTAGGGCTTCTTTGCATCGCGCCAGGTGGAGTTGCCGCGGCCGCGGAAGAACTCGACCTCGAGGCTCGAGGCGCCTTTGTATCCCGAGACGCCGTCGAGCAGGTCGCTTTCTGGATTGTCCCAGCTCGCCGGCACGACGAGGTCACACGAGACGCCGGTTGCGCGGTACACGTGGTTCGGACTCGTGTTCACGTTCTCGATCTTGTTGTCGCCGGAAAGGACGACCTCGCCGGTATCCGGGTCAAGGTCATCGCGGAAGGTGAAGCGCAGGATGGGGATGCTTCCTCCCCGGTA
>SUUF01000001.1:54766-62016 GCA_015062635.1 Coriobacteriaceae bacterium | reverse complement strand
TTGAGGGTGCAGGTGAATCATGTTGCCATCTCCCCGAAACGTAAACGTGAGCCCAGTATAAAGGAAGTGAAGCGCGACGCGACCGGACGTGGAAACGACCCGAAAACGGGCCCCGATGGCCTGGGCTTGGAAATTACTGTGCAAACTTCAGCTCCCGGAAAACGCGACCTGGGGCTTTGCGGAATGGAACGGGAAGTTTGCGCGTTAATGCGAATGTTGTGCAAGGGGAACTATGCGTACCGGCGGGCCGCTTCCATCGCGCTGGGCACGTATGAGCGGCCGAACAGGGCGCAATGGTGCAGCAGCGGCGCGAGCTGGTGTAGGCGCACGCGGTCGCGCCAGCCCTCGGCGAGCGGGGAGGCCTCGTCGTAGGCGGCGATGATGCGCTCGAGATGCGGGCAGCCGAACAGCGCGAGCATCGCGAGGTCGGTCTCGGCGTGGCCGCCGTGGGCCATCGGGTCGATGAGCACCGCCCCCACGGAATTGCTCGGGTCGGCATCCCACAGAAGGTTGCCCGACCACAGGTCGCCGTGGATGCGCGCGACCGCGGTGCCCGAAGCGGCGAGGAGCCCCGGTTGCGGGGCGTCGTACGCGCCGCTTGCCACGCGTCCCGCGACGCGTTCGAAAAACGAGGCTTCATCGCGGCCGAAAGCGCCGGCATCGCGTGCTTGGCGAACGTAGGGCATGATGCGCCATTCCGCGAAGAAGGCGCCCCAGCTCTGCGGGGATTGCCGCTCGTCGACCGTCGGCGTGCGGGAATCGTCGATGGCATACGAACCCGTCCATCCCGTCGGCGGCGCACCCCACCACGGGGCGCCGGCGGCGTGGGTCATGGCAAGGGCGCGCCCCACGCGCTCGGCGGCCTGCGCGCTCGGCGCTCCGGCGTCGATGCGCCGTTCCACCAGCTCAAACGGGGTTGCCGACACGACCTCGACGACGGGCATGCCGCCTGCCGGCTCGGCTTCGGCGAGCCAACGCAGCGCGGCCGCCTCGCCTTCGAGCGATGCCGTGGCCGGCGTGCCCCGTTTCACGAAAAGCTTGTCCACGGTGTTTCCTGCGTGGTGTCTATGGGTTGCGCTAGCGCGAACGGCTAGGCCAGCGGGGCGAGGCCGTTGAGGTAGCGGCAGGCAGCCAGGGCCGCCACGGCGCCGTCGCCGCAGGCGGTCGCGATCTGGCGGATGTTCTTCTTGCGGCAGTCGCCGGCCACGAAGACGCCCGGGGTCTTCGTGTTGCATTTCTCGCCGGTGTCGAAGTACCCGTACTCGTTCAAATCGGCCAGGTTGGCGAACGGCTCGTTCTCGGGGATGAGCCCGATCGCCACGAACAGCCCGTCGCAGGGAATCTCCTGGCGCGCTCCGCTTGTGCGGTCGGCGATCTCGACGCCGCGCAGGCCGTCTTCGCTTTTCAGCAGCGCCGTGAGCGCCTTGTTCACGTGCGTCTCGACGTTCGGGCGCGCGAACAGCACGTCTTGCAGCCGCTGCTCGCCGGTGAAGAAGGGCAGGTCCTGCAGCATGATGACCTTCGCGCACTTGTCGGCGAGCAAGATGGCCTCCTGCAGCGCGGAGTTTCCGCCGCCTGCCACGCAAACCACCTTGTCTGTGTAGAAGTCGCCATCGCACACCGCGCAGAACGAGATGCCGTCGCCCACGAGGTCGTCCTCGCCGGGCAGGCCGAGCATGCGGTGCTTCACGCCGGTCGCGATGATGACGGCCTTCGCCTCGTAGGAGCCGAAATCGGTGACGACCACCTTATGCCCCTCGGCGACCTGGACGCTTTGCGCTTCCTCGATCTCGATGTCGGCACCCTGGGCCAGAATCTGGTCGAGCATCTGGTCGGCCAGCTCGTTGCCCGAAATCTGCTGGGTGCCGGGGTAATTCTCGATCTTCGGGGAATTCGTCATCTGCCCGCCGAAGCCGTTCTTCTCGATGACGAGCACGCTCTTGCCGTTGCGCAGGGCGTACAGCGCCGCCGTCATGCCCGCCGGGCCGCCGCCGATAACGATGATGTCGTACATGTTCGCTCCTTATGACGAAAGGCACCACCCGCGGGTGGTGCCTTGGCATTCACGGTGGACTAGCGGTTCATGATCCAGCCCTTGATGTCCGAGACGCCGCGGTAGCGCTCGAATCCGTCGCCGTTCGGGATGACGAGCGTCGGGGCCTGCTTCACGCCGTATTTCTCGACGAGCTCCTTCTCCTCGTTGGCGTTGAGCGTCTCGTAGCTCACGCCGGCCTTGTCGAGCAGCGCCATGGCGGCCTTGCAGTTCGGGCAGGTGGGCGTCTTGAACAGGATGGCCTGCGCCACCTCCTCGAGCGCGATGCCGTCGGCGGCGAGCGCCTCCTGCTGGGTCTCGTCGAGCATCAGCGGCTGGGCGGGCGCGCAGCAGCTGCGCTCGAGCGTGGCCTCCCAGGCGGGGTCGTCTACCGGCGCAGGGTTCGGGCCCACATGCGTCAGCACCGAGTGCCCGATGTTGTACACCTTGCGGTCCTTGTATTCCTGCGCCTTGCCGTCGTTCCAGTTCTGCACCGGGCGGTAGTAGCCGGTGATGCGGCTGTAGACCTCGGTCTTCTCGTTGCAGATGGGGCAGGTGAAGTGCTCGCCGGAAAGGTAGCCGTGGTCTTTGCACACCGAATAGGTGGGCGACATCGTGTAGTAGGGCAGCTTGTAGTTCTCGGCGATCTTGCGCACCAGGTTGGCCGCCGCCTTCCAGTCGGGCAGCTTCTCGCCCAGGAACGCGTGGAACACGGTGCCCGAGGTGTAGAGCGTCTGCAGGTCGTCCTGGATGTCGAGCGCGCTGAAGACGTCCTCGGTGTAGCCCACGGGCAGGTGCGAGGAGTTCGTGTAGTACGGCGTGCCGTTCATGTTCGCCGTGATGATGTCGGGGTAGCGCTCGGTGTCGTGCTTCGCGAAGCGGTAGGTCGTCGACTCGGCCGGCGTGGCCTCCAGGTTGTACAGGTCGCCGTACTTCTCCTGGTAGTCGGAAAGGCGCTCGCGCATGTGGTTCAGCACGTCGCGGGCGAAACGCTGCACGCGCGCGTCGGTGAGGTCGGCGCGCAGCCACTTCGCGTTCAGGCCCACCTCGTTCATGCCAATGAGGCCGATGGTCGAGAAGTGGTTGTCGAAGGTGCCCAGGTAGCGCTTCGTGTAGGGGTAGAGCCCCTGCTCGAGCAGCGTCGTGATGACGGTGCGCTTCGTCTTCAGGCTGCGGGCCGCGATGTCCATCAGGCGGTCGAGGCGCGCGTAGAAGTCGGCCTCGTCCTCGGCGAGGTAGGCGATGCGCGGCATGTTGATGGTGACGACGCCGATGGAGCCGGTCGACTCGCCGCTGCCGAAGAAGCCGCCCGACTTCTTGCGCAGCTCGCGCAGGTCGAGGCGCAGGCGGCAGCACATCGAGCGCACGTCAGAGGGCTCCATGTCGGAATTGATGTAGTTCGAGAAATAGGGCGTGCCGTACTTGGCCGTCATCTCGAACAGCAGCTTGTTGTTCTCGGTTTCCTCCCAGTTGAAGTCACGCGTGATGGAATAGGTGGGGATGGGGTACTGGAAGCCGCGGCCGTTCGCGTCGCCCTCGATCATGATGTCGATGAAGGCCTTGTTCACCATGTCCATCTCGTGCTGGCAGTCGCCGTAGGTGAAGTCGAGCTCCTTGCCGCCGACGATGGCCGGCAGGTTCTTGAGGTCGTTCGGGACGGTCCAGTCGAGCGTGATGTTGCTGAACGGCGCCTGCGTGCCCCAACGGCTCGGCGTGTTCACGCCGTAGATGAACGACTGCACGCACTGCTTCACGTCGCGCTGCGACAGGTTGTCGACCTTCACGAACGGGGCGAGGTAGGTGTCGAAGGACGAGAACGCCTGGGCGCCGGCCCATTCGTTCTGCATGATGCCGAGGAAGTTGACCATCTGGTTGCACAGCGTGGAGAGATGCGAGGCCGGCGAGGACGTGATCTTGCCGGGCACGCCGCCGAGGCCCTCCTGGATGAGCTGCTTGAGGCTCCAGCCGGCGCAGTAGCCGGTGAGCATCGAGAGGTCGTGCAGGTGGATGTCGGCGTTGCGGTGCGCTTCGGCGATCTCGTCGTCGTACACCTCGGAAAGCCAGTAGTTGGCCGTGATGGCGCCGGAGTTCGAGAGGATGAGGCCGCCCACGGAATAGGTGACCGTCGAGTTCTCCTTCACGCGCCAGTCGTTGATGTGCAGGTAGTTGTCGACGAGGTCCTTGTAGTTGAGCAACGCCGAGTTGACGTTACGCACCTTCTCGCGCTGGCGGCGGTACAGGATGTAGGCCTTCGCGACGTCGGCATAGCCCGATTCGGAAAGGACCTTCTCGACGCTGTCCTGGATGTCCTCGACGGTGATGAGGTCGTCTTTGATCTTCTCCTCGAAGTCGGACGTCACGTGCAGCGAGATGAGGTCGATCACGCTGGGATGGTATTGCTTGCCGATGGCGTCGAACGCCTTGGTGATGGCGGCGCTGATCTTCCCGATGGAAAAATCGACGACCTTGCCGTCACGCTTCACAACTTGGTACATGCCACTCTCCTCGAACGGTGCATTGGTTCTTCCTTCGCAACGCGATTGCGTTAAGCGGACATACCATACCACTGACGCGAAAAGCTATCAACATGTGGTGTCAAGAATCACGCAAATACAAGATATTGTGTTAATTATCTGCTCCGCGAATCTCCACGTTCCGCACATAACGGCTGCTGATGGCGCGGTAGCGCTCGAGTTCCGCGGCGCTCGGGGCGCTGAGCGTGCGGTCGGGAACGGTATCGCGGTCGGCGAACGGCTGCAGGAAATAGCGCTCGGCGCCTTCGATCCACCGCCCGATTTCCTCGAAATCGCCGTCGTCGTGAAGCTCGTGCACGACGGTCGTGCGGAATTCGCATTCGATGCTTCCCCGCATCAGCAACGCGATGCTCTCGCTGATGGCCTGCAGGTCGATTGAGCGCAAGCCGACGGTGCGGGCGTACTTCAGGGGGCTGTTCTTGATGTCCATCGCTACGTAGTCGACGAGGCCCGCGTCGAGCAGGCGCGCGAGCATGTCGGGATGGTTGCCGTTCGTGTCGAGCTTCACGGGGTAGCCGAGCGCGCGGATGCGCTCGATGAATTCCGGCAGGTCCTTTCGCAGGCAGGGCTCGCCGCCGGTGATCGCGACGCCGTCGAGCAGCCCCTGGCGCTTCTTCAGGAAGGCGAAGAGCTCCTCCTCGTCGACGGCTGCGGGCAGCGGGCCGGCGACGAGCTCGAAGTTATGGCAGAACGGGCAGCGGAAGTCGCACCCGCCGAGGAAGACGGTGCAAGCCACGCGCCCCGGGTAGTCGAGCAAGGTCATTTTCTGCAGTCCCTGGATGTTCATGTCGGTTCTCCTTGATATGCGGGCGCGGCCTAGGCGCCTACGAGGATGTGCAAGGTGCGGATGCCGCCGTCGGCGATGCCGTCGTTCACCGCATAGGCGTGCCGCTCGAGGTCGGCGCTGGAAACGTCGGAGAGGCCCTGCCGCACGAGCTCGCGGGCGAGGTCCTCGGCGATGCCCTCGACCACCTCGAGCTTGTCGTGGGCGAGCTGCCCGTCGTTGCCCGTGGTGATGAGGTATTCGAACAGCTCCGCCTCGATGGCGAGCACCGGCAAGCGGCGCAGCGCCCTGAAGCCCCATTTGTAGAACGGCTCGTAGGCGTCGTTCAGCAGGAAGATGGCCGACATCGCGTGCTGCACGAAGGCGAACAGCGCCATCTGGGCGGCCGCCGGCTCGCCGTGGCGCAGGCAGCGCTCCACGTTGTAGGGCGCGGCTTGCGCGGCGAGCAGCAGGTGGCCGGCCAGCTTCTTGCGGCGGATGTCGGCGGGGTAGTGCGCGAGCGATTCCCGGATGCGCGTGACTTCGCCGGGCCCGTCGTGGAACACCGCGCCGTTCACCGCCTCGCCCAGCAGGTGCGACGGCACCTCGAGCCACTGGCGCACCGTCAGCACGCCGTCGGGGCTCCCGGTCTTGTCGCGGAAGAAGTCGGCCGTGCGCATCACGCCGCGCCGGGGGCCGCCGACGGGCGCGAGCCGCGGCCGTTCCACGCCCTGGAATTCGCGCGGAAGCTTGTCGTAGGCCCGTTCGAGCTCGAAGGCGCGCCGGCGGTCGACGACATCCTCGCTTGGCAGCAAGATGGCGAACCCGGGGTCGAAATCGTGGTCGCGCGACACGTCGTCGTCGAAGCCGAGGCATTCCGACCCGCTGCCGAACAGGCCCGCGCATACGAGGGGCGCAAGGTCGGGGAAGCGCTCCTCGAGCAGGGGGCGTCCATATGCCTCGAAGTAGGCGCGCGAAAGCTCAAGCCCGTTCATAGATCTCCTTCGCGCGGGCGCGCAGGTCGTCGTCGGCCAGGAAGTAGCCGTGGTAGGCGAACGACGGCGCGCACTTCTCGCAGACGAAGGCGTAGTAGCCGTCGTGTGGAACCGTGGGGTCGTCGAGCAGCTCGAGCGCCGTGTCGAGGCAGCGCTGGATGCCTCGCTCGACGTCCGCGCCGGGCCCGCCGCCGTGCCCGCCGCCTTCCGCCTTCGCGCGCGCCTCGAGGGCGTCGGCCATGTTCAGATAGGTTATCGCCTGCTCGAGCGCGCCATGCTCGACCCGCGACATCGTGTGCAGCGCCCGCTGGTACAGGTCGTCGGCCTCGTCGAAGCGGCCGAGTGCCACGCAGGTGAGCGCCATGTTGTTATAGAGCCCGCCGAGCAGGCGCGCATCGGTGTTGGCGGCTCCCTCGTACAGCCGCGTGGCCTTGCGGAAGAGCTCGAGCGCGGTCTCGTTGTGCCCGAACGCGTTGCAGGCCGTCGCGACGTTCGTGTAGGTGGTGCCGGCACTGATGGTCTCGCCGAAGCCGAGCTCGTCGACGAGCTCGAGCGCCCGGCGGCCGTGCTCCATCGCGCGTTCCCCGTCGCCCGTCTTGCGGAAATGCCCCACGAGCTCGTTGCGCAGCATCAACTCGCCGCGCGCGTCGCGGCCCGCACGCGCCTCTTCCAGCCAGTAGAGCAGGTGCCGCTCGGCGCCCGCATAATCGCGCCGGCTCATGTACTCGTCGAGCTTATCGACGACCCGCTGCTGGGGAATCGGCGCGATGCCGTCCGATGGATATGCGGGACGATAGCCCATGGTTGCCCCTTCCGACGGCATGTGTCATTTGTCTTGGGTTGCCGGCAGGGCGCCGGCCCGCATCTATAATAGCCAAAAAACGACGGGCCCCGCCCGTCTTCACGACGACCGACGAGGATGGCAG
>SUUF01000001.1:48863-54666 GCA_015062635.1 Coriobacteriaceae bacterium | reverse complement strand
TTCCGCCGCGGATACGAGGAGGGCGTCGAGACCGCGCCCGAATTCGCGCGGCGCATGGAAGGCGCCGGTGCGTGGGCGATAACCGTGCATGGGCGCTATGCCGCGCAGATGTACCGGGGCGCGTCCGAGCGGACGACCATCGCGCGGGTGGTGCAGGCGGTTTCGATTCCCGTCGTGGGCAACGGCGACGTGAAGCGCGGCGCCGATGCGGCGTCGCTGATGGCCGAGACCGGCTGCGATGCCGTGATGGTCGCGCGCGCGGCCCGCGGCAACCCCTGGGTGTTCGCGCAGTGCGCGGCGGCGCTCGCGGGCGAACCGGAGCCGCCGCTTCCGACGTTCGAGGAGCGCCTGGCCATGGCGCGGCGCCATGCGCGCATGCTCGAGGAGGCCTATGGGCGCCGCATCGTGAAGATGCGCAAGGATGCCATGTGGTATGTCGCGGGCATTCCCGGCGCGACGGCCGCCCGCCGCCAGCTTTCGGAATGCACGACCGCCGACGATTTCTGCGCGGTGTTCGACGCGATGGAGCGCCACCTGCGCGGCGAGTGACGCAGGCGGCAGGACGGCGAGGAGGAAGACCAGATGGCCGAACCGCGGGAATGGGAGCCGTATCGCGCGCTGTACATCCATGTGCCGTTCTGCAAGCAACGGTGCCGCTATTGCGATTTCGCGACCGATGCCGTCGCCGCAGATGACGCGCGTATCGATGAATACGTCGAGCGGCTCGTGCTCGAGGTGCGCCGGGCGGGGCGCCGGGGCCTGCTCGGGCACGTCCAGACCGTCTACCTCGGCGGTGGGACGCCGAGCCATATCGGCCTTTCCCGGCTCTCGATGCTGCTGTACACGCTTTCCCTCTCGATGCACCTCACGCCCGAGGTCGAGTGCACGATGGAGGCGAACCCCGAGAGCCTGACGCCGAACATGGTGCGCGACCTGTGGGCGCTCGGCGTGAACCGGCTCTCGCTCGGCGTGCAGAGCTTCGACGACGAGGTGCTGCGAACGCTCGGGCGCATCCACGATGCCGGCCACGCACGTGAGGCGATTCGCATGGCGCAGGAGCGTTTCGAGAACGTCAGCATCGACCTGATGTGCGGCATTCCCGGGCAGACCGCCGATTCGTTCGCGTCCGACGTGCGCGAGGCCGTTGCGCTGGGAGTGAGGCATGTGAGCGTCTACCCGCTTGCGATTGAGGAGGGCACGCCCTTCGACGCGCTCGTCGAGGCGGGCCGCATGCCCGAGCCCGACCCCGATGTGCAGGCAAAGATGATGCGCGATGCCGCGCGCATCCTGCACGGGGAGGGGTTCCACCGCTACGAGGTGGCAAGCTATGCGCTTCCCGGTTTCGAGAGCCGGCACAACACCGCCTACTGGACGGGCGTGCCGTATCTCGGCATCGGGAGCTCTGCCGTGACGATGCGCCAGGACGCGCAGTGCCGCGAGCGCGTGCGCGACGGCGAGGTGGAGGAAAGGCTCGATGCGCGCCAGATGGCGGCCGAAGACCTGATGCTCGGCATGCGCATGACCCGTGGCGTGGACGAATCGCAGGTGGCAGAGGCGTCGCGGCTGCTGCCCGATGCGCCGGCGGCGTTTTCCGAGCTCGTGGACGAGGGGCTGGTTGCGCGCCGTGAGGGCCGCTATGTTCCGACCGAAGCCGGGTGGCTTTTGGGAAACCGCCTGTACGGCCGCCTGCTGGAACTCGCGCCGTAACGCGATTTGCCTGGTCCATTGGGGACATACATGTGGCGTCCGGGGACATACATGTGTCGTCCGGAGTATGTCCCTGGGCGACCGGGGACATACTTGTGGCGACCGGGGACACACTTGTGGCGGCATGGGCATGTCGCCGATGCTATGCCCGCGCATGCAACGCGAGCGCGGTCTGCTCGATTCTGGAATCAGGGCTTGCGGCTGCCCGGCTATGCGTTCTGCTTGCCGGATTGGGCGTCGAGTTCCTCGGTAAGCTCTTCCTCGAGCTCCGAAAGCTCCTGCTCCTGGTCTTCGATGAGCTGCTCGATTTGCTCGTCGGTCATGATCTCGTCGTAAAGGTCCTCGTTTTCGTACACCGCTACGCCGACTATCACGATGGCCGCGAGCATGATGAGGGCGAGCAGGTTCGTGATGATGCCGGCGATGGAAAGGCCGAGCGTGGCGCCGGAGTGGCTGTCATAGAGGCCGCGTTTCCGGTATCCCGACCGCATCACCAACGCGATGATGCCCAGGATGATTCCGACGAAGCCCAGGAAGAACATCACGCCGAAGCTGATGATGCCGAGGATGCCGAGCACCAGGCTCGTGATGGAGAGCCCGAAGGCCGCGCCGGGGGCCACGGCTGCCGAAGCGGAAGCATAGGGCGCTGTCGGTGCGGCCGGCGCGGCGTAGGTGGGCGCCGCATACGTCGGGGAGGCGTAGGTCGCCTCGCCGTAAGACTGCTGCTGCGGTTGCGCTTCGAACGGTGTGCCGTTGCCGTGCGCGTAGTCGACCGCTTTCGCGTAGGGCGACCCGTCGGGTTCGGCGGCCGCCGACCCATAGGCCGCCGAAGCGCCGGCTGCGAAGGGCGCTGCCACCGCGGCGGGCGAGGAGGGGTCGAACGGCGTGGCTTCGGCCGGCGACGCGACGTCGGCGGAAGCGGCCTGCTGCTGCTCGACGGACTCGGTTCCGGCAACGGGCGTTTCGGACGCAGTGGCCTTCGAGGTGGTCAAGAGGGTTCCGCAGCTTTCGCAGAAACGGTCATAGGGGTCGACGGGCGCGTTGCAGTTCGGGCAGTTCGTACCGTTCATGGTGCCTCCTTCATCGTTTGGAGCCATCATACCCGAATGCCGGGGGGCGTATACATGCAGCCGAAAGAAAGACGGCGCGTGCCGCCATGCACCGACGCGGTTCGTCGCGGTACAATCATGCGGAAAGCAGGCGGGCGAGACGGTGGAGTTGCGATGGCGGCACAAAAGGGAATAACGCGCGCCTTCCAGTGGCGGGGCCTGATGGCCGAGAGCCCCCGGCTGTTGCGCGTCATGCTCTTCGTCGCCTCGTTCCTCGTCTGCGGGTCGCTCATGTTCTGCCAGCTGGGATTCGCGGGCATCACCCTTCCCGCGGCATTTGGCGCACGCGAATCGGCCTATATCGTTGTCCTGCTGTTGCCCGTCGCGGTCGGTTCGCTCATGCTCGGCGTCTTGTCGGGTGCCACGCTCGGCCTGATTGCGGGCGCGATCATGTACATCCATGCGGTATGGTTGCCCCTCGACTACTACGAGCTGGTATATGTGACCCCGGTCACATCGATCGTGATGTTCACGGTTATGGGCTTCCTTTTGGCGGTGCTGTTCGCCTTCGCCCTCGGCGGGAATCCGCCCACGCCCCGGCGGGTCGTTTCCATCATCCTCATCTGCCTGGTCGTATCGTGGCTCTACAGCCTGGGGTTCATCACGAGCGTGGTTTCCTCGATACTCGGCGAGATCGCGAGCAGGGTGAACCTCGCGGATCTCGGCGTTAGCCAACCAGGCGATTCGGCGATCGCGGCTGCGGCGGTCGATTGGGCTGTAAGGCTGGGCGACGTTCGCGTGCAGGCATGGCTCGACGGAGCCTTGATGGCCGGTGCCTGCGTCTTGGCCGATGCGCTCGCCCGGCGGATCGACGCGTGGCGCGCTGGCGTGAGCCTGAGCGTGCTGTTCGGCGTCGGCTTGGTCGCCGTGGGCGTGGTGACGTTCTCGGTCATGGCGGAAGTGAGTTTCGTTGCGATCACCCAAACCGAACGCGATGCCGCATATGCGCTTATGCAGAGCGAGACGACGTACCTGTGCAACCAGCTGGATGAATCGAGCGATCGCGTTCAGGCGGTCGAGGAGCTGATCGACACGTTGGTTGCCGGGTCCGGGGAATTCGACGCGGAGAAGGCGTTCGACGATTATGCGCGCGGCATTTCGATCGACGGTTTGCTCAACGGGTACACGGTCGAAGCTGACGGCATCGTGTTGATCACCTCGGGGAAGAACGTGTACCTCAGCAACGTCGAGGGGCTTGACACGTCGGACGCGCCCGAGGTGCTCCCCGAGATATACGACGCGATGCAGGCGAGCCTCGAATCGGGCGAGATGCAGCGCATCGTGTTCGACGACACGATCCTGCGCGAAACCCCGGCGGAAACGCTGGCTTCGATAAGCGCTGACACGGACGGCATGGCACACAACGTCATTCCGGAAATTGCATACCTCTATTCTCAGCGGCAAGCGGACGACGGGGCGACGGCGACGATGATCATGCCGGCCGAGATGGTGTACGCCAACCGCATCGACACGATGACGTCGACGACGCTCACGACGTTCGTCTTGCTGCTCGCCGTGTTCATCATGGTGTCGCAGCTGCTGAACCGCATGGTGCTGCAGCGCATCGTCAAGACGAACGAGGTGCTCGGGCGCATCACGGGCGGCGACCTCGACGCGCGCGTGGACGAGCCGATCACGCTCGAGTTCCGATCGCTTTCCGACGGCATCAACACCACGGTCGATGCGATGAAGGGGTGGATACGCGAGGCCGAGACGCGCATGGATGCCGAGCTCGCGACGGCGAAGGCCATCCAGGAGAGCGCCCTGCCGCGCATCTTCCCGCCGTACCCCGATATCTTGAAGTTCGACATATACGCCTCGATGAATGCCGCGAAGGAAGTGGGCGGCGACTTTTACGACTTCTTCCTCGTCGGCGAAGGCTGCACGCCCGAATCGGGCAAGCTCGGTTTCGTCGTGGCCGACGTGTCGGGCAAGGGCGTGCCGGCGGCGCTGTTCATGATGGAGGCGAAATCGCAGATACGCAATTACGTGTCGAGCGGCATGGAGCTCGGAGAGGCCATCGAGAACGTGAACCACCTGCTGTGCGACGGCAACGAGGCCGGCATGTTCGTGACGGCATGGGTCGGCGTGCTCGACTACGGCACCGGGCACATTGATTACGTGAACGCCGGCCACAACCCGCCTTTGATGTGGGCATATGGTTCGGAAGAGGATGCACCTGATGGCGCCGGCGCTCTTCCCAATTCGTGGCGTTGGCTGAGAAAGCGCTCAGGAATTCCGCTCGGCATGTTCGACGGCTTGCCGTATCGCACGTTTTCCCTCGATTGCCGGCCGGGCGAGCAGCTCCTGCTGTTCACCGATGGCGTGACCGAGGCCATGGACGCCGCCGAGGAGCAGTATGGCGAGGCGCGGCTCGAGGCGCTCGCGAAGGGCAATGTCTCGCTGCATCCGCGCGCGCTCGTCGAAGCCGTGCGCCGCGACGTGGCGGCCTTCGCGGGCGACGCCGAGCAATCGGACGACATCACGATCCTCTCGCTCGAGGTGGGCGTGCCTCCCGAGCTGACGTCGACGATTTCGGTTCCGGCCGACGTCGACGAGCTGACGCGGGTCTACGAGTTCATCCATGCCGAGCTCGACCGGCGCCTGTGCCCGTTGCGCGCCCAGAACCAGATCGACATCGCCGTCGAGGAGTTGTTCGTGAACTCGTGCCGCTATGCGTATCCCGACGCGACCGAGGAAGACCCGGGCATCGTGCATGTGAGCTATACCTACAGCGCCGAGCCGCCGGCGGTCGCCATCGACATCATCGACAACGGCATTCCGTTCGACCCGCTCGCGAAGCCCGATGCCGTCACGCCCGGCGACATCATGGACGTGCCCATCGGCGGCCTCGGCATCCTGATGGCGAAGCGCAGCGTCGACGAGATGCGCTACGAGCGCGTCGACGGCTCCAACGTCGTGACCCTCGTAAAGCGCTGGTAGCCCGGCAAGCGCCGGACGCAACGCGAGGATGCAACGTTTCCTCG
>SUUF01000001.1:0-48763 GCA_015062635.1 Coriobacteriaceae bacterium | reverse complement strand
AGACTGCTAGAATACGTTGGTTGCAAGTTATCGCGATGCGGAAGGAGGGCCATGCTTACAGACAGAAGGCAACGGGTGCTTGCCGCGCTCATCCACGAGTACGTCGCGCATGCGCTGCCGGTCGCGTCGCGCACGCTGGTGGAAGGGTATCCGCTCGGCGTGAGCTCGGCGACGGTGCGCAACGAGCTTTCGGCGTTGGAAGAGGACGGCTACATCCAGCAGCCCCACACCTCGGCCGGGCGCATTCCCACCGACCACGGCTACCGCAGCTTCGTCGATGCGCTGCTCGCGCGCGCCGATATCGACGAAGATGCCGAGACCGCCGACGCCATCCGCGCCCTGAGGCAAAGCGCCCGCGAGCTCGACGAGTTGCTCGACCGCACGTCGTCGATGCTCACGCAGCTCACGGAATGCCTGTCGATCGTCCTACCCGCACGGGCGGCCTACCTGCCGCTTCGCAGCATCGGGCTCTCGACGCTCATGCAGCAGCCCGAGTTTCGCTCGTCGCTGGTGCTCGTGCCGTTGCTGCGCATGATCGAGGACGATTCGCTCTTGATGTACATCAACGACGCCGCCGGCGACGACGGCCCGGTGGTGCGCATCGGGCACGAGAACGGTGACGAGTCACTCGACAACGTGTCGGTGGTCGCGTCGCATTTCGGCAGCGGCGCCGATGCGGGCATCATCGCCATCATCGGGCCGACCCGCATGGATTACGAACGGGCCATCTGCGCGGTCGAGGCCGCGCGGCATGCGCTCGGCGAGATTTAACACGAGATTAGAAAGGCTAGCATCAGCATGGCAGACAAGGACCTGTACGAGGTTCTGGGCGTCTCGAAGAACGCCACCGACGACGAGATCAAGAAGGCGTTCCGCAACAAGGCGCGCCACCTTCATCCCGACGTGAACAAGGAGCCCGACGCCGAGGAGAAGTTCAAGGAACTCAACGAGGCCTACGATGTGCTTTCCGACCCGCAGAAACGCAGCGCCTACGACCGCTTCGGCACGATTCCGGGCGCCGCATCGGGCGGTCCGCAATACGTCGACTTCGACGACCTCTTCGGCGGCGGTTTCGGCATGGGCGACCTGTTCAGCACCTTCTTCGGCGGTGGCGGGTCGCGCGGCGGCGGGCGGCCGGTAAGCCGCGAGGGCCGCGACATGGGACGCTCGCTGCGCCTGACGCTCGAGGAGGCGGCGACCGGCATCAAGCGCGAGATCGTCTACGACCGCCTGACGCCCTGCGAGGAATGCGAGGGTTCGGGCCTGGGCCCGGGCGGCCAGGAAATCGAGTGCACCGAATGCCATGGCAGCGGCCGCGTGGTCACCGTCCAGCAGACCTTCCTGGGCGCCATGCAGTCGGCGAGCACCTGCACGAAGTGCGGCGGCACCGGCAAGAGCGTGTCGAACCCGTGCCCCGAGTGCGATGGCCAGGGCCGCGTGCCCGACCGCCAGCGTTTGACGGTCGAGGTGCCCGCGGGTATCCGCGACGGCCAGCAGCTGCGCCTGCGCGGCTTCGGCGAGGCCGGCATGAACGGCGCTGCGGCGGGCGACCTCATCGTGAGCTGCCGCATCGAGCCGCATGAGCTGTTCGAGCGCGACGGCGACGACCTGCACGCGCGCATCAACGTGTCGATGTTCCAGGCCGCCCTCGGCGCGCAAATCTACGTGCAGGGCATCATGCCCGACGAGGAAGTCATGGTGAAGATTCCCGAGGGATGCCAGAACGACCAGATCATCCGCGTGAAGGAAAAGGGCATGCCGAAGCTGCGCAGCACCGCGCGCGGCGATTTGTACGCCCATGTGACCGTGACCGTGCCGAAGAAGCTCAAGCGCAAGCAGCGCGAGGCCCTCGAGAAGATCGCCGCCGAAATGGGCGAGAGCGTGAATCCCGAGCGTCCTGCCTGGCAGAAGCTGCGCGACGCATTCAACTAGCGACGTGCGTCCACGGCGGAAACGGAGGTAGCGATGGCGGGGCAGACGCTCTACCTGCAGACGCAGGTTATCGCATGCGAGACCGAGGAAATCTTCGCATTGCGCCTTGATGAGGCGACGCTCGCCGCCGCGCTCGGGCAGGGCATCGCATCTGGCGACACCATCGCCGTCGTCGACGGCGCGCAAGACTATTTCCCCTGCGAGGTAATCGAGGCGGGCCCGGCGGGCATCCGCGTGCGCATCACGGCGCGCGATGATGCCGGGGCGGCCCGCCCGCGCGTCCACCTGGTGCAGGGGCTTTCGAACGACGAGGCCATGGACACGATCATCCGCCAGGTCTCGGAGCTGGGCGTGGCCGGCATCCTGCCGTTCCGCTCGACGTTCAGCCCGTCGGTGAGCCCGGCGCGGGCCGAGGAGCTCCACATGCGTTGGGCGCGCCTCGCGCGCATCGCGGCGCGTCAGGCCGGCCTTCCGAAGGCACCCGACGTGGGATTCATCGAGCCGCTCTCTGGCGCTTGCGAGACGCTTGCGGGCTTCGATGCCGTCATCGTGTGCTGGGAAGGCGAAGTCGAACGGTCGATGGACGAGGCGGTGGCGCATTTGGGACTCGCCGGGCGCACCGGCATCGACGTCGCGCTAGTCGTCGGCCCGCGCGGCGGCTTGACTGATTCCGAGATGGCCGCCATCGGCGGCTCGAACGAGGCGCTCGCCACCGTGAGCCTGGGACCCGCCATCCTGCGCGTCGAGACCGCCGGCCTTGTGGCGCCGACGCTGCTCATCTCGGCGCTCGGCGGCTTGCGGTAGGCCGCGCATGCGTTTTTCCATCGTGAACATAGGATGCAAGGTGAACCGCGTCGAAGTCGATGCGGCGGCGGCCGAGCTGATGGCGCGCGGCGCCCAGATGGTGCAGGGCGAGCCGGCCGACATCGTGGTCGTGAACACGTGCACGGTGACGGCCGAAGCCGACAAGAAGACCCGCAAAGCGGTTCGGCAGGCGCTGAAGGCCAACCCCACCGCGCAGCTTGTCGTGACGGGATGCGCTGCCGTGATGAATCCGTCATGGTTCGAGAGTTTGGACCCGCGCATTCACGTGGTGGCGAAACCCCAGGTCGCCGATGCGGCTTGGAAGCTGTTCGCCCCCGATGCGCCGCATGAGGCGGTTGCCGCCCATGGCGCGCCGGCGCGCAGCGGCCTTGGGTTCCGCACGCGCGTGGGCATCAAGGCCCAAGACGGCTGCAACAATGCCTGCACGTTCTGCATCGTGCACGTGGCGCGGGGAGCATCGCGTTCGGTTCCGATGGCCCAGGTGCTCGCCGATGCGCGCACGCAGGCCGCTGCCGGCGCCCGCGAGCTCGTGCTGACGGGCATCAACTTGGGGGCCTATGACGATGGGGGAACCGGGCTTGCCGGCTTGCTCGAGGCGTTGCTCGACGCCTGCCCGGGCGTGCGGTTCCGCATCGGCTCGATCGAGCCGCGCGATGTCGACGATGCCCTCATCGGCCTGATGGCGGAATCCGACGGGCGCATCTGCCGGCATCTGCACCTGCCGCTGCAATCGGGCAGCTCGCGCGTGCTCTCGCAGATGAACCGGCCCTACGATGCGCGGGAATTCCGGGAATTGGTCGACCGCCTGCGCACGGCGATGCCGTCCATCTCGCTTTCCACCGACATCATCGTCGGGTTTCCCGGCGAGACCGAAGGCGATTTCCAGCAGACGCTCGCGGTGGCGCGCGATGCCGTGTTCTCGAAGATCCACGTGTTCCGCTACTCGAAACGCGCGGGAACGCCGGCGGCCGAACGTGCCGACCAGGTGCCTGCCGAGATTTCCGCCGACCGCTCGATGCGCCTGCAAGAGCTCGGCCGCGCGCTGTGCCAGGCCGATGCGCGATCGCGGCTCGGCACGAGCGAGCGCGTGCTCGTCGAACGCGAGGGGCAGGGGACCTCGGAATCGTATCATCCGGTGCGGTGGCGTGCTGCGGGGCCGCAACCGGGCGAATTGGTGCGCGTGCGCTTAACAGAGCTATCGGAGGGTGGTATCTTCTACGCATGAACGAGCGAGCCAACATCACCATCGCGATTCCCCACGGCGTCGACATGCTCGAGCTCGTGGGGCCGGGCAGCCGCATCGCGCATCTCATCGAGGATTCCTTCGATTCCACCGTCACGTTGCGCGGCGACACGATTGCGATTTCGGGCGAGCCGGCCGAGGCCGATGCCCTTGCGAAGCTGTATTCCGACCTCATCGACCATGTGCTGGCCGGACGTCCGGCCGACGCGCATGCCGTGCGCAGCGCCATCGCGCACATCAAGGCCGAGGGGCGGTATGTGAACCCCTTCAACGACGACGTCGTGCTTTCGGCGCAGGGGCGGCTCGTGCGGCCGAAGACCCTCGGGCAGAAGCGCTACGTCGACGCCATCCGCAAGAACACGATAACCTTCGGCATCGGGCCTGCGGGTACGGGCAAGACCTATCTGGCCATGGCAAGCGCCATCGCCGCGTTGCGCGCCAAGGAGGTGCGCAAGCTCGTCTTCACGCGGCCGGTGGTCGAGGCGGGCGAGAACCTGGGCTTCCTGCCCGGCACGCTCGAAGAGAAGATCGACCCCTATATTCGGCCGTTGTTCGATGCACTGTTCGACATGGTCGAGCGCGAGCAGGCAAATGCCCTGCTCGATAGCGGTGTCATCGAGGTCGCGCCGCTCGCGTTCATGCGCGGACGAACGTTCAACGACAGCTTCCTCATCCTCGACGAGGCCCAGAACACGACGCCCGAGCAGATGAAGCTGTTCCTGACGCGCTTGGGCTTCCGCTCGAAGATGGTGGTGACGGGCGACGACACGCAGCTCGACTTGCCGCGCGGCATCTCGGGCCTGAAGGGCATTCAGAAGATACTGGGCGATGTCGATGACATCGCGTTCTGCCGGTTCGGTGAGGTGGATGTCGTCCGCCATTCGCTGGTGGCGAAAATCGTGGAGGCTTACGCGAAGGCGGAAGCGGGAAAGGATAACTGACATGGACATTCTGGTGGATGCGACATACCGCGAAGAGGATATTGCGCCGCTGCCCCTGGTGGAGCTCGCGACGTTCGTGCTGCAGAAGGTGGGCAAGCCCGAGAACACCGAGGTTTCCATCTCGTTTGTCGACGACGAGGAAATCGCCCGCCTGAACGAGCAGTACCGCGGGAAGGTCGGTCCCACCGACGTCCTGAGCTTCGAATGCGACAACGACCCGATGCCCGAGGAGGCCTTTGCGCCGGGCGTCGAGCCGGTGTACGAGCTGGGCGACATCGTCATCGCGGTTGACGTGGCCGAACGCCAGACCGCCATCTATGGCACCACATTCGAGCGCGAGATCACCATTCTCACGATCCATGGGCTGCTGCACTTGTGCGGTTACGACCACGTGACCGACGAGCTGGCCGCCATCATGGAGCCGCTCGAAGATGACCTGCTGGCCCAGTGGGAAGCCTCGCGCTCATGAAGCCGCGCTATACGGTCGTCTCATCGTTCAAGTACGCAATCGACGGCATCATCGCCACCTTCCAGGAAGGCCACAACATCCGCATCCAGGCGGCGGGCGGCGTGCTGGCCATCGCGCTCGGGCTCATCTTCCAGATATCCGAGCTGGAATGGCTTGCCATCTTCATCTGCTGCGGCCTGGTGCTCGGCGGCGAGTGCTTCAACACCGCCATCGAGCATACGGTCGATTTGGCCATGCCCGATAGGCATCCCGACGCGAAGGCCGCGAAAGACCAGGCTGCGGGCGCTGTGCTGCTGTTCGCCCTCGGCAGCCTCGCCGTCGGCATTGTCATCTTCCTCCCGAAGATCCTCGCCCTGTTCCACTAGGAGCACGAGTCGCTTGGGGACATACATGTGGCGGCCGGGGACATACATGTGGCGGCCGGGGACATACATGTGGCGACCGGGGACATACTTGCTATAGGCGGGAACAAGCTGACTACCTGAGGTATGCCCCGTTCGCCAATTGCATTCCCGAAGCGCACGAGCGGCTAATCTGAAGGATACGCGCAATGCAACCGAGCCGTTAACAGCGAAGCGCACGGGATATGGATGTTTTTCCAAGTCCGGTCAGTCGCGCAATCTCGCTCTTGCTAAATCCCGCACGGGAAAGCCGGGCAAGGTGCGCTTCTCGTTTCTTAGGTTCCATGCTCCGGATCTCTGTAAGGACATCGCGTCCAAGCAGGTTAACCGCTATCGTGGCCATCTCATCATCGGAAAGATGGCCCTTCATCGCACATTCGGGGAAGGGGCGTGGGTAGTTTCCTCCTGACCTGCTGAATTGCGCGAAAGACTCGACGCCCCCGAGCAGTGAAAGGGCGAACTGCACTTCAACGCTGGGATGTCCTTTCGCCGAAGTGATGCTCGGGGCACGTGTGTATGCGCGATAACTGCTCCACGGGTAATCTTGTGCGCGGCATATCCGCGCAGGTTCCGGATTAGCGTGGATGTAGCGCATGGTCGTGAGAAAACGCTCGTCGGTATCGATGGGCCCACTCCAAAACCTTCCCTGGAATACATGGCCCACATGACCAGTCGTCCAGGCAAAATACCGCGCGTACGATTCGTTCAGCCTTTTCATGAAAGCGCTTAACTCATCTTCGGGGTCTTGCAGAAGAAGATGCACGTGGTTGCCCATCAGGCAGTATGCGTGCAGTAAAACACGATGCTCCCCGAGCGTTTCATCAAGGAGCGTCAGGTATTTCAACCGGCTCTTGTCTGACTCGAAAATGAGCCGCCCGCCATCTCCTTTGCTCACGACATGATAAAACCCCGTTCCAGCCAACTGCCGTGCCATGCGTGCCATTTGAGCCTCCTCGGAATTGTCGGAATCTGCCCATGGGCAGCTCTAAAGCCAAAGGGGTGTGCGCAATGCATTAAACAAGCGCTCATTCGCCTCAAGCCATTCGGGGGTCTTCTCGGGCGGATCGACGCCCAACATGATGCATAGGGTGTCACCTATTTGACGCATTCCTTCCAGGTTATCTACCTGGGCGGCTGTTACTCGGAGGACTCTCCAGTCTGAGGGTAGGTCTCCTGGGCCAATATGTTCCGCCAATGCATCGTCAACAATATCGAGGGCGACTTTTTGATCGGGCCAATATAATGCCATGATTGCTCCTTTCCTCAATGACCAGAATTGTATGCTATATTCTAGTCAGAAAGAAGGTTAACGCAAGTCGTTGGGAAGGACGAGATGGCGGCATTCACGATTGGCCTCGCCGAGGCGAAAAAGAACTTTTCCAAACTTACAAGCGAGGTGAACAGGACCGGAAAGCCCGTGACCGTTCTGAAGAATAACAAGCCATGGGTGATAATCTGCCCGGCTTCCATGGCTGGGGTAATCCAGGAAGATGCCGTGGTGGACGTCATGGAAGAGGTTAGCTACGCTTTTGTGAGCCTTGACGGTTCTCGTGGCGATGAATGATTATTCGGGCTATGCGATGAGGCGAAACGTGGCCGTGGCATGTATGTCCCCGGTCGCCACATGTATGTCCCCGGTCGCCACATGTATGTCCCCGGTCGCCACATGTATGTCCCCGATGTTGCGTTAGAGGGCGCAGGCGAAGGGGAGGCTTTTCAGGGTCGTCATGTGCTCCTGGATCCAGCTTCCGGTGAAGCGGGCGAGGTCGACTTGCGAGCGTTGATCAACATCCATGGCCGCAACCTGGGCGAAGGTGGCATGGATGAGCGCATCGGCGAGCACGGCTGAAGCTGGCTGGGCTGTCGCCGCCGCATGCATGACCGCACATTCGGGGCATAGCATGCCGCCGGCGGAAAACGAGAACATCCACGGTGCGCCCGCCTCGCGCGGTCGCCCGCAATCGGTGCAATGCGCCAGGCTCGGCCGAAAGCCCAGCAGCGACGCCGCCTTCAGCAGAAATGCGCTCATCACGAGGCGCGTGCGCGAACAGTCGACCGATTCCAAGCAGGAAAGCGCGGCTTGCGTCATGGGAAACAGCCGTTCCACCGGCAACTCGTCCTGGGTTGCTTGCGCCAAGAGTTCCGCCATGGGAGCTGCGCAGACGCTTCGGTCAAAATCGAAGCGCAGTTGCGCATGCGCATCAACCAGGCGCGCTTCTTTCACGATGTCGAGAGAGCGGCCCTTCACGAGCAGGACATCGGCGCATGAGTACAGTTCCAGGCGAGAGGCGAAACTCCCCGAGGGCTTCAGCGCGCCCTTCGCAACGGCGCGTATTTGCCGCCCGTCTTCGGCGAGCAGCGTCACCACAAGATCGGCTTCGCGCAAACGCGTCTTGCGCAGCACGATCACCCGTTCCTTGTAAGTGTTTCCTGCCATTGCGTCTCCGGATCGGTGCGGGTATTGAAAGGGGCGTTATGCCGTTTGGAGGGGTGTGTCCCTGGTCGCCCGGGGACATACACCGGTCGCCACATGTATGTCCCCGGTCGCCACATGTATGTCCCCGGGCGACACATGTATGTCCCCAGAGGATCAGTTGCCCTCGCCGTAGCCGAAGCGGCGGATCTGGTTGAGATCGCGGCGCCAGTTCTTGCGCACCTTCACGCGCAAATCCAGGTAGACGCGCTTTCCCAGCAGCTGCTCGAGGTCCTCGCGCGCCTCGGTGCCGATGCGGCTGATGCCGCGCCCGCCCTTGCCGATGATGATGCCCTTCTGGCTTTCATGCTCGACATAGATAAGCGCGTAGATGCGGTAGAGCTTCTTCTTGCGGTCGTATTCGAATTCCTCGCAGACGACGCCCACGGCATGGGGCACCTCGTCGTGCGTGTGGTACAGGATCTTCTCGCGGATGAACTCGGCGATCATCACCTCGAGCGGCTGGTCGGTCTCCATGTCCTCGGGGAACCAGCGCGGACCCGGGGGCAGCAGGTCGCATACCTCGTCGATGAATTCCTGCACGCCTTCGCCGGTGACCGACGAGAGCGGGCAGATGGCGTCCCAGTCGGCCGTGCCGCGGGCGGCGTCGATCTGCGCGGCGAGCGCGTCGGCATCGACCTTGTCGGTCTTCGACACCACGAGCACCTTCTGCGCGTCGCTCGCAGCCACCTGCTTCAGCACCCACTCGTCGCCGCGGCCGAACGGCATGCTCGCGTCGAGCAGGAACGCCACGACGTCGACATCCTCCATGCCCTTCATCGCGCTCTCGTTGAGCTCCTCGCCCAGGGCGTCGTGCGGTTTGTGCACGCCGGGGGTGTCGACGATGATGAGCTGCGCATCCGGGCGGTTGTAGATGCCGCGGAACCGATGGCGCGTGGTCTGCGCCGTGCTCGACGTGATGGCGATCTTCTTGCCCATGATGGCGTTGAGCAACGTCGACTTGCCCGCATTCGGGCGCCCGACGAGCGTGAGGAAGCCCGAGCGCAATTCCGCCTTCTGCAACGGCATGCCGTCGGCCATATCCGGATTCTCCGCGAAGAACGCGTCGATGAGCGCGTCGCCCGAGAGCTCTTCAGCCATGGTTTCCCCCGATTCCTACTTCGCGGCCTGTGCGCCGCGCAGCGCCTTGACGAGCTGGTCGGCGCAGCTCGTGCCGCGTCCCTTGCAGTCGTTGCCTTCCAAGACCTCGGCCACCTCGTCGACCGACATCCCCTTCACGAGCTTGCCGATGGCCTTGAGGTTGCCATCGCAGCCGCCGATGAAATTCACGCTCTTCACCCGGTCGTTCGCATCGAGCTCGACCTGTATGGCCCGCGAGCACACACGCTCCGGAATGTAGTTGTACATATCGTCTCCTTTGTCGGGAACTCACTGCCCCCAAATTTATGTGTGTGAATAATAGAGGTCATTGCCCCTGGTGGCAAGAACGGTTATATTCTTCCGGTTGTGTTTTCAGGCGCTTTTCGCTTGGCGGGCATTTTCACCGGATGCCGGCTCAGCGGAAAGTAAGGAAAGAAAGATAGGTGAAATCATGGCTGATCGCAACAGCATTTCCAAGGAGCGCGTCGCCGAGCTCATGGCCGAGTACGGCAAGACGCCGAACGACTCCGGCAGCGCCGAGGTCCAGGTTGCCATCCTCACGGAGCGCATCCGCAACCTCACCGAGCACCTGAAGGTGCACAAGAAGGACTTCCACACCCGCACGGGCCTGTTGAAGCTCATCGGTAAGCGCCGTCGCATGCTGGTCTACATCAAGGACCGCGACATCGAGGAGTACCGCGCCCTTATCGCAAAGCTGGGTATCCGCGACAACCTCTAAGACGCAGCAAACGGCCCGCTCCGACGAGCGGGCCTTTTGTCGTATCCGGGGCCTCATGATGGGCGCCGGTGCGGAAGCGGTCGGCGGCACGAGGTGTGCAGCTGCTCGCGGCGGCCGGAGTGGGCCGAGCCGCCGAAGAAGCCCCTCGCAATAGGGCGTGGGGGAGAGAGAAAGAGAAAGAATTGAACAAGATCGTTGAAAGCTTCGAGCTCTACGGCAAGCAGTACCGCTTCGAGACGGGCGAGCTGGCCAAGCAGGCCAACGGTGCCGTCCTCGTCACGCAGGGCGAGACCCAGATCCTCGTGACGGCCGTCATCTCGAAGGACGAGAAGGATTACGACTTCTTCCCGCTGACCGTCGACTACATGGAGAAGATGTACGCGGTCGGCCGCATTCCCGGCGGCTACCTGAAGCGCGAGGGCAAGGCGTCTGACAAGGGCACGCTCACCGCCCGCATGATCGACCGCCCCATCCGCCCGGGCTTCGCCGATGGCTTCAAGCAGGAAGTGCACGTCGTGGCCACCACCTTCGTGGTCGACGGCGAGAACCAGCCCGACTGCATCTGCGTGGGCGGCGCCTCCGCCGCGCTCATGCTGGCGAGCGCCCCGTTCGAGGGTCCCGTTGCCTGCGTGAAGATCGCCCGCGACCCCGAGACCCACGAGTTCATCGTGAACCCCACCTATGCCGAGCAGGAGGCTTCCGACCTCGAGCTCACCATCGCCGGCGGCCCCGACTTCATCAGCATGGTCGAAGCCGGCGCGCATGAGATTTCCGAAGAGGACATGCTCGCCGCCATGGAATTCGGCCAGGAGGCCATCCGCGCGTTCTGCGAGAAGCAGCAGGCGTTCCTCGACAAGTGCGACATCAAGCCCGTCGAATGGCCCATCCATGTGGCCGACCCGTCCATCGCCGAGCGCGTTGACGCCCACTTCGACGAGATGAGCGCCGCCCTGAAGGATGCCGACAAGCTCAACCGCATGGCCAAGGTCGAGGCCCTGAAGTCCGCCATCAAGGAGAACGACTTCACCGAGGAAG
Organism: Coriobacteriaceae bacterium; assembly: GCA_015062635.1. GTDB lineage: Bacteria > Actinomycetota > Coriobacteriia > Coriobacteriales > Eggerthellaceae > UMGS1519. The sequence goes on along the minus strand of SUUF01000001.1, from coordinate 37,604 downwards.
AGCGTGCCGCCTGGAGCAGCGACATCGCCGCCGCCTGCAAAGCCCTCGAGAAGCATGCGATGCGCCGCATGGTCATCGAGACCGGCGAGCGCGCCGACGGCCGTCGCGCCAACGAGGTGCGTCCGCTGTACATCAAGCCCGGCTACCTGCCCCGCGTGCATGGCTCCGGCCTCTTCCAGCGCGGCCAGACCCAGGTGCTCTCGGTCTGCACGCTCGGCATGCTCTCCGAGTGGCAGCGCCTCGACACCATCGACCCGGCCGAGGGCAAGCGCTACATGCACCAGTACAACTTCCCGCCGTACTGCACCGGCGAGGTCGGCCGCATGGGCGCCCCGAAGCGCCGCGAGGTCGGCCACGGCGCGCTCGCGAGCCGCGCGCTCGAGCCGATGCTGCCCTCCGAAGAGGAATTCCCCTATGCCATCCGCGTGGTGAGCGAGGTGCTCGAGTCCAACGGTTCCAGCTCCATGGCTTCCACCTGCGGTTCCACCCTCGCGCTGATGGATGCCGGCGTGCCCATCAAGCGCCCGGTTTCCGGCGTGGCCATGGGCCTCATCAAGGAAGGCGATGACGTCGTCATCCTCACCGACATCCAGGGCATCGAGGACTTCCTCGGCGACATGGACTTCAAGGTGACCGGCACCACCGAGGGCATCACCGCCCTGCAGATGGACAACAAGGCCAAGGGCCTTTCCACCGAGATCCTCGGCCGCGCGCTCGCGCAGGCGAAGGAAGGTCGCGCGTTCATCCTGAACGCGATGCTCGAGCAGATCGAGGCCCCGCGTGAGACGCTTTCCGATTACGCCCCGCGCATCGAGACCATCAAGATCCCGGTCGACAAGATCCGCGACGTCATCGGCACCGGCGGCAAGGTCATCCGCGGCCTGCAGGACGAGACCGGCGCGAAGATCGAGGTCGAGGAAGACGGCACCGTGCGCATCGCTTCGGTCGAGGGCAAGGGCGGCGAGGCGGCCAAGCAGGCCATCCTCGACATCGTCAAGGTCCCCGAGGTGGGCGAGGTCTTCGAGGGCGAGGTCGTCGGCATCAAGGACTTCGGCGCATTCGTGAAGCTCACCGCCAGCAAGGACGGCCTGCTGCACATCTCGCGCATGGCGAACGGCCGCGTCGGCCGCGTCGAGGACGTGCTGAACCTCGGCGACACCGTGAAGGTTGAGGTCATCGAGGTGAGCGACCAGGGCAAGATCAGCCTCGACCGCGTCGACAAGCCCGAGGCCCCGGCGTCTTCCGGCAACGACCGTCCGCGTGGCGAGCGCAGCGAGCGTCCCTCACGTGGCGATCGTCCGGCCCGTCGTCCCGGTGATGGCAGCAGCCACCGCAAGCCGCGTCGTCGTGACTAATAGTATTTAGATTATTTGTCGGCTTGACGCTGACCGATTGAAGATGGCTATTCCCCGGTTGAAAAGGGAATGGCCATCTTTTCGCATTATGCACTATGATAATAACAGGGAGACCAGACACCGGTCGTTTGGTTTCCAAGCAGGGGGTTTGTTTCTATTCGAGGGGGATCCGAAAGGATGAAAAAGAACGGAGACACGAAGGCGGCGATGGCCCAAGCATTGCGTACGTGCATGCAGGACGCGCCAATCGACCGCATTTCCATCAAGACCATCACCGATGCATGCGGGCTTAACAGGCAGACGTTTTATTACCATTTCAAGGACATCTATGACCTCGTGAAATGGATGTATATCCGCGATATCAACGACGCCATCCAGTTGACGGAGAACATCGAGTCGTGGGAAGAATCGCTGTACCAGCTTCTGCTTGCATTCGATAATGACCGCGAATGCTATCTTGCGATTTACAATTCGCGAAATTACTATCCGACGCTGCGCACCGAGATCATCGGCTGCCTCACCGAGAAGTTCGAGCCGATTTTCAGGAACTACTTCGATGAAGCCGGGTTCGATGACGTGTATCGCGAATTCCTGCTCCGCATGTATGCGCTCGTGGTGTTCGAGTTCATCGAGCGGCACGCCCGCGGCATCGCCTATTCGACCATCGAGGACTTTGCGCATAATTGGGTTCGGACGATCCTCAACCAGCTCGAAGGGGCACGGGCGGCCAATTCGGGCCATTAGCCGCAGATAATCAAACGGCTCGCCATCCGCGCCCGCATCCGATCGATGCGGGCGCATTATTGTGCCGTTTTGCGCGTTGCGGGTTCGGCTATCATGATGTGCGACCGAAAGACAAGGGGAGAACATGCCAGTTGAAAAGACCGTGTTGGATAATGGCCTGACGATCGTGTCGGAATCGATGCCCTGGGTGCGCAGCGTGACGATGGGTTTCTGGTACCGCGTGGGAAGCCGTGACGAGCGGCCTGACCAGGCGGGACTCGCGCACTTCATGGAACATATGATGTTCAAGGGGACGCCGACGATGTCGGCGCTCGAGGTTTCCGAGGCCTTCGACGCGCTCGGTGCCGAGTCGAACGCGTTCACCTCGAAGGAATGCACCTGCTTTTACGCGCGCTTCGTCGACGAGCGGCTCGATGATGTGCTGCCCTTGCTCGCCGACATGGTGGTCTACTCCAGCTTCCGCGACGAGGATATCGTCACCGAACGCGAGGTCGTGGTCGAGGAGATAGCCCGCAGCGAGGACCAGCCCGACGACCATGTGTTCGAGCTGTACATGGGCGAGCTCATGCCCACGCATCCCCTCGGCCGCCCGGTGCTGGGGCAGCGCGAGCTCGTGCGGGCCTACCAGCACGCCGATTGCCGGGCCTTCCACGACGAGCATTACCACAGCGGCAACCTCGTCGTGGCGGCGGTGGGCAACATCGACCACGGGCGGCTTGTGAAGAAGGTGCAGCACGCCCTATCCGGTGTGCGGGTGGGCGAGCGCCGCGTGCGCGTCAAGGCCGTCGAGGCCGGCCGCAGGAGCTTCGTCGCGCAGAAACGCGACATCGAGCAGGCGCATATCGTATACGGTTTCCCCTGGTATGCCGCAGGCGATCCGTTCCGCTTCGCGGGCACCACGCTCGCCGCCATCCTGGGCGGCTCGATGTCGAGCCGGCTCTTCCAAGAGGTGCGCGAGAAGAATGGCCTGGCCTACACCGTGATGGCCGGGTCGAACGCCTACAGCGACGCCGGCCAGTTCTACGTGTACTGCGGCACGCGTCCCGAGAACCTGGGGAAGGCGATGGCCATCATCCGCCGCGAGCTCGCGCGCATCGCCGAGGAACCGCCGACGCCGGAAGAGGTGAAGCGTTCGTGCGAGGTCATCTGCGGGCAGTTGCTGCTGGGCGTGGAATCGACGAGCGACCGCATGGCGCGCATCGGACGCCGCGAGACGCTGGGCCTTCCGCAGACCGGGGTCTCCGAGCTCATCGAGCGCTACCGGAGCGTGACCCCCGAGGACGTGCGCGCCGTCGCCGAGCGCTACCTGACGGCATCGCCCACGGCCGCCGTCATCTCGCCCTATGGCGAAGATGAGGCCCGCTCCTTGGTCATGGGGTGACGGCTCGGCGCCGCCCCATGGCGCGAATGACGCCATCCACCAGGCAAACGGGGTTTTTTCCCGCCCATGCGCGCCCGGGCATGCGCGGCGGGTGCAGGTTTGCTAGTATCATCGTCGAAACAAGCGAAGAACGGTGCACGGCGCTTCCTCCGACTGGAAGGCCGCACCGCGCGAATCGAGGAGGAGACGATGATCAAGGTTGCGGTTTCTGGGTGTGCCGGGCGCATGGGCCAGGCGGTTGTGGACGCGGTGAACGGCGCCGACGACATGCAGCTCGTATGCGGCATCGACCCGTTTGCGAAGGACGGCTGCGGTTTTCCCGTGTATGCGGATGTCGTGTCGGCGCTCGCGTCCGAATCGTTTGACGTGATGGTCGACTTCACGCAGCCCGATGTCGTCGAGGGCAATATCCGCGCCGCGCTGCCGGCGGGCGTCGATTGCGTCATCGGAACGACGGGCCTCTCGAATGACACGCTCGACGAGCTCGCGACGCTCGCGCCCGAGGGAACCTGCCTGTTCGTGGCCCCGAACTTCACGGTGGGCGCGGTGCTGATGATGCGCTTCGCCGAGATGGCGGCACCGTATCTCGACGAGGCTGAGGTCATCGAGTTCCACCATGCGCGCAAGAAGGACGCCCCGTCGGGCACCGCGAAGCGCACGGCCGAGATCATCGCCGCCGCCCGTAAGGGCGCGCCGGCCGTTCCCGGGCGCGAGAGCGAGCTGCCCGGCTGCGAGGGCGCGCGCGGCGCCGACGTCGAGGGCGTCCCGGTGCATTCGGTGCGCTCGATGGGCTACGTGGCGAGCCAGGAGGTGCTGTTCGGGTCGATGGGGCAGTCGCTTTCCATCCGGCACGACTCGTGGGACCGCACCTCGTATATGCCTGGCGTGCTGCTGGCGGTTCGAAACGTCCGCGAGCGGTCGGGCCTCATCGTTGGTTTGGAAAACTTCATGTTTTAACGGGCATCCCCGCTTTTGCGTGGGATAATCCTTGAAATGGCGCGGGCTCGACCCGCCGATGCCGCGGAAAACCGGTTCCGACGGCGCGAAACTCGAATGAAGGGACTCTGGCATGGTCTACGATAGCAAGCCGATTTTTGGAACGATGATCCCCGCGATGGTGACCCCGTTCGACAAGGAGGGCGAGCTCGATCTTGACCAGGCTCAGGCGCTTGCGAAACGCCTCGTCGACAATGGAGCCGACGGCCTTGTCATCAACGGCACCACGGGCGAGAGCCCCACGGTGTTCTATCCGCAGAAGATGAAGCTGTTCAGCGCCGTCGTTGAGGCCGTGAGCGGGCGGGTGCCCATCGTGGCGAACGTCGGCGACAACTGCACGGCCGACACCGTGCAGTTCGCACGCGAAGTCGAAAAGCTCGGCGTCGACGGCTGCATGCTCGTCGTGCCGTATTACAACAAGCCCCCGCAAGAGGGCCTCTACCAGCACTTCCGCACGATCGCAGAGGCCATCGACCTGCCGTGCATCCTCTACAACATCCCGGGCCGCTGCGTCATCAACATGCTGCCCGAGACCACGCTGCGCCTTGCCAACGATGTCGACAACATCGTCGGCGTGAAGGAGGCGAGCGGCAACCTCGAGCAGATCGGGCAGATCATCGATGCTGCTCCGAAGGGCTTCTACGTGTATTCCGGCGAAGATGAGCAGACCTACGACATCATGAAGATGGGCGGCGCCGGCATCATCTCGACCATCGGCAACGTGGCGCCTGCGCGTATGCGCGAGGTCGTCGACCTGTGCGCGGCCGGCGACTGGGAGGCGGCCGCCAAGGCGAACGAGGCGCTGCTGCCGCTGATGAAGGAGCTCTTCATCACCTCGAACCCCATCATGGTGAAGGAGGCGCTGAACCTCGCGGGATTCCCGGTGGGCGGCCTGCGCCTTCCGCTGATCCCCGCAACGCCCGAGCAGTCGGCCGAGCTTGCCGAGGTCATGCGCCAGGTGGGCGTCCTGTAACACGTGAATGCGCGCCGGAAGCGGTGCGCCGAAATGAAGCGCGCGGACGGCCAGACGGCCGTGCGCGCGTTATGTAATGGGAAAGCAAACAGAAGGAAGAGATGTCAGAACAGAATAGGAAGGAAAACCGCGCGACCGAGGGCCGTGCGGCTTCGAAGCGTGCGAATGCGCAGGCTGCGGCGCAGCATAACCGCACGCAGTATTACAAGCATGTGCAGCTCGAGCGCGAGCGTCCGCACATTTCGCGGGGGAGCGCCGGCGCGCAGCGCGTGTCGGAAGCCGACCGCCGCCGCAATTTCGACACGCCGGGCAAAGACCCCGATGCCGTCTTGAAGGTCATCCCGCTCGGCGGCCTCGATGCCATCGGCAAGAACATGACCGTCTTCGAGTGCGGCGACGACATCGTGCTCGACGACGCGGGCTGCATGTTCCCCGATGACAGCCATCCGGGCATCGACCTCATCCTGCCCGATTACTCGTACCTGCTGCAGAACGCCGAGAAGCTGCGCGGCATCGTCATCACGCACGGCCATGAAGACCACACCGGCGCGCTGCCGTACCTGCTGAAGGACCTCGAGGACGAGGTCGCCATCTACGGCACGAAGATGACCCTCGGGCTCATCGAGGGCAAGTTCAAGGAGCATCGCGTGAAAAACGCGAAGCTCATCGAGATCAAACCGGGCGAGCAAATCAAGCTGGGGTGCTTCACCTGCGACTTCTTCTCGGTGAACCACTCGATTCCCGGGTCGGTGGGCGTGTTCTTCCAGAGCCCGGCTGGCACCGTGCTGCACACCGGCGACTTCAAGCTCGACCAGAGCCCCATCGACGGCGTCTACACCGACTTCGGCGCGCTCGCGCGCTTCGGCGAGATCGGCGTCGACCTCATGATGTCCGACTCCACGAACGCGACCATCCCCACGTTCACGCCGAGCGAGGCGGAAGTGGGCAAGGCGCTGCGCCGCATCATCGGCCAGGCCACGGGCCGCGTGGTCATCGCGTCGTTCGCGAGCCACATCCATCGCATGCAACAGATCTGCGACGCGGCGGTGGAAAGCGGCCGCAAGGTCGTCGTGACCGGCCGTTCGATGGTGCAGAACACCGATATCGCGCGCCGTCTGGGCTACCTGCATGTGAGCGATGACGACCTCATCGACGCCTACGACATCAAGGGCGTGCCGCCCGAGGAAATCGTCGTGATGTGCACCGGCAGCCAGGGCGAGCCCCTTTCTGCCCTCGCGCGCATCGCGAGCGGGAACCACAAGACCATCAGCCTCGACGCCGGTGACACCGTCATCATCTCGGCCACGCCGGTGCCGGGCAACGAGAAGGCCGTCACGAAGGTCATGAACCTGTTGGCCAAGGTCGGCGCCGACGTGTGGGACAAGCGACGCGACCTCGTGCACGTTTCCGGGCACGGCGGATCGGAAGAGCTGAAGATCGTGCTCTCCATCGCCCGCCCGCGCGCGTTCGTGCCGGTGCACGGCGAGGCCATCCACCTGCGTGCCCATGCGAAGCTCGGCGAGCTCACGGGCGTGCCGGCCGAAAACATCTTCATCATGGAAAACGGCGACACGCTCGAGCTATCCGCGAAGGGCGTGCGATTGGGCGAACAGGTGCAGAACGGCATCGTGCTCGTCGACGGCCTGCGCGTGGGCGATACGAGCCAGGACGTGCTCGACGAGCGCAGCAGCCTCGCGGCGCAGGGCTTCGCGACCGTGGCCTGCGCCATCGACCGCTTGCAGAACCGCATCATCGGCAACGTGCTGGTCGAGATGCACGGCATCACGAGCGATGCCGACCTCGTGTCCGAGGCGCAGTCGCGGGTGCGCCGTGCGCTGCAGGACGCGCTCGACGCGGGTTCCGCGACAAAGGAGATCAAGAAGGCGTGCCGCAACGCGCTGCTGAAGGTGCTCTGGGAAGAGATAAAGCAGCGCCCGATGGTCATCGTCAACGTTTTGGATGTGTAAGCGCGACGGAAGGGGCGCACCATGAGCGAAAAGAAATACCATGTGGGATACACCTGCGGCGTTTTCGACTTGTTCCATGTGGGTCACTTGAATCTGCTGGAGCGCTGCAAGGAGATGTGCGACGTGCTGATCGTCGGCGTGTGCGACGATGAATACGTGCGCGTCGTGAAGCATAAGGACCCGGTGATTCCCGAGGAGGACCGGGCGCGCATCCTGCGGGCGCTGAAATGCGTCGACGATGCGCAGATCGTCGACATCGAGACGACGAACGACAAGATGATCGCGCTCGAGCGATTCAAGTTCGACGTGCTGTTCTCGGGCGACGACTGGAAGGGATCCGAGCGCTACTTGAAGACCGAGGCGCAGTTCGCCGAGCTCGGCGCCTGCATCGAGTACCTCCCGTACACGCACGGGATAAGCACCTCGGGCATTCGCCAGCAGCTCTCTGACGACGAAGCGAAGGCATAAGCCGCGGAAAGGGCCGGTGGGGCAATGGAACGCTTGACTGTCGACGAAGTGCGCGAGATCCAGATGCAGATCGCGGACGAGGTGGCCGCCATCTGCGAAGCGCATGGGCTCACCTATTACCTGTCGTCCGGCAATTTGCTGGGCGCCGCGCGCCACAAGGGGTTCATCCCGTGGGACGACGACCTCGACCTGATGATGCTGCGCGACGATTACGACACGCTCGTCGAGCACTTCGACGAGTGGCGCTCGTCCGACCGCTTCGCGATTCAGGCGCCGCGCAAGCTGAACTCGCCCAACTACATGGCGAAGGTCATCGACACGACCACGTTCGTGAAGCAGACCTACATCCGCGAGGAATACTGCTCGGGGCTGTGGGTCGACATCTTCCCGCTCGATTGGGTGACGCCCGAGGCCGAAGAGATAAAGAAGCGCTGCTACCTGCTGAAGCGCATCGGCTTCGTGGCCGCCACCGACCCGCGTTCGGGAAGCACGCTGCCCATCAAGCTCGCGAAGCGCATCGTGTGCCCCATCGCGCGGCTGTTCGTGAGCCCGCAGCTCATCGCGAACGAGGTCGACAGCCTCTCGCGTGCGCAGAGCCGGGTGCCGAGCGACGCCGTGTGCCTGTATGGCGGCAAACGGCGCCGGTTGCTGAAGTACGACTATGCGTGGATGGCCGAGACCGTGAAGCTTCCGTTCGAGGACCGCGAATACTGGGCGCCGATCGGGTACGAGGAATGCCTGACCGCCGAGTACGGCGATTGGCGCACCCCCGTCGAGGCTCCAGCCCATTTCGCCGAGGCGTACCGGCTGTAAGCGCCTGCCATGTGGAGTCGTTCGGATGTTTTCGGACGGCTGCGTGCATTGGGGTATACTTCCGTGGGTAAAACGCAGATGAAACGCACTTTCCGGGAGTAATCGTTTGGCGAAGAAGCAACAGCAGAAACAGGGCAGGGCCAATTCCCCTGCGGTGAAATCGGCGCAGCGGAAGGCGCAGGCGGCCAATGTGGCGGCCGCGCCCTACGAGAGCGGCGGTTTCGTCGACGAGCGCACGAAGCGGGATATCTGCGGCGTCGTCTTCATCGTGCTGGGCATCGCGCTCTTCGCGATGATGATGATTCCGTCGAAGGCGGTCGTGACCTCGGTGCTCTCGGAGGTGCTGCGCCTCGCGTTCGGTGCGGGCGCCTATGTGCTGCCGGCGTTTTTGCTGCTCATCGGCGTGAGCTTCATCATCCGCTTCCAACGGCAGAAGATGCCCACGCGCGTCGCGGTGGGTCTCTTCCTCATATTCCTGGCCATCTTGGGCATCATGGGCCTGTTCACGCCCGGCGCCGACCTCTCGACGCTCGACAAGCTGTTCCTGCGGCAGAACCTGCTCGCGCAGGGCGGCTATGTGGGCGCGGGCATCGCCTGGGCGGGGTTGCAATACCTCGGCCTCGCGGTGTCTGTCATCGTGCTCGTCGGCGTCATCATCGTCGCGCTCATGATCATCGGGTTCACCATCAACAGCCTCATCGACCGCGTGCACGAGCTGCGCGAGCGCAAGCGCATGCAGCAGGCGCAGGCGCAGCAGCAGACGGCAGAGCAACCCGTGTTCAGCGGCGGCGCGCCCGCACGCAAGGGGCTGCTGGGCCGCCGTCAGGCACGCAGGCAGCAGCCCGCGCTCGAAGCCGCGCCGACGATCGGCGGGTTCGAGCAGATGCCGCAATCGGCCAACCGCAAGACGATGCGGCTCGGATCGGCGCCTGCGCCGCAGCCGAAGCGCTCGCGGCGCGTGTCGGCGAACGCGGCCACGCAACGCTTCGATGACGTGATCGACGCCGAGGTCGTCGACATCGCCGATGCGAAGACGCGCTGCTTCGACGAGGAGGAGCCCCCTTCGCAGCTCACGCGCAAGCTCGGTGCGGCCAAGCAGGCGCCTGTATCCCGGAAGAAGGCCGCAAAGAAGCCGTCTCAGGCGGCGACGCTCGCATTCCCGCAGGCCACGGAAGGGTTCGAGCTTCCGCCGATGAAGCTGCTGAAGAAGTCGGGCGCGCGTGACAAGAAGCGCGAGAGCGAAGAGAGCCTGCAGGATACGGCGGAGCTGCTGCAGCAGACGCTCGAGGATTTCGGCGTGCCGGTCGATGTCGTGGGCTGGGTGGCCGGTCCCACGGTCACGCTGTTCAAGATCGACCTTCCCTCGGGCATCCGCGTGAACAAGATAACGAACCTCACCGACGATATCGCGCTCGCGTTGGCGGCGCCGGGCGTGCGCATCTTCGCGCCCATCCCGGGCACGAACTACGTGGGCGTCGAGGTACCGAACAAGGTGCGCCAGAACGTTTACCTGGGCGATATCCTGCCCGCGGCCAAGCCCGGCCCGCTGCAGGTGGCCATCGGCGAGGACGTCGAGGGCCATAAGATGGTGTTCGACCTCGCGAAGATGCCGCACCTGCTGGTCGGCGGCACGACGGGTTCTGGCAAGTCGATCTCGATCAACTCGATGATCATGAGCATATTGATGCGCGCCACACCCGACGAGGTACGCTTCATCATGATCGACCCGAAACGCGTCGAGTTCGCGCCCTACAACGGCATCCCGCACCTGTACGTACCGGTGGTCACCGAGCCGCGCGAGGCGGCGAGCGCCCTCTCGTGGGGCGTGGCCGAGATGGAGCGCCGACTGAAGGTGTTCTCGAAGGTGGGCGCGCGCGACATCGGCCAGTACAACACGAAGGTGCACCAGGGCGTGCTCGACGAGGAGGGCGCCGAGCCCGCGAAGCAGATGCCCTATATCGTCATCGTCATCGACGAGCTCGCCGACCTCATGATGAACGTGGGCAAGGACGTCGAGTTCAGCATCTCGCGCATCGCGCAGCTCGCGCGTGCGGCGGGCATCCACATGATCGTCGCGACGCAGCGTCCCTCGACGAATGTCGTCACCGGCCTCATCAAGGCGAACATCACGAACCGCATGGCGCTCACCGTCGCCTCGGGCATCGACTCGCGCGTCATCCTCGACACCACCGGCGCCGAGAACCTCATCGGCAACGGCGACATGCTGTTCGGCAAGCCCGAGTTCCCGAAGCCCGTGCGCCTGCAGGGTTGCTTCGTGAGCCCCGACGAGATCGAGGCCGTCGTGAACCACCTGAAGGAGCAGGGCGAGCCGGAATACCATAACGACATCCTGAAGACGAACCTCATGAGCATGGGCACGCCGGTGTCGGGCAGCAATGGCAGCGCGAGCAACGAGGACCCGCTGCTGTGGGATGCGGCCGAGCTCGTGGTGGGCGCGAAGTTCGGTTCTACATCGAATATCCAACGCCACTTCAGCATTGGATATTCGCGAGCAGGCCGTATAATGGACATGCTCGAGGAGAAGGGCATCGTCGGGCCCGCGAACGGCAGCAAGCCGCGCGAGGTACTGGTCGATGAGCTGGAACTCGAGAGCATCAAGGCCTTCGAGGCCAACGATTAGCATCCGCAAGGAGGTTTGGACGTGCCAGACGATTTCGGCTCGCAGTTGCGCCGCGCGCGCACGCGAAAGGGACTCGATGTCAACACGGTCGCGCGTCGCTTGCGCATTCGCCCCGACATCATCCAGGCCATCGAGGAAAGCGATTTCGACCGCATGCCGCCGCGGGGATACGCCCGCAACATGATTAATTCATATGCCCAGCTCTTGGGATTGAACGCTTCTGAGATAACCCGCCAGTACCTGGACGAGCAGTATGCCTACCAGGTGAACGCGGCGCGCAAGAACACGCGGGGGACGGGTTTCGACATGCCCTCGTCCAGCCGTTCGGCGGCGGCACGCGCCGAGGCGGCGCGCATGCGCCAGTCGCAGACGCGCCATTACGAGGTTTCAGGCTACGAACGCGGCGACCTTTCCCAGCCGCGCTATGGCCGCCCGCGCGACCGCTACCGCGATAGCGAGCGTCCGGGGCGCCGCATGTACGACGATTACGATTCCGGCCGCATCATGGCCCGCTCCGAGGCCGAGCGCACCTACCGCAACGGCGGTCACCGCAGCCGCGGACGGGCGCTGGGCGAGGAGCCCATCTTCAACGCCGTGGCGAGCCCCGCACCTTCGCGGGGGCTGTTCGGCGGGCGGTTCGCGAATGTGAATTGGCCGCTGCTGGGCATCGTCGCCGTCGCCGCGGTGCTGCTCATCGTGCTGTTGGTGCTGGTGTTCGGGCCGAAGGGATCGTCCGAGGACGTGAGCAACCTGCCCGTGTCGGCCGCTTCCGAAACCGAATCGAGCGCCGAGGCGGGCGGCACGACGGCCGCCGCGCCGACGTCGTTCACGTTCAGCTACACCGTCAACGGCGGCACGACCACGTGGATCGAGGTGTACATCGACGGCGAGAAGCAGATCGCCGAAAACGTCGAGGGGCCGTCGACGAAGACCTTCACGACCTCTGGCACGCTCGAGTTCATCTGCGCCGACCCGACGGGCGTGAAGGCCGTCCAGGATGGCAAGGACATCGCGCTTACGCCGAATGACCAGGGCGTGGTCGATATCAAGATCGATTTCAACGACGTGCTCGCGGCGTGGCAGGCCGACCATGGTGCCGGCGGGTCCTCCGCTTCGACGAGCTCATCGGCATCGTCGTCCTCTTCGGCGCAGAACCTGCGCGGCATCGATAACGATGCGCGCGAGGCGGCAAATGCGGCGGCAGCCGAGGCCAAGGACGAGGAATCGGATGAGGAGTCCGACGAGGAATCCGAGGATGAGGAATACTCCGATGAGGAGGAAGGGTCCGAGGATGAGGGCGAGGATTCCGAAGAGTATTACGAGTAGCCGCATATCTGAAAACGTATTGTGAGCGCTTGCGGCCCCCGGGGCCGCTTGCGCGTGTAAGAGGGGAGACAGACGATGGCAAAGGATTCCAGCTTCGATGTGGTGTCGCAGGTCGACATGCAGGAGATCGACAACGCATACGGCCAGGCGACCAAGGAGCTCAAGCAGCGCTATGACCTGAAGGACACGGGTTCGAAGATCGACCTCGACAAGCGCGCGAAGACCATCACCATCACCGCGCCGAGCGACTTCACCGTCAAGCAGATCATCGACATCATCCAGTCGAAGCTCATCAAGCGCAAGGTCGATATCAAGAGCATCAGCTGGGGCAAGGTCGAAAACGCCGCCGGCGGCAACGTGCGCCAGGTGGGCACGATCATCGAGGGCATCGACCGCGACACCGCGGCGAAGATCAACAAGGACATCAAGGCCCAGAAGCTCAAGGTGAAGGTGACGATTGAAGAGGACAAGGTGCGGGTCTCGGGCCCGAAGATCGACGTTTTGCAGGAGGTCATCGCCTTCCTGAAGGAGCAGGACTACGGCCGTCCGCTCCAGTTCGTCAACTACCGCTAGGCCCCTGCTCATGCCTATTGCTACGAACCTTGCGCCGAGCGTGGCCTTCGTCACGCTCGGGTGCGCGAAAAACGAAGTTGATTCGCAGGAGATGGCCGCGAAGCTCGTGCGTGCGGGCTATCCGCTCGTCGACGACCCCGAAGCCGCCGATGCCATCATCATCAACACCTGCTCGTTCATCCAGGCAGCTACCGAAGAGAGCATCGACACGTTCTTCGCGCTTGCCGGGCTCGACCGCGTGGCCGCCGGCGACGCGAAGATCATCATGGCTGGTTGCCTGCCGGCCCGCTACGGCGCCGATCTCGAGTCAGAACTCACCGAGGCGCAGGCCTTCGTGCCCTGCTCGCGCGAGGATGACATCGTGCAGGTGGTTGCCGGGTTGTTCCCCGACCGCCTTCCCGCGGCGCCCCAGCTTGCCGACGATGGCACGATCGGCGCCAACGAATATGCGCTCACGACGGCGGGAGATTCCCCCTGGGTCGCATATGTCAAGATCTCCGATGGCTGCAACCGCATGTGCAGCTATTGCACGATTCCATTCATCCGCGGCCGCTACCACAGCTTCACGCTGGAGCAGATCGAGGCCGATGTGGCCTATAAGGTGGCGTCTGGCGTGCGCGAGATCACACTCATCGCGCAGGATACCGGCCGGTGGGGCGCCGATTTCGAGGAACGGAAAACGCTCGCGCAGCTCATGGGGCATCTGGCCGAGCGCTTTCCCGAAACGTGGTTCCGCGTGATGTACATCCAGCCTGAAGGCGTCACCGATGAGCTGCTTGCCACGATGCGCGACCACGAGAACATCTGCAGCTACCTCGACATCCCGTTCCAGCATGCGGCGAAGCCCGTCTTGCGCGCGATGAACCGGCGTGGTTGCGGCGACGATTTCCTGCAGCTGGTGTCCCATGTGCGCGAGACGGTGCCCGATGTCACGTTGCGCACGACGCTCATCGCGGGGTTCCCGGGCGAAACCGAGGAGCAGTTCGCCGAGATGCTCGATTTCATCGAGGAAGCCGAGCTCGATTACGTGGGCGTGTTCCCGTACTCGCGCGAGGACGGCACCAAGGCGGCGGAGCTCGAGGGCCAGCTTGACGAGGAGCTCAAGCAGGAGCGCGCGCAGGAGGTGCGCGACCTTGCCGACGGCATATCTGCGGGCGTCATCGCCGCGCGTGTTGGCACGCGCATGCCCGTGCTTGTGCTTGGACGCGAGGAAGACGGCCAGCTGTTCGGTCGTGCGCAATGCCAGGCGCCCGATGTCGACGGCGTGACGTTCGTTTCGGCTGGCAAGCCGGGCGACATCGTCGAGGTCGAGATCTCGGGCACGCTCATGTACGAGATGGAAGGCGAATAACGTGGCCAACGAAACCACCCAAAAGCTCTGGACGCCGGCGAACAAGGTCACGTTGGCGCGCATCCTCGCGATTCCCGTGTTCCTTGCGGTCATCATCGCCCCGTGGCCGGAATACCTGCCCGACTGGCCGCACGCCGAGTCGTGGAAGCCGCTCATCGCGGCCATCGTGTTCATCGTCATCTCGGCGACCGACGCGGTCGATGGGCATTTGGCGCGCAGCAGGGGAGAGGTCACGACCCTCGGCAAGTTCATGGACCCCTTGGCGGACAAGCTGCTCGTGACCGCCGCATTGCTCGTGCTCGTCGAGTTGCGCGTCCTGCCTTCGTGGGTTGCGCTCATCATCATCTCGCGCGAGTTCATCGTTTCGGGCATCCGCATGGTGGCGGCTAGCGAGGGCGTCGTCATCGCGGCCAGTTGGTGGGGGAAGATAAAGACCGTCACGCAAATCGTCGCCATCGTGCTGTTCCTGGTGAAGGGGACGCCACTGCTGGGCGATTTCGACCAGAACTTCTCGGATGGCATGTACGTGCTCGCATGGGCCGCGATGATACTCGCGGTGTTCTTCACCATCGTGAGCATGCTCGATTACTTCCGGAAGGCCGCCGACCTGCTGGGATTCACGAAGCGGGCGAAGCGCGCCGACGTCGAGCCGTTCGACTACATGCGCATGTCAGATGATTCGTGGGAACGCGAATATCCCACGAAGGGCGACCTCGAGGAGATGGCGCGCTCCGTCATCGATTCGGCCCGTGCGGCGGGCAAGAAGCTCGGCACGGCCGAAAGCTGCACCGGAGGCCTCATCGGGGCGACGCTCACCGATATCGCCGGCTCGAGCGATGTCGTCGAGGGCGGCATCGTGAGCTATTCCAACGACGTGAAGATGGCGCGGCTCGGCGTGCCGGAACAGGTCCTCTCCGAGCACGGTGCCGTGAGCGAGCAGACGGCCTGCGCGATGGCGCAGGGCGCGCGCGAGCAGCTCGGCGTGGACATCGCGGTTTCCGTCACCGGAATCGCCGGTCCCGGCGGTGCCGTGCCCGGCAAGCCGGTGGGGACCGTGTGGATCGGTGTGAGCGATGCCGCGGGCACGCAGGCGCATCTGTTCACGTTCGGGGGCAGCCGTTCGCAAGTGCGCTCGCAGGCGGTGCGCGAAAGCCTGAGACTTTTTTCGGAACGCATCGGTGCCTAGCAACGTGCCAGTTCAGAGTCGGCATTTGAGCTATTCTTGAGCTTTTCCTGAGGTATTCCTGAGGTCTATCTGAGAAATCTCGGAACTTTTTCTGAGGTTGGGGTCTCTATGCTTTTCGCAAAGACGGGCACCGTGCTTGACACGCGAACGTCCGTTCGTATAATGGATGCAATCTAGAAACATCGAGGAGTGCACATGGACCAGGCGAAAGAAGAAATGCTCAAGCTCACCACCGAGCAGATCGAGAAGAAGTTCGGCAAGGGGTCGATCATGAAGCTCGGGGAAGGCGAAAACGACCTCAACGTCGGATTCATTCCCACGGGCGCATTGCCGCTCGATGCCGCGCTGGGCATCGGCGGTGTGCCGCGCGGCCGCATCATCGAGATCTACGGCCCTGAATCGAGCGGCAAGACGACGCTCGCGCTGCATATCATTGCCGAGGCGCAGGCCACTGGCGGCATCGTCGCCTTCATCGACGCCGAACATGCGCTCGACCCCGTATATGCCGCACGATTGGGCGTCGACATCGACGAGATGCTCATCTCGCAACCCGATACCGGCGAACAGGCGCTCGAGATCTGCGATATGCTCGTGCGCAGCGGCGCCATCGACTGCGTCGTCATCGACTCGGTGGCTGCGCTCACGCCCCGCGCCGAGCTCGAGGGCGAGATCGGCGACACCACGGTCGGCCTGCAGGCGCGCCTGATGTCTCAGGCGCTGCGCAAGCTTGCCGGCTCGCTCGCCAAATCGAACACCACCTGCATCTTCATCAACCAGCTGCGCGAGAAGATCGGCGTGATGTTCGGGAATCCCGAGACCACGCCCGGCGGTCGTGCCCTGAAGTTCTTCAGCTCGGTGCGCCTCGACATCCGCCGCCGCGACACGCTGAAGGTGCAGGGCGAGCCGGTGGGCAGCCGCGTGCGCGTGAAGGTCGTCAAGAACAAGGTCGCACCGCCGTTCAGGCAGGCGGAATTCGACATCATGTACGGCACGGGCATCTCGAAGTCAGGGTGCATCCTCGACATGGCCGCCGAATGCGATGTCGTCCACAAGAGCGGCGCCTGGTACACCTACGGCGACGAGCGGCTGGGGCAGGGCCGCGAGGCGGCCAAGGCCCGGCTCGAGGAGAACCCCGACCTGCGCGATAAGATCGAGAACCAGGTGCGTGCCGAATTCGGCTTGCCGCTGGTGGGCGATGCCGCCGACCTGCCCCTGTACGATCCCGACATTCCGGAAACGGAAGAAGCGTAGCCACGGAGGTGCATGCGATGGCAAGGTCGAAAGCCGATGTCATCGCCAAGCTGCAATCGATGATGGATGCCATCGAGTCGTCCGAGGGCAGCGGCATGTTCGACCTCGGCGTCGATGCCGCACAGTCCCCGGCGACCGGGAAGAGGCCATCGAGGAAAGTGCGAGGCGAGGACGAGTTGCCGCCCGATAAGGCGGCGTATCAGCGGGTCGTCGATTTATGCGGTTACCACGAGTTTTGCCAGGCGAAGATGCGCACCCGGCTGCTGCGCGAGGATGTCCCGCCCGATATCGCCGAAAAGGCGATAGCCAAGGCGGTGCGCATCGGCCTTATCGACGATCTGCGGTGGGGCGAGATGCGCGCGAGCGCGCTCATGCGCAAGGGCATGGGCAACAGCGGCATCGTGCGCGAGCTGAAGGAAAACGGCATCGCCGCA
Organism: Coriobacteriaceae bacterium; assembly: GCA_015062635.1. Lineage (GTDB taxonomy): Bacteria > Actinomycetota > Coriobacteriia > Coriobacteriales > Eggerthellaceae > UMGS1519. The sequence continues at coordinate 20,145 of SUUF01000001.1, read as the reverse complement.
GATAAGATTCACGGGTGGCCGACGGCTTACGAGGAGCGGTTCGGCACCGAGCATGAGCGGGCGATGCGCGTGCTCGAGAAGAACCCTCCGAAATCGAAGAACCTGCGCGGGTCGGCGTATGCGAAGCTCATGCGCAAAGGATACAGCCCGAATATCGCCGGCGAGGTGTCGAGCGCTTGGTTCGCGCAATACGGTCAACGTGCGTGAGGAATGGGCCGGGGAATTACCCGGCCCCGATCCGCGCAGTGCCGTTCGACCTCGTGCCCGCATGCCGCATGCGGTAGAATAACCGGGTCATAGCAGCATGGATTTACAGGAGGGTCTTGTGCCTACCGTTTCCGTCATCGTGCCCATGCACAACAGCGCCGAATACCTCGCCGAGGCATTGGCGAGCGTCGAGATGCAAACGCTCGAGGATATCGAGGTCATTTGCGTGGACGATGCCTCGGAAGACAACACGAAGAGCATCTACGAGCTGTTCGCCCACGACGATGCGCGTTTCCGCTGCATCACCTTCCACGAGAACCGGGGCGTCTCGGCAGCGCGCAACGAGGCGCTTCGCGCGGCGCGTGGCGAATATGTCGCATTTCTCGACGATGACGATTGGTATCCCGAGAAGACGACGCTCGAGAAGCTCTATCACGCCGCCGTCGAGCACGATGCGCCCATCGCCGGCGGGTCGTTCAGCGAATTCGACAACCGGACGAATGTCGTGAAGGAAGACTATACCGACGAGGGCCATCTGTCCTGCTTCACCTTCACGGAGGAGCGCCGCTTCGAATATCGCGATTGGCAAGGCGATTTCGGCTTCCAGCGGTTCATCTTCAAGCGGTCGCTGCTCGAGCAGAACGGCATCGAGTTCCCGAACCTCATCCGGCATGAAGACCCGGTGTTCCTCGTGCGCGCGATGGTTGCGGCGGGGTGGTTCTACGCCATTCCCGATGTCGTCTACCGCTACCGCTTCCACCACAAGCCGCGCATGCTCGGCGCCGAATCGATCGACGATGCGGTCGAGGCCATCTCCGAGATCCTCGCGATTTCCTATGAACACGATTACCAGACGCTGCGCGATTGGCAAAAAGAGCTGCTCATGGTCTATGCGGCCGACTCGATCGGTCTCATCTTCAACGAGAAGGAGATCCTGCAGGCCCGCGCCCGCGCCATCCGCAGCGTGACGGCGACGAAGACGTTCCGCCATATCGCCGACATCGCCGGATCCTACAAGTCGATGCTGCGCGATGTGTTCAAGCAGTATAGCCTCGATTAGGGAGCGGCTTTCCGCGCAAAAGCGTCTTAGCGACCCCGCCTGACGAGCGTGCGCAGGAGGCCCTTCTCGTACGCGTTGAACGAGAATGCCCAGCAGATAGCCACATAGAGGATGACGTAGGCGACGAGATAGCCGACGAGCGCGAGCCATCCCGACGCTGCCGGCAACACGGTGGCGTACAGAAGGAACACGATGGCGAACAGCGCGAAGGGCGCGGCCGCCACCCGGCATATCTGCTTCCAGAATGCGGGGATGTCGATGCCGGTGCGCTTCCAATAGAACCAGTTCATGATGATGCCGCTGCCGATGAGCATCGCGAGCGCGGTCGAGATGGCCGCGCCGATGATGCCGAGCTGCTGCACGAGCACGATGGTGGCGACGATGTTGATGACGGCAGTCGCGAAATAGATGCGCGCGCGGAACCCGTAGGTGTTGTTCACGCGCAAGATGGTGAGGCCGACATTCTGGATGAGGTCGATGGTGAACGGCACCATGATGATGACGGCGATGGCATACGCCTCGTCGAAACCATCGCCCGCCCACAGGCCGATGAAATCGCGTCCGAACACGATGAAGCCGGTGAGCACGGCGAACAGCACGAGAAACGAGATGCGGCCGATGCGGATGAAGAGCTCGGAGAGGGTTTCGTCGTTTTCCTCGCCGCGGTAGATGCGCGTGACCTTGGGGAGGAAAACGGCCGAGACCGCGATGCCGAGGGGCATGTAGCACATGAAGATCTGCGAGGCGATGCCGTAGACGGCCACCGAGCCGGTGCCGAAGAAGTACCCCAAGATGAGCTGGTCGGTGCGCCAGAAAATCTGGTCGGCCACGGTGGCCAGCAAGATGGCGCCCGAGAAGACGAGCAGGGCGCGGGCGAGCGAGCGGTCGAACTCGTGGAGCCGCACGTGGATGCCGAGCGTGCGGCTGGCATAGGTGCGCCGTATGAGGGCTTCCGCGGCCACGGTGGCGAGCTGCACCAGCACCGCCGAGATCGCATACGGGTAGATGAACACTGCCAGTGCGATGGCGGCCGGTTGCAGGGCGGTGAGCACGACCTGCAGGCCGTACTGGAAGGTGAAGCGCTCGTGCGCCTCGATGGTCGCGCTGTAGATGGAGTTGTTCAGCACGATGATGACGTTGACGATGAGGATGCCGAGCATCCACGAGAGCTCGACGAGCTCTGCGGCGGTGAGCGATTCGGCGTAGGCCACGTTCGCGATGGCGATGAGCGCGATGCCCACGATGACGGCGATGCCCGAGAGCACCCAATACAGGATGCGCGCGACGCCCAGGACGTTTTGCGCGCGCAGGTCGTCGTGCAGTGCGAGGTACTTGTTGTAATAGCGCTGGACGGCGGCGGCGACCGTCGAGTTCATGATGAGGAGATAGGCCATCACCGAGCCCACGAGCTGGTAGAGGCCGTATTCGTTCGTGCCGATGAACCCGAGCAGCAGGGGCACGTAGATGAGGTTCACGACCACCTGCACCGCCATGTACAGGTAGTTCATCAATGCGCCTTTGGAGCGTTCGTTCACGGCGTCCTTCCCACGAATCCTTGCAGCGAACACTCTACCGCTTCCCGGCGAAAATCGCACGATGCATCGGTTGCAGGCTTTATGGGCTAATAATGACTATCGCGCGATGCAGACGCGGTGGAGTTTTTGTTGGGGTAGTATAGAGTGCACCATGAGTATACATACCCGGCAATCGGGTATTCAGATATGAACAACTGAATAGCGCCCCCTAGGACACATGTATGCTCATGCCAGATACACCTGGCATTTTTTATGCACGGACACCCGTGCCGAGAACAGCATAGGAGCGATTAATGGAATGGGTATTTGCAGTCGTCGGCGTGATACTGGGCGTTGTCGCCGGCGTGCTGGTTGCGCGGTCGATGGGCGCGCAATCGGTTAAGAACACCGCCGCCGAGGCGGAGCGCCTGTTGAACGATGCGCGCGAGAAGGCCGAGATCCTGCAGCGCGAGAAGCTCATCGAGGCGAAAGACGAGATCACGAAGCTCCGCGAGAAGGCCGAGGCAGAGAATTCCGCCCGCCTCGACAAGACCCGCGAGCAGGAGAAGAGCCTGAACGCCCGCGAGCGTTCGCTCGACAAGCGCAGCGATTCCCTCGATTCGCGCGAGCATCGCCTTTCGAGCATGCAGGGGCAGGTCGAGAAGCGTGAGCGCGATCTCGAGCGCGAGCAGCGTGCGCTCGACGACCTCAAGCGCGATTACGAGGACCGCCTCGATGAGGCCGAGGAGCGCATCGGGCAGATCAACGAGCGCCTCGAGCAGGTGAGCGGCATGACCGCCGACGAGGCGAAGGAAGAGCTGCTCGACAACCTGCGCAGCGAGGTCGCGATGGAGTCGGCCGCCATCATCCGCGAGTCCGAGAACCGCACGAAGCTCGAGGCCGACAAGAAGAGCCGCGAGATCCTGAGCCTGGCCATCCAGCGCTTGGCAAGCGAGTACACCACCGAGAACACGGTGCACACCGTGGCGTTGCCGAGCGACGACCTGAAGGGCCGCATCATCGGCCGCGAGGGCCGCAACATCCGCTCGTTCGAGCAGATCACCGGCGCGAACCTCATCATCGACGACACGCCGGAATGCGTCACCATCAGCTGCTTCGACCCGGTTCGCCGCGAGATCGCGCGCATCACGATGGAGAACCTCATCGCCGATGGGCGCATCCATCCGGCGCGCATCGAGGAGATGTTCGAGAAGGCCACGAAGTACGTCGACAAGCAGGTTCAGGAGGCCGGCGAGCAAGCGGGCTTCGAGACGGGCATCCACGACCTGCATCCCGAGCTCGTCACGACGCTCGGCAAGCTGCGTTACCGCACGTCATACGGCCAGAACGTGCTCGACCACTCCCGCGAGGTGGCCTATCTCGCCGGCTTCATGGCCAGCGAGCTCGGCCTCGACCCGATTCCCGCGAAACGCGCCGGCCTGCTGCACGACATCGGAAAGGCCGTGACCCACGAGGTGGACGGAAGCCATGCCGTCATCGGCGCCGACCTTGCGCGCCGTTTCGGCGAGAAGCCCGAGATCGTCCACGCCATCGAGGCGCATCACAACGACATCGAGCCGAATTCGGTGCTCGACGTCATCACGCAGGCGGCCGACGCCATTTCCGCGGCGCGTCCCGGTGCCCGCAAAGAGACGCTCGACGCCTATATCAAGCGCCTCGAGAAGCTCGAGGAGATCGCGAACAGCTACGAGGGCGTCGACCGCACGTTCGCCATCCAGGCGGGCCGCGAGGTGCGCGTCATGGTCGTGCCCGAAATCGTCGATGAGGCGCAGACCACGGTGCTCGCGCACGACATCGCGAAGCGCATCGAGAGCGAGATGCAGTATCCCGGCCAGGTGAAGGTCGTCGTCATCCGCGAGAGCCGCGCCATCGGCATCGCGAAGTAGCACCCCGCCATGGGCGACACGGGCCTGCACGGGTTCATAGATGAAGTATTGGGCGAAGGCCACCTCCGGGTTGAAGAGGAACTCGGGGGTGGCTTCGTTCGCCTGAGGACGTCCGAGGCCGAGCGCCGGCAGGCCCAGCAGGACATCCGCTGCGTCGAGGATATCGTCCTCGAGCTGCTGCGAAATGCGCGCGATGCGGGCGCGCGCATGATATGCATCGCGACGAACCGCGATGGGCGCATGCGCAACATCGTGGTCATCGACGATGGCGAGGGCATACCGCCCCAGATGTGGCAGAAGGTCTTCGAGCCGCGCGTCACGAGCAAGCTCGATACCTTCCACGCCGACCAGTGGGGCGTGCACGGCCGCGGCATGGCGCTCTATTCCATCGCCTGCAATGCGGCGGAGCATCGAATCGCGGCATCGGGGGAGGGCCTCGGGACGTCGGTGGCGGTGTCCGCCGATACCGGGAACCTGCCCGAGAAGGCCGACCAGAGCACGGTTCCGCATCTGGTGGTCGACGCGACCGGACGCTCGGTGATGCGGGGCCCGCGCAACATCAACCGCATCGTCACCGAGTTCACGTTGGCGCAACGCGGTTCATGCGCCGTGTACCTGGGTTCGCCGACCGAGGTGCTCGCGACCTTGCTCGCGTACGGCAGCCGCGTGCTCTCGGCGGTCGAGCGCGCCTTCGCGCCCGATGCGGGCGCATTCCCGGTGTGCCTGCGGCCGGCGCTTGCCGCGACGCCCGAGGAACTTGCGCAGACGGCCCACGAGCTGGGACTCGAGCTTTCCACGCGCAGCGCACGCCGCGTGATGGACGGCGAGATCGCGCCGCTCGAGCCGTTTGCGAACGCCATCTCGCTCGCGGGCGGCAAACGCGCCGTCGCGGCACATTCCCGGCGTCCAGAACGCCGGGCGGTGCATATCGCGCCCGATGACCGCGTTGCGTTCGCGCAGCGCGTCGGCGCGGCATACGGGCCGCTCGCCGAGGCCTATTACCTCGATGCGCAGGTGCAGCCCGAAATCACCGTCAGGCGCGATGGCATCCGGGTCTTCATCCCGTTCGCCGAGCAGCAGGGCGCCGCCGACGGGGAAGAGGTTCAAGGAGGAATGGCATGAATCCGCGAGTGAGCGTCATCATCCCCATCTACAACGTGCAGGAATACATCGCCGAATGCCTGGAGTCGCTGATGGCGCAGACCTTCGCCGATTTCGAGGCGATATGCGTCGACAGCGGGTCGAGCGACCGTTCCATCGAGGTCGCGAAACGCACGGTGCGAGGCGACGCCCGATTCGTCTTCCTGGAAAGCGGCGACAACGGGCAGTCGGTTGCCCGCAACCGCGCGCTCGAGGTGGTAAGGGGCGATTACCTGCTCAATCTCGATTCCGACGATTACTACCGCCCCGAGACGCTCGAGCGGCTCGTCGCGAAAGCCGATTCCGAAGGGCTCGACCTGCTGTTCTTCGCGGCCAAGACCTTTTACGAGACCGAGGCGCTCGCGCATAGCAATCCCGAGCCGCAAGACGACCGACCCGATGTGCCCGGCGTGTTCACCGGCGCCGATATCTACGTCGAGCTCGAGCGCACGGGGGCGTTTCGGCCGTCTGCCTGCCTGTTCCTGATGCGCCGCTCGATGATCGAGCGCGCCGGGCTGCGCTTCGAGGAGGGCATCATCCATGAGGACCTCCTGTTCACGATGATGTGCATTCCGCTTGCGCAACGCGCGGCGTTTCTGAACGAGACGTTCTACCAGCGCCGCATGCGCGCGCACTCGACGATGACGAGCGCGCGCAGCGTGCGCAACATCCGCGGCCACCTCGTGGCGTCGATGCGCATGGAGGAGTGGATCAAATCCCATGCCGACGAGTTCGATGCGGCGTTCTGCGATGCGTACTGCGCGCGCATCCACCACACCTGGCAGCTCGTGGCCGAGGACGTGCGCACCATCGGGATGGAAGAGGTCGCCGCCTTCCGCGAGACCCTCGAACGCCGCGAGCGCATCGCGCTCGACCTGCATGGCATCGGGCCGGCCGCCGCGATGGGCGAGGTGCTCGATTCCACCACGTTCAAGGTCGGCCGCGCCATCATGGCGATACCGACCGCCATCAAAGACCGCCTGTCGTCATGAGGATGAATCGGCTTCCGGGCATGCCCGATGCCGCCTAAGCCCGCTATTCGGTGTTGAGATTTCCCATTTCACCGGAACTTTGCTAGAATCCATTGCCGCAACTACACGCGATTACGCTCAGGTGAGACGCACCACTGCACGCAGAGCAAACGGAACAATAGAAGGACACGTAAGAAGCACCATGGAAAAGCAGTCAATCGGATGCCTGAAGGTGTCCTCCCATTCCTCGCCGGCATCGGTTGCCGGTGCCATTGCGGGCATGATCAAGGACGGCTCGCATGTCGATATCCAAGCAGTGGGCGCCGGCGCCGTGAACCAGGCGGTGAAGGCCATCGCCATCTCGCGCGGCTTCCTGTCTCCCATCGGCATCGAGATCGTGTGCGTTCCCGCGTTCGCCGATATCGTCATCGACGGCGAATACCGCACCGCCATCCGCTTTTCGGTCGAGCCGCGCACGCCGGTCGTGCCGCAGGCCGAATAGCCGGGCGCGCGTAGGGCAATCATGAACGAAGTCTTCAACGACCTGCGTTTCTGCATCCATACCTTCGGATGCCAGATGAACAAGCACGATTCGGAACGGGTCGTGGGCATGCTCGAGGCGCTCGGCGCGCAGCAGGTTTCCACGATCGAGGAAGCCGACGTCGTCGTGTTCATGACCTGCTGCGTGCGCGAGGCGGCAGATGTGCGCCTGCGCGGTCAGGTGAATTCCATGAAGAACGTGCCCGTGCGCGCGGGGTCTCCCACGGGACGGCGTCACGTGGCCATCGGCGGCTGCATCGGCCAGCGCGACGGCGAGGCGCTCGTCCGCGAGCTGCCCAACGTCGACGTCGTGTTCGGCACGATGAACCTCGCGTCGCTCCCGCGCCTCATCGCCGATGCCATCCAGAAGGAATCGGCCCAGGTGGAAGTGCTCGACGCCTCGCTCGATTTCCCGACGAGCCTGCCGAGCCACCGCGAGAAGAACTGGAGCGCCTGGCTCCCCATCACCATCGGGTGCAATAATTTCTGCTCGTATTGCATCGTGCCCTATGTGCGCGGCCGTGAGAAGTCGCGCCCGCTCGAGGATATCCGCAAGGAGGCCCGTGGCCTGGTGCTCGCGGGCGCCAAGGAGATCACGCTGCTCGGCCAGAACGTGAACTCGTATGGACGCGACCTGTACGGCGAAGCGCGCTTCGCCGACGTGCTCGATGCGGTTCACGAATCGGGCGTGCGGTACCTGCGGTTCGCGACGAGCCATCCGAAGGATCTCAACGACCAGGTCATCGAGCGCATCGGGTCGCTCGAGCGGGTCGCCCCGGCGCTGCACTTGGCGGTGCAATCGGGCTCCGACCGGGTGCTTGCGGCCATGAACCGCCGCTACACGGCCGAGCATTATCTGGGCCTCGTGCAGAAGGTGCGCGCGGCCCGTCCCGACATCGCGCTTTCGACCGACATCATCGTCGGCTTTCCGGGCGAGACCGAGGCCGATTTCCAGGCGACGTACGACCTCGTGAAGGAGGTCGGGTACACGCAGGTGTTCACGTTCATCTATTCCCCGCGCGAGGGCACGCCGGCCGCCAAGCTTCCGAACGACACGCCGCGCGAGGTCATCCAGGAGCGTTTCGACCGCCTGCGCGACCTCGTGGAATGCAAGGCGTGGGAGGCGAACCGCCGCGACCAGGATACCGATATCGAGGTGCTGGTGGAAAGCGTGAACCGCAAGGACGCCGGCGCGGTTTCGGGGCGCAGCCCGAAGAACCAGAACGTCCACGTCGCATTGCCCGCGGATATCGATCCGGCATCGTTGGTCGGCTCGGTCGTTTCCGCCCATGTTTCCGATGCGCGGCCGTGGTTCCTGCGCGCCGACTATACGGGCCTGGTCGAGCGCTGATGGCGTTCGTGCCGCAGCTTTCCCAACCCATCGTCATCATCGCGGGGCCGACGGCCTCGGGGAAGAGCGATTTGGCCCAGCAGGTGGCGCTCGCGATAGGCGGCGAGATCATCAGCGCCGATTCCATGCAGGTGTATCGCGGCATGGATATCGGGACGGGCAAGGTTCCGCCGGCTGAGCGGCTCGTTCCGCATTGGGGCCTCGACCTCGTCGATCCAGGCGAACCCTATTCCGTTGCGGTGTACCAGGAATACGCCCGCCGGGCGGCGGCCGACATCGACGCCCGCGGCAAGCGCGTCGTGCTCTGCGGGGGCACCGGGCTCTACATCCGCGGGGTCATCGACGGGTACGAGTACCCGAAAGGCGACCAGGTGGGAAATTCCGTCCGCGATGCCTACACGGAGCTGCTCGGTAAGGTGGGGCCGCAGGCGCTCTGGGAGATGCTGCGCGAGAAAGACCCCGAATCGGCGGCGTTGCTCCACCCCAATAACACGAAACGCGTCATCCGCGCCTTCGAATTGCTGTCGGAAGGCACGACATATGCGCGCCAGAACGCGAACCTGCAGACGATTCCCCAGGTGTTGCCGGCCGTTTACCTCGCGCTGTCCGTCGACCCGGAGCTGCTGGCGGCCCGCATCGAGAAGCGGGTCGACGGCATGTTCGAAGCCGGGCTGGCGGCCGAGGTGCGGGGCCTGCTCGATGCGGGCTTGCGCGAAGCGGTCACCGCGCCGCAGGCCATCGGCTACAAGGAGGTCGTCGATGCGCTCGATGGGCTTTGCACGATGACCGAGGCGTCCGAGCGCATCAAGCTCGCGTCGCGCCGCTATGCGAAGCGTCAGCGCTCCTGGCTGCGCGGCGATTCGCGGGTGCGGTGGCTCGATGCGAATTCGCGAGACGGCCTGCTCGAAGCCGCCCTGCGCGAAATCGATTGCGCGCGATAAGTTGACGGAACGTTAGATTCTCCGCCTCATACAAGCGATACAATGCGCAAGGGGTTTGCAAGGAAGGAACCGTTCATGCGCGTATCGAAATGCCTGCTCGAGACAAAGCCGTATCTGTTCGTCGAGCTTTCGCGGAAGAGGGCGGCGCTTGAGGAGCGGGGAATCGACGTCGTGTCGCTTTCCGTCGGCGACCCCGACCGCCCCACGCCGGAATTCATCGTCGACGCGATGGTCGACGCCCTGCATGACCCCGCATTCCACCATTACCCGTCGTATGCCGGCTCGATGGAGTTCAGGCAGGCGGCTGCGGGCTACCTGGCATCCCGGTTCGGCGTGGATGTCGACCCCGAACGCGAGGTGCTTGCGCTCATCGGCAGCAAGGAGGGCCTCGTGCACCTGGGCAACGCCTTCGTCGACGAGGGCGATGCCGTTCTCGCGCCGAGCATCGGCTATCCGTCGTATTCCGCGGCTGCGACCTTGCGCAACGCCGACGTATGGAAGATGCCCACGACGGCACGCAACGGCTATCTGGCCGATTTCACGCAGGTGCCCGCCGAGGTTCTGCAACGCGCGAAGATCATGTTCCTCGGGTATCCGAACAACCCGACCGGCGCCTGCGCGCCCGAGTCGTATCTCGACGAGGCCATCGCGTTTTGCCGCGAGAACGACATCCTGCTCGCGCATGACAACGCCTACTGCGACATCTGCTACGACGGCTACCGCGCGCCGGCGCTGCTGCAACGCCCCGGTGCGCGCGAGGTCGGCATCGAGTTCTTCAGCCTGTCGAAGGGATACAACATGACAGGCTGGCGCATCGCGTTCGCGGCGGGCAACGCCCAGGCCGTGCAGGCGCTTGCAACGGTGAAGAGCAACGTCGACACGGGCGTGTTCGGGGCCATACAGCGGGCGGGGGCGGTCGCGCTTTCGAGCGACCAGTCGACGGTGCGCGCACAATGCGCATGCTACCAGCGTCGACGCGACATCGTCGTGCCCGCGCTCAACGAGATGGGGCTTGCCTGCACGCCGCCGAAGGCGACGATCTACGTATGGGCGCGCATTCCCGAAGGCTGGACCTCGGCGGCGTTTGCCGACTACCTGCTGCAGGAAGTGCATGTCGCGGTCACGCCGGGCAGCGGTTACGGCGTCGATGGGGAAGGGTTCATCCGCATCAGCCTCACGGTTCCCGACGACCGCCTGTCAGAGGCCATCGTCCGCATGCGGGGCGTGTTGCATCGCTAGCGGTTCGCAGCCTCGGCTCGCACGTCGCCTTTGGGCAAGTGCGGTACAATAGCGCGCATGAATGAATTCCATTACCCGAAAGAAGAGCAGGAGCGCGCCCTCCTCGTGGGCGTCGAGCGTCCCGATTCGTCCTGGTCGCTCGAATCCTCGCTCGAGGAGCTGCGGCGCCTGACCGAGACCGCCGGCGCCGAGGTCGTCGCGACCACGACGCAGCGGCTCGACAAGCCGAACCCCCGCACCTTCGTGGGAAGCGGCAAGGCCGAGGAAATTGCCGAGATGTGCCGTGCAAACGGCATCGACCTCGTCATCCTCGACGACGAGCTCACGCCGAGCCAGCAGTCGAACCTCGAGAAGACCGTCGGCAAGGACGTGAAGGTCATCGACCGCACGGCGCTCATCCTCGACATCTTCGCGTTGCATGCCACGACGAAGGAAGGCCGCCTGCAGGTGCGGCTCGCGCAGAACGAGTACCTGTATCCGCGACTGCGCGGCATGTGGGCGCACTTGGCGAGCAACCGCATGGGCGGCGGCGTCGGCAGCCGCTTCGGCGAAGGCGAGAGCCAGCTCGAGGTCGACCGCCGCATCGTGCGCGACCGCATCACGAGCATCCGCCGCCAGCTGAAGGAGCTCGAGAAGAACCGCGCGTTGCAGCGGCAGAATCGCCAGGAGAGCGGCATCTTCCGCGTGGCGCTGGCCGGCTACACGAATGCGGGCAAGTCGAGCCTGCTCAACCGGCTCACCGATGCCGGCGTGCTTTCCTACGACAAGCTCTTCGCCACGCTCGACTCGAAGAGCAAGCGCCTCAGCTTGCCCGACGGACGCGAGGTCACGCTCACCGACACGGTCGGTTTCATCCAGAAGCTCCCGACCAAGCTCGTGGAGAGCTTCAAGAGCACGCTTGACGAGATTCGCGAGGCCGACCTCGTGCTGCATATCGTCGACGCGGCCGATATCGATTTCGAGAAGCAGATGAAGACCGTGGACGAGATCTTGAACCAGATCGACGCCGCCGACATCCGGCGCGTGGTGGTGTTCAACAAGATCGACCTGCTCGACGCCGCGAAGCTCGAGAGCCTGCGCTACCGATACCCCGAGGGGCTGTTCATCAGCGCGAACGAGGGCACGGGCATCGATGCGCTGCTCGCATGCGTGCAGCAGGCGGCCGCCGACACGGGCTACATCTTCCAAGTGGTGATACCGTATGACCGCGGGGACGTGACGAGCCTCGCGCACAGCAAGTGCCACATCATCGAGGAAGAGCACACGGCCCAGGGCACGCGCATGAAGGTGCAGGTGAGCGCCCCGTACAAGGCGCTTTTCGCGAAGTTTTCGGAATAGTCGCGCCGCGGGGGCGGCGCGCAGACGTTAGGAAGGATAACAACATGTACGACTATTTGGTGGTGGGAGCGGGAATCTCGAGCGCGGTCTTCGTGCACGAGGCCCTGAAAGCGGGGAAGACCTGCCTCGTCATCGACAAGCGCCCGCATATCGCCGGCAACGTGTATTGCGAGGAGGTCGAGGGCATCAACGTGCACAAGTACGGCGCGCATATCTTCCACACCTCCATCCGGCGCGTGTGGGATTACGTGAACCAGTTCGCCGAGTTCAACAACTACATCAACTCGCCGGTGGCGGTGTATGGAGACGAGCTGTATAACCTGCCGTTCAACATGAACACCTTCGCACAGATGTGGAAGGATGTGCGCACGCCCGCTCAGGCCCAGGCGAAGATCGCCGAACAGGTCGCCGAGGCGGGAATCGGCGAGCCGAGAAACCTCGAGGAGCAGGCGCTTTCGCTTGTGGGCCGCGATGTGTACGAGAAGCTCATCAAGGGCTACACCGAAAAGCAGTGGGGCCGCGATTGCAAGGACCTACCGGCGAGCATCATCAAGCGTCTGCCGTGCCGCTTCCGCTTCGACAACAACTACTTCAACGACCGTTGGCAGGGCATCCCGATGGGCGGTTACACGAAGATGGTCGAGCGCATGTTCGGCGACGTCGAGATTCGCCTGAACACCGAGTACCGCGACCTCATCGCCGCCGAGCCCGATATCGCAGCGCGCGTCATCTATTGCGGGCCCATCGACGAGTTCTACGATTACCAGCTTGGGCGCTTGGAATACCGCTCGCTTCGCTTCGAGAGCGAGATCCTCGACGAGGTGAACCATCAGGGCAACGCCGTGGTGAACTACACCGAGCGCGCGGTGCCGTGGACGCGCATCATCGAGCACAAGCACTTCGAGTACGGCGAGCAGCCGAAGACGGTCGTCACGCGCGAATACCCGGCCGATTGGAAGCCGGGCGACGAGCCGTATTATCCCATCAACGACGAGCGCAACACCGCGCTGTACGAGCAGTACGAGGCGCTTGCCGCGAAGGAGGGCAAGGTCGTCTTCGCCGGCAGGCTCGGCGGCTACAAGTACTACGACATGGACAAGGCCATTGACGCAGCCTTCGACCTGGTCGAACGTGAGCTGGGCGTGAAGATCGGCTAAACGGGCATACCGCATCGCAAAACGGCGCCATCCCACGGGGTGGCGCTTTTCGTTGCAGGCAATTGCGCCGGGTGCGGGAAGCCGGTTGAAGGGCAAAAGCAGCCTTCCTTCCCGCCACGACGCACGTCCCGCCTCCCAGTGTCGTTTCGCCGTACGCTTCACCCTCTGCCATTCGAAGAGCGTCCCACCCCCTTTCGAAGAACGTCCCGCCTCCCGTCGTCATTCCGGCGAACGTCCACCCTCTTTCGAGGAACGTTTCATCCCACGTCATACCGACGAGCTTCCCACCCTCTTTCATTTCGAGCGAAGCGAGAAATCTCCAGCGCCCCAACCATGGTTGACTTGGGGGATATGTTCGGCTTCGTCGTTCTGCATGCTCACGCCATGCTTTCGAATCGAAATGTCGATTGAATGGCGGAAGGCAAGCATAAACGCTGCGCTTTATCACAGCCATCGCAGCACCGTGCAGGTGCTTCGTGCATGTATTGCGCCATACAGCCGATCGAGCGACACTTCCGATGTCGCCGATTCGGTTGAATGGTGCGCAGCGCCACAGAGCCGATCCGTCGACAGTTCCGGTGTCGCCAAATCGGCTGCGTGGTGCAACGAAGAAGGCGCGCAATCGTTTCGGGTCCGATTTGCGCCACAGAGCCGATCCAGCGACATTACTCGTGTCGTCGAATCGGCCGCATGGCGCGCCGTGGCAGCGAATCGGCTGTATGGCGCAACTTTCGTGCCATACAGCCGATCCGTCGACATGGTGCGCCACGCAGCCGATTTAGCGACACTTCCCCTGTCGGCAATTCGGCTGTGTGGCGCAAATCCAGGCCCATCGTGCAAATCAGGCGGCATGTCGTGCCACGCAGCCGATCTAGCGACATCTCGACTGTCGCCAATCCGGCTGAATGGTGCGCCGCGCCACGCAGCCGATCGAGCGGCATTTTCCTTGTCGCCAATTCGGCTGCGTGACACATCGTAGCTTGAAAGAAAGGGAATGACGCCTCATGGCTTTCATCACACCAGCGTGGACGTTGCGTTTCCCGGGAGCCTTCGCAATATCGTGAGCTGCATCATCTCATAAACATGTTGGCTCCCTTGGCATCATGCAGGCATGGTCCGTCCCTAGGCAATTCCGATGCGCAGCGTGGGCATGAAGAGCCATACCGGCGGAAAAGCCCCGCATTCCTTGCGCAGAGTGCCGCAAGAGTCCGGCGCGTTGGCGATTACTGTGCAAACTTCACCTTCTGAAAACGCGACCTGGGGTTTTGTGTAACGGACCTCGAAGTTTGTACATTAATGCCCAAGGAGGCGAGGCATGCCACGAGGAGGCGAAGCGTGCCACGAGGAGGCGAAGCGTGCCCCAAGGAGGCGAGGCATGCCCGGGGGGAAGCATGCCCCGAGGGGCGAAGCGCCCGCCGCTGCTGCGTCCAGACCGTCGGGCGGCATCGTTTCGAAATGCGGTGAGGCCGACAGGTGCTTCTTCGGGTGAATGGTCTTTAGTCGAACCCCGCAAAAATCGTGTGGTTTTAAGGACACGCTATATCAGGCCGTATACTCAAAAATCGGCAGTGAGACCAGAGCATAGCCGGAGGCGAATTCATTGGCGCGCACATCGAAGCAATCTGAAGCGTACTGGGAAAATTCATATCAACAGGGGTCGCGGGAACAGCATGCGGCATCTTCCGATTTGGGGCATCCCTCAGATGGGCAGAGCGCGGCGAGTTTCTCTCGCGACCGGTACGTCGGCCAGGGCGGCGCTTACCCGGCAGGTGGCGCTCCGCGTAAAGGCAAGCTGGCAAAGCGCATCGCCATCGCCATCGTCGCCATCATCGCGGCGCTTGTCATCGCCGTCGTCGCCTATGCGTTGGTGTTCGAAGGCAAGCTCCACGGGAGCCTGTCCAACCCCGAGGCCCTGCAAGAGCAGCTCACGCCCGCGGCGGCGGACGAGCCCTATTACATCCTGCTGCTCGGATCCGACTGGCGCGAGAATTCCGGCACCAGCAAGAAGGCCGAGATGAGCGGCGACCAGCAGCGCGCCGACGTCATCATCCTCGCACGCATGGACCCGGCGAACAAGCAGGTCACGCTCGTGTCGGTGCCACGCGACACCCGTTGGTACCATGACGGTACCGTGAATAAGATCAACGAGGCATACAACGCCGGCGGCGCCGCCCTGCAGACCCAGCTGGTGTCCGAGCTCACGGGCGTGCCCATCGCGCATACCATCGAGACGCACTTCTCGGGGCTCGAGGGCCTCGTCGACGCGCTCGGCGGCGTCGAGGTCGACGTTCCCAAAGACATCTCGTACAAAGACGCGCTCACCGGTGAGAAGGTGAAGGTCGAAGCCGGCCGGCGCGTGCTGAACGGGCAGGAGGCGCAGATCTTTGCCCGCGTGAGGAATGCGTATGGCGGAGTCGATTCGGCCCGTCAGAGCAACGTCCGCACGCTCATCATGGCCATCGCCGACACGATGCGCGAAAAGCCCCTGTTCGAGTGGCCGTTCCTGGGGCTGAAGATCGCCGATTGCCTGGGTACCGACATGAGCCTCGTCGATTTCGCGAAGCTGATGAAGGACTTCGGTTCCGGTGGCCTGACGATCTATTCCGGCACGGGCCCGACGGAGGGCGAAATCGACGACAGCGCCGGCGGCATCTGGCTATGCTATGACAACCCCGAGGGCTGGCAGGCCGTCATGGAAGTCGTCGATGCGGGCGGTGACCCCTCGAAGGTCGACGCTGATTCCTACGGCACACGGGCGCAGTCCGAGGCCGTCGCCCAGTACGACGAGTACGGCAACTACATCGGCGATTACGTGGAAGGGTACGCCGACGGGTATGTCGAGGGCTACACCGAGGACTACACCGGCTGGGAATAGCCGCAGGAACAACCGCATCGGGTAATGCAACGCGCCCCATCGATTGAGGGATATCGATGGGGCGCGTTTCCTATTGCAGGTGGGCGAGGGTGAAGTCGACGATGCGCTCGGCTGAGCCGGGGCCGCATGCCGAGAGGGTCGTGCCGACGAAAGCATCGCGCTCGGCATCGGGGTACCCGCGCGCTTCGACGCCGTCGGCGAAGACGCGGTCGAGGAAGTCGAGCAGCGCATCGGGGCTGTCGAGGCACAGCCCGGGCGCCAGGGTGCCGGGATCGGTGGCCAGGCCCGGCGAGATGCGATACTCGTCGATGTCGGGCGTGTAGAACGCGAATGGCACGCCGAGGATCGCGGCGTCGTAGACCACCGAGGAATAGTCCGTCACGACGAGCGAGGCGCAGCGCAAGAGCTCGCGTGTGGTGACGCGGATCTCGGAGCCCTGCAGGCTCACCGGGTGGAATGACCACAGCAGGTTGTAGCCGTTCGCGCGCGGATCGGCCTCGATGGCGGCCTTCAGCTCCTCGAAGCGGCGGTTGCCTTCCTGACGGTGCAGCGTCGGAGCGAACACCACGATCGGCTTCGCGTCATCGATGCCGGGGTAGGCGCGGTGCATGCGCTCGCGGGCGTCGGGAGCGGGTTCATACAGCTCGTCAAACGAAGGGTGCCCGAGCGCGACCACGCGCTCGACGGGGCAGGCGAAGGCCTGCGCGAATCCCTCGCGGGCTCCCTCGCCGCTGCAGGCGACCCAGGAATAGTTGCGGTGCATGCGGAAGATCTCGGCATCGCGCGAGCTGCGGCCCTCGGGCGTGTCGAGCGCCTCGTATCCGAACTTCTTGAAATGGCCGGCCGCGTGCCAGACCTGCATGACCACTGGTTGCGCCGGGAAGCGGTTGTTCACGACGCCCGGGCTGGCGGGTGCGGCATCGCCTTGCAGGTGCAGCAGGCTCACCGCGGGGTTGTAGCCCTCGACGAAGCACATGCGGCATTTCGCGAGTGCCTTGACATCGCCGAACATGCGCGCTACGAGCGCCACTGCGCCCGCAGAGCCGTCTTCGACCATTTTCGTGCGCGCGACGATGTCCCAGTCGCCCCGCCGTTGCAGGGCTTCGGCGAGCAGCGTGAAGTCGACGCTCATGTCGTCAGATTGCCGCGAGAGGAAGAGCGCCTGCTGCTTGCGCCCGCCCAGCGAGCACGCCGCATACCAGGCATCGAGGAGAACCGAGAGCAGCCTCACGGCCAAGAGCTTCATCTGTCCTCCTTCCTTCGCGTTGAAGATAGGGTACCATTCCCGGGCTCATTGCGGCGCAAGCTTTCGCGGTGCCTTGTGAAGCGCCGCCTCTTCGAATTCTGTCGATATTTGCGGTTGCGGGCGCGGGCGGCGGCATAAAGCGGTAGAGTGTTAGCAACTTCAAACCACGAAGGCGCGTGCGCGCGCCGAAGCGGGAGGAAAGACGTGAAGAAGAAACTAGCTGCACTGTTGACGCTCGCCTGCGCGTTCGTGCTGGCGTTGGCCCTGGCGGGATGCCAGAACAAAGCGCCTGACGAGACGGCGGTCGCGCCCGAGCCCGAGCCGGTCGACACCGTCGACCGCGCCGCGACCACGTTCCCGATGAAGCCGTTTTACTGCCTCATCGTGGGAAACGACTCGCGTGACGGAACGAAGGACGAAGGCAAGGGCAAGCACGGCTCCGACGGCCATCAGCGCTCCGACACGATGATGCTCATGCGCGTGGCGCCGAAGGACCACCTCATCACGATCGTCTCGATCGCGCGCGACACCTGGACTGTCATGGATGGCCAGAACAAGAAAGTTAACATGTGGTACGACCGCGGCGGCATTGAGGGTTCGGTTGCGAAGGTCGAGGAACTCACCGGCGTGAACATCAAGTACTACTTCGACGTTTCGTTCTCGGAATTCACCAAGCTGGTCGATGCGCTCGGCGGCGTCGACGTCGACGTGCCGGTCGAGATGTCGTTCAGGAACGTGATGGACGGCAAGACCATCACGCTGCAGCCTGGAGCGCAGACGCTCAATGGCGACGAGGCGCTCGTGTTCGCCCGCGTGCGCAAGATCTTCGTGAACATGGACTCGTCGCGTCAGTATGACGACCGCCAAATCGTGCAGTCGCTGATGCAGAAGGCCATCGACAACCCCGAGCAGCTTGCGCAGTACACCGGCGATTTCATGAACATCGTGCACACCAACATGCCCGACGAGGCGCTCGTGTTCTACCTGAGCGACTTCATCGAGCATTCCGATGACGTGAAGTTCCTCTCGGGATCGTTCCCCATCGAGGGCGACATCGACCCCGAATCGGGCTGGTGGCTGGCGTGGTATGACGCCGACACCTGGAAGGCCATCGTCGACGTCATCGACAAGGGCGGCGACCCGAACGAGGTCTATTCACCGCCGGCCTACGGCTAAGCCGTAACGTACAAGCACACAGGGGCACCGGCTGCAGGCCGGTGTCCTGCGTTAGGGACGATGTCGGCCATTCCATCGGGCCGGCAACCGGCGAGGGGGCGATTATGGCGAAAGGCAACAATTCGGCGAGAGGGGCGCTGCGGCAACTTGCAAGCGACGTGGCGAAAGACGTCACGATGTTCGGCATCTACCCGCACGCCTACAACCGGGCCGCAAAGGCGCCGGTCGACCCCCGCAAGGTGCTCTTCATCGAGGGCAAGCTCGGCCCGATGCCCGATGCCTTCCAGCTCATCTGGGACCGCCTGAGCGCCGATGCGCGCTACGATGCCCGCTATATCACCCTCGACCTGAACGACGTGAGCCTGCCGCGCTACATCGCGAACTGCCGGGCCATGGTGAAGGAGCTCGCCACGGCGCGTTACGCGTTCCTGTGCGACGCGAGCAACATCGTAAGCTGCGTGAAGCTTCGTCCCGAAACGAAGATCGCCCAGCTGTGGCATGCGTGCGGCGCCTTCAAGAAGTGGGGCATGAGCACCGGCGACAAGCATTTCGGCGCCACGGGAAGCCAAATCGAGCGCCATCCGTACTATCGCAACCTCGCGCTCGTCACCGTGAGCGCGCCCGAGGTGGCGTGGGCGTACCGCGAGGCGATGATGCTCGAGGACACGCCCGATATCGTGAAGGCGCTCGGAGTGAGCCGCACCGACGTGTTCTTCGACGAGGCGTTCCTCGAACGGGCCCGGAAGGCGGTGCGCGACGCGGTGCCCGGGATTGCAGGGCGCAAGGTCATCCTGTACGCGCCGACGTTCCGCGGGCATGTGCTGCAGGCGAAAAGCCCCGACGACCTCGACCTCGCGTTGATGAAGCGGGAGCTCGGCGACGAGTATGCGCTGCTCGTGAAGCACCACCCCTACGTGAAGCACCCGACGCCCATTCCCGCCTCCTGCGCCGATTTCGCCTTCACCGTCGATATGCCCATCGACCAGCTGCTCGTGGCGGCTGATGTGTGCGTGTCTGATTATTCGTCGCTCGTGTTCGAATACTCGCTGTTCGAGCGTCCGATGGCCTTTTTCGCGCCCGACCGCGCCGACTACGACGACTGGCGCGGCTTCTACTACGACTACGACGAACTCACGCCGGGGCCGGTGTTCGAGCAGACCGCTCCGCTCGCCGCATGGATCCGCGGGCTTGCGGGCGGGTTCGACCCGTCGGAAGTCCGCGCGTTCAGGCAGAAATTCATGAGCGCTTGCGACGGCCATGCCACCGACCGTATCCTCGAGTTCATGGGCATGGCGTAACCGCTGGCGGTCGCCCTCGGTTATGATGCAGATGTGGGGAGCATGCACGCGCCGGGTGACGGCGCGGAGCAGGGTAGTGCCGCTATGATAAAATGACGTGTCTTGTTAACGAAAGGCGAATGGGGCGGTTTGTTTAAAACCCTGGCAACAGTGTTGAAGGATAACTGGGACTGGCGTGCCCAGAT
>SUUF01000140.1:2964-4828 GCA_015062635.1 Coriobacteriaceae bacterium | reverse complement strand
TCCGTCCATGGCCGCGCGTTCGACCAGGTGACGGTTACCGAAGACGGCTTCGATGCCGACGGCATCAAGGTGAAGGTGCTCGCCGAGCGCGAGCCGGGCAACCTGCCGTGGGGCGAGCTGGGCGTCGACGTCGTCGTCGAGTCGACCGGCCTGTTCACCGATGCCAACAAGGCGAAGGCCCACATCGAGGCCGGTGCCAAGAAGGTCATCATCTCGGCTCCCGCCAAGAACGAGGACATCACCATCGTCATGGGCGTGAACGACAAGGAATACGACAAGGAGAAGCACAACATCATCTCCAACGCTTCCTGCACCACCAACTGCCTCGCTCCCTTCGCGAAGGTGCTGCTCGACAACTTCGGCATCAAGCGTGGCTTCATGAACACCATCCATGCCTACACGAACGACCAGAAGATCCTCGACCTTCCGCATAAGGACCTCCGCCGCGCCCGCGCTGCCGCGATGTCGATGATCCCCACCACCACCGGCGCCGCCCGCGCCGTGGCGCTCGTGCTCCCCGAGCTCAAGGGCAAGCTCGACGGCTTCGCGACCCGCGTTCCCACGCCGGATGGCTCGATGGTCGACCTCACGGTCGAGCTCGAGAAGAACGTGACCATCGACGAGGTCAACGCCGCGATGAAGGCTGCGGCCGAGGGCGAGCTCGCCGGTATCCTCGAGTACACCGAGGACCCGATCGTCTCGATCGACATCGTCGGCAACGACCACTCCAGCATCTTCGACTCCAAGCTCACGATGTGCATCGGCGGCGAGGGCAACTTCGTGAAGTGCATCTCTTGGTACGACAACGAGTGGGGTTACTCCAACCGCGTGAAGGACCTCGCCAAGATCCTGCTCTAAGCCCTGAGACCCCGTTCTGCTGAACGGGATTCTCGTCGACGCTGCGAACGAACGTGAGGCGTGCCTTGCCGATGCCAGCTCGCCTCACGGCCGTACGGTTGATGCGGCGCTTTCACGGCAACCTTTCGCCTCGCGTTCGTTCTCGCTGACTTTGGTGCGTTTGGGATTCAGACTTCCTTCGGGATATAAACAGCATCCATATATTCGGCTCAGGCGTCCCATATGGTTTCGGGGCGCTCATTTCTTGAAAGAGGGTAAAAATGCCTGCTATCCGTACAATCGAGCAAGCTGACGTTGCCGGCAAGCGCGTGTTGTGCCGTTGTGATTTCAACGTGCCGCTGAAGGACGGCGTCGTCACCGACGACCTCCGCATCCAGGCTGCACTGCCGACGATCAAGTATCTTCTCGATCACGATGCCAAGCTCATCCTGATGTCGCATCTCGGGCGCCCCGAGGGAACGGGCTACGAGGAGAAGTTCAGCCTGAAACCGGTCGCCGAGCATTTGGGCAAGTTGCTGGGCAAGAACGTCGTGATGGCCTCTGACACCATCGGCGACGACGCCAAGGCCAAGGCAGCCGCCCTGGGCAATGGCGAAGTGCTGCTGCTCGAGAACGTGCGTTTCGACAAGCGCGAGAAGAAGAACGACCCGTCGTTCACCTCTGAGCTCGCGAAGCTCGGCGATGTCTACGTGAACGATGCGTTCGGCGCCGCGCACCGCAAGCACGCCTCGACCGCCGGCTTGGCCGATTACCTCCCGGCCTACGCGGGCTACCTGATGGAGCGCGAGATCGCGACGCTGAAGGGCATGCTCGACGAGCCGAAGCACCCGTTCGTCGCCATCCTCGGCGGCTCGAAGGTCTCCGACAAGATCGGCGTCATCGAATCGCTCATGCAGAAGGCCGATACCATCCTCGTCGGCGGCGGCATGTGCTTCACCTTCTTCCTGGCGCAGGGCCTGGAGATTGGCACCTCGTTGAAGGAAGAGGACCATATCGAGACCGCGAA
>SUUF01000140.1:0-2864 GCA_015062635.1 Coriobacteriaceae bacterium | reverse complement strand
TGCTTCACCTTCTTCCTGGCGCAGGGCCTGGAGATTGGCACCTCGTTGAAGGAAGAGGACCATATCGAGACCGCGAAACGCCTGATGGCCAAGGCCGAGGAAGCCGGCGTGAAGCTGCTGCTTCCCGTGGACGTCGTCGTCGCCGACAAGTTCGCCGAGGATGCCGCCACGAAGACGGTCGCCGTCGACGCGATTTCGGCCGACATGATGGGCCTCGATGTGGGCCCCGAGACCGTGAAGCTCTTCGCCTCCGAGATCGAGAAGGCCGCCACCGTGTTCTGGAACGGCCCTATGGGCGTCTTCGAGATGAAGGCCTTCGAAGCCGGCACGAAGGGCGTCGCCGATGCCGTGGCCGCAACTGCGGGCCAGACCATCATCGGCGGCGGCGATTCGGCGGCTGCCGTGAAGAAGTTCGCGATGTCCGACCAGATGGACTTCATCTCGACCGGCGGCGGCGCCTCGATGGAGCTCGTCGAGGGCAAGGACCTGCCGGGCGTCGTGCCCCTGCTGGCCTAACATATCCGCACGGGAGCCGGAGGCTTTTCCTCCGGCTCCTTTCCACATAAGGAGGAACCACCATGAGAAAGCGCATGATCGCGGGTAACTGGAAGATGAATAACACCCGCCCCGAGGCCGTCGTGCTCACGCAGGAGATCGCGAACCGCGTGCCGGCTGCCTGGCTCGACCAGGTCGACGTCGTCATCATCCCGCCGTTCATCGACCTGCTGCCGGCACTCACCGTGCTCGACTTCGACAAGAACGAGATCGCCGTCGGCGCGCAGAACTGCTACTGGGAGGACCACGGCGCCTTCACCGGCGAGGTCTCGGTGCCCATGCTCAAGGACCTCGGCGTGACGTACTGCATCGTCGGCCATTCCGAGCGTCGCGGGCTGTTCGGCGAGACCGACGAGGACGTGAACAAGAAGGTCAAGGCGCTCATCGCCGGCGGCATCACGCCCATCATGTGCTGCGGCGAATCGCTCGGCATCCGCGATGCGGGCGAGTACATCGAGTTCGTCACCGCGCAGGTCGACGCCGGCCTGGCGGGCCTCGATGACATCGACATGAAGAACGTCGTGGTGGCCTACGAGCCCATCTGGGCCATCGGCACCGGCCGCACCGCCACGCCCGAGCAGGCCGAGGAGGTCTGCGCCGCCATCCGCGCCAAGCTCGCCGACATGTTCGGCGCCGAGACGGCCGAGGCCACGCGCATCCTCTACGGCGGCTCGATGAAGCCCGAGAACGTTGACGGCCTGCTCGCGATGGAGGACATCGACGGCGGCCTCATCGGCGGCGCGAGCCTGAAATCGAACGACTTCAAGGCCCTCATCGAGGCGGCGACGAAGTAACTACGGTAAGATAGCCATATCTGCAATTACCAGGGGAAGGAAATACGATGGCTGATGCCCAGACCATGACCCTCGTGCTCATCCGCCATGGAGAGAGCCAATGGAACCAGAAGAACCTCTTCACCGGCTGGTATGACGTCGACCTGTCCGACACCGGCCGCGCAGAGGCGGCGGAAGGCGGCAAGGCGCTCAAGGAAGCCGGCTACGACTTCGACTTGTGCTACACGAGCTACCTGAAGCGCGCCATCCACACGCTGAACATCGTGCTCGACGAGATGGACCGCGCGTGGCTGCCCGTCATCAAGACCTGGCGCCTGAACGAGCGCCATTACGGCGCCCTGCAGGGCCTGAACAAGTCCGAGACCGCCGCCAAGTACGGCGAGGCCCAGGTGAAGATCTGGCGCCGCAGCTTCGACACCCGTCCGCCGGCGCTTGAGGAAGGCGACGAGCGCGACGCTCACAACTACCCGGCATACCGCGATGTCGACCCGGCCGATGTCCCCATGGCTGAGTGCCTGAAGGACAACATCGCCCGCACCTGGCCGTACTTCGAGGAGGAGATCCTCCCGCAGATGAAGGCCGGCAAGCGCGTCCTCATCGCCGCGCATGGCAATTCGCTGCGCTCCCTCGTGAAGCAGTTCGACAAGCTGTCCGAGGACGAGATCGTCAACCTCAACCTTCCGACGGGCGTGCCGCTGGTGTATGTGTTCGACCAGGATATGAACGTCATCGAGAAGAAGTACCTGGGCGATCCCGCCGTCATCGAGGCGAAGATCAACAAGGTCGCCAACCAGGGCAAGGCGAAGTAGTTCCCGTGGCCCTGCCACGAGCGATTGCGATTGCGGCAGGGGAGGGGCACACTCGCTTGTGCATACTCTATAGACATGCGGAAACGCCTGCTTGCAACTTTGCGAGCAGGCGTTTATACTTGCTAACTTGTGACGCAACCGAACTAGAGAAGGAATACACCAAGTGACACCGCTCGTTATCATCTTCGTCGTCCTGCTCGTTCTTTCGGGCATCGGCATGATTGTTTTCATCATGCTCCATTCCGGAAAGGGCACCGGCGTTTCCGATGCAATCTCGTCTGCGTTCTACGGCACGCAGCAATCCATCTCGCTGGTCGAGAAGAACCTCGACAAGTTCACCATCATCTGTGGCGTGGTGTTTTTCATCTCGCTGATCGCGCTCATGCTCATCTATCCGCAGGGCACGATCAACCCGCGCTAAATTTTTTCAAGTTTGGCGTTGACGGGGCGCAGCGTTTAGCTATAATAGCTTTCGCTGTTTCAAGTCGGAGTGGCGGAATTGGCAGACGCGCTAGCTTGAGGTGCTAGTGACTGACTAAAAGGTCGTGCGGGTTCAAGTCCCGCCTCCGACACCAAAAGTACAAGAGGGCTTCGGCCCTCTTTCTTTTTGCCCACACGTATTCCCTCGCTGCACCTGACAAAGTCACCGGAGGGGTTTGTCAGGTCGATAGGCCCCGATGCACCTGACAAACTCACCGGAGGGGTT
>SUUF01000139.1:1486-4830 GCA_015062635.1 Coriobacteriaceae bacterium | reverse complement strand
GCATATGCCGAGGTCGAAGACGATATTCAATCGATGCTTCAACGTGCCGGCGCAATACGCGAGCGCCTGATCGGGCTTGTGGACGAAGATGCCGAGGCGTTCGAGCCGCTTTCGCGCGCCTATGGCATCCCGAAGGACGACCCCACGCGCGACGCCGTGCTCGAGCAGGCCACGAAGGCCGCGTGCGTGGCCCCGATGGAGATGATGCGCCAAATTTGCCGCTCGATCGACTTGCTTGAGGAAATGGGGCAGAAGGGCTCGAAGATGCTCGTGTCTGACGTGGGATGCGGCGCCTTGCTTGCCCGCGCCGCATTGGAGGCGGCGAGCATGAACGTCTTCGTGAACACGAAGACCTTGCGCGACCGCGACCATGCGGTGATGCTTGAAGCCGAATGCGACGCGATGCTTGCAAGTTACGGGCCGAAAGCCGAACAGGTCGCGGCCGATGTGATGATGCGCATTCGCGGGTAACGTGGGCCAGAGGACGAGTAAGGATGACCGATATGGCAGAGTTGCTGAAGGGCAAGGCCGTCGCCGATGCGTTGGTGGAAAAGCTCCATGTGCGGGTGGATGCGCTGAAAGAGCGCGGCGTGCAGCCGGGGCTTGCCATCGTGCGCGTGGGTGCGCGCGAAGACGACCTCTCGTATGAGCGTGCCGCCGAACGGCGCATGCAATCGGTTGGCATCGACGTGCAGAAATTCTCGCTTCCCGCCGACTGCAGCCAAGAAGACCTGCTGCAGGTCATCGGCGAGGTGAACGACAGCCCGACGATTCATGGATGCCTGATGCTGCGTCCGTTGCCCCGTCATCTCGACGAGGTTACGGCGTGCGAGGCGCTCGACCCCGAGAAAGACGTCGACGGCATCACGCAGTCATCGATTTACGGGGTGTTCGCGAACCAGCAGATGGGCTTTTCGCCCTGCACGGCCGACGCCTGCGTTCGTTTGCTCGACCATTATGGCTACGGGCTCGAAGGCGCGCGCGTGACGGTGGTCGGGCGCTCGCTCGTCATCGGCAAGCCGGTGGCCATGATGCTGCAGGCGCGCAACGCAACCGTGACGATGTGCCATACGCGTACGCGCGATCTTCCCGCCGAATGTCGTCGGGCCGAGGTTCTGGTGGTGGCTGCCGGCCATCGCGGAACCGTGGGCGCCGACGCCGTGGCGCCGGGCCAGGTCGTCGTCGACGTGGGCGTGAACTGGGACGCCGAAGCCGAACGGCTGGTGGGCGACGTGAAGTTCGACGAGGTGGAGCCCATCGTCTCGGCCATCACGCCCGTTCCCGGCGGTGTGGGCAGCGTGACCACGGCCGTCCTCGCGAGCCATGTGGTTGAAGCTGCCGAGCGCACGATATGCGAGCAGGGATAATACGCCGGTGGACATTCCTTTGACCTATTCTGCCGTGTTTGAAACGCATCGGATGCGTTAGAGTGTTTCCAGAGCCGCAACGACGTATACCAGAAGGAGTCGACATGCCGTACATCGACATCAAGTGCTTCCCGCGCCCCGAAGAGGCCGGCAAGGAAATCGTCGAGAAGATCAACCAGGTGCTCATCGACACGTGGGGATGCCCGCAAGAGGCTGTTTCCATTTCGCTCGAGATGGTCGCCCCGGAGGACTGGGACGAGCAGGTGAAGATCCCCGAGATGGATGCGCGTGACGACACGATGATGATCCTTCACGGAGAGAAGCGTTTCTAGCAAAACGGTACCGCGCACCAGCGCGTGCACTGCGAAACAGGGGAAGGCGGTACGCTGGTGCCGGTCGAGATAATCTGGGGCATCCTCATCCCGTTTCTGGGGACGAGCCTCGGTGCCGCAATGGTGTTCCTGCTGCGCGGGCAAATGTCCGTGCAGCTGCAAAAGGTGCTCATCGGGTTTGCCGCCGGCGTGATGGTGGCGGCTTCGTTCTGGAGCCTGCTTGACCCGGCGCTGGAGGGCAGCGCCGGCATGGGACAGCTTGCGTTCGTGCCGGCTGCGGTCGGTTTCCTCGTCGGGTCGGGCTTTTTGCTCGCGCTCGATATGGCCATTCCCCATATGCATCTCGACATGCAATCGGAAGGCCCGCAAACCGGGCTCAAGCGCACGACGAAGCTCGTGCTTGCCGTTACCTTGCACAATATTCCCGAGGGTCTGGCCGTGGGCATCGTGTATGCCGGCTGGCTCGTGGGCGATGCATCGGTGTCGCTGATGGGCGCCCTGGCCCTTGCCCTGGGCATTGCCATCCAGAATTTCCCCGAAGGCGCCATCGTGTCGATGCCGCTTTTGGCCGAGGGCATGTCGAAGCCGAAGACGTTTTTGATGGGCGTGCTTTCGGGTGCGGTCGAGCCGGTGGCAGCGCTCGTGGCCATCGCGCTGGCCGGCGCGCTTGTCTCGGTGATGCCCTACCTGCTGGCCTTCGCGGCCGGTGCCATGATGTACGTCGTGGTCGAGGAGCTCATTCCCGAAATGTCGGAAGGCACGCATTCCAACGCCGCGACCATCGCGTTCTCGCTCGGGTTCGTGCTGATGATGATCCTCGACGTCACGCTGGGATAGTGGCGAGTCAGGCTTGCGCGATGCCGCGGGACAAGCCGGAGGAGCCTGCCCCGTTCCGTTTTTTCACTTACAGCTTGATATCAGTGAGGAACAGTGTGAACGTGCCCTTGAACAGGAGCTTTCCCGCAGGGTTGAACATCTCGACTTCCGAGACCACGGTTTTCGAGCCGGCATGCACGACGCGCGACTTCACGTCGATGTAATCGTCGGTCACGAGCCCGGGGCGGAAGAAGCTCGCGGACATGTTTAGCGTGACGGTGACGGTGCCCAGCGATTCGCCCGATGTGGCGGCAGCCTGGTCGGCAAGCGCGAGCAGGAAACCGCCATGCACGGTGCCCACGTCGTTTACGCAATCGGGGCCCGGATAAGCACGGCATTCGGCGTAGCCCTCTTCCAGGTGCGTGAGCTCGGTGCGCTCGAATCCCCCGATGTTGCAGAGGTCCTGCGTGCACTGGTCGATGATCGCCTGCTTGAGCATTAGTCACGCTCCAGCAGCATCACGAGGCCGTTTTCCTGGATGGCGAGCGTGCCGTCGTCGAGCTCGGCGTCATACGAGGGAATGCTCGAGAACGTGTCGTTTGGTTCGAAGTTGATGGTGAGCGAAGTCTCGCCCGTCGCGAACCAGGCGCCCGTGAGCGTGCCCCGGGAGTTCTTGAATGAGGCGGTGCCGTCATCGTTGAGGGAAAGAACGATGTTCAGGTTGGCCTTCTGCGATTCATCGGCGTCTTCGACGCGCAGAACGTTGGTGCCATCGCTCATGGCGACGATCTTCCATTCGCCGACGAAGGCCGCGTTGTCCACGTCGGCG
>SUUF01000139.1:0-1386 GCA_015062635.1 Coriobacteriaceae bacterium | reverse complement strand
TCGACGAGGCGCTGGTGCTCGACGAGCTCGAAGCCTCGGTCGCGCTGGAGCTGCTGGCGCTTTCAGAAGCCGATGAGTTGGCGGCGCTCGAGGAACTGCTGGCCGACGAGCTGGTGCTGCTCGAACCGCCGCATGCGCACAATCCCAGGCAGCATGCCATCATGAATGCCAGTACCACGGCCATCTTCGATTTCTTCATCGGTTTCATTCCTTTCAACGACATCGAGTTGATGTCAATGGCGTTTTCGCATAGGAGCCTACTGTATCACCCTTTGCCGTGCCTGTGTGCCGCGCGCTATTCATCCCACGGATGCGAGGTGAGGTGCCAGCCCTTGCAATAGGGGCAGCGGTAGATGGAAAGCCCCCGGGTGCCGCGCGCCTCGCACCACGCCAGGTTTTCCTGCGCCTCGGCGCGGCTGGCGTAGCGGTTTTTCGATTCGCATGCTTTCACGCGTTGGGCGGCTTCGTGCTGGGCCCGCGTCTCGTCGCGTCGCTGCTCTTCGCGCGCGAACAGGTCGTCCATGTCGTTTCCGTACAGTTCGGCGGCGAATTCCGCTTTCTGCTTTGCCCATGCTGAACGCTTCTTGCTGCCCATACCGTTGCCTTCCCCATGCGCCTGGACAATGGAGTTTCCGTTCGCGGCTCCCCAGCAGGCGCGTGCTTGCTTCGGGGTAGTATCATAATCGCGAAATCGAGAGGGGAGTGGCTTCACATGACCAAGAACGCCGAATACACCGAAGAATACCTGCAAATCGTGCGTGACCTGGACGGAGACGCGCCGGGGCGCCGCGCCGCACGCGCGTTCGTCGAGAACTCGAATGCGGTGCTGTTCGACAAGATCGTCACATCGACCTACGTGCCACGGTTTTACGACCAGGCCACCTACGAGGCCTTCAAATACACGGCCGAAACCACGCACGGCATCTTGTGCAAGGTCATCCAGCATTACCTGGACGACCCGGAATACCGTAAGATCTTCGACTACGATCCGCGCATCGCCGAGCTCATCCTCATCCCGCGCGGATACCCCGACTACCTGCCCATCATGCGCATGGATGTGTTCACGAACGAGGACACGCTCGAATGCGGGTTCATCGAGTTCAATTCCGATGGAACCTCGGGCATGACCGAGGACCGCACGATGAACGGCAGCTTCGCGGGCAGCCGCGCGATGCGGGAGTTCAAGCGCCGTCACGATGTGCGTCCGTCCGACCTGTTCGATACCCTGGTCGAAGACCTGCTCGACATCTATTCGCGCTACGAGAAGCGCGTCGAGAATCCCCATTGGGCGATGGTCGACTATCTGGAAATGGCCACGATGGGCGAGTTCCACGAGTATTGCCGCTGCTTCGCCGAGCATGGCGTGGAGTGCCGCGTGTACGATGC
>SUUF01000138.1 GCA_015062635.1 Coriobacteriaceae bacterium | reverse complement strand
GGCGGCGCCACCCAGTACAATGGTCGCATGCAGAAATACGCGGCCGAACATATTCTCGGGCTCTCGGGCGAATACGACGCCCATGCGCTGAAGCTCGCCTATCGCGAGAAAGCCGCCATCCACCATCCCGATGCGGCCGAAGCACACGGGCACGACCGCGCTGCCGCCACTGCGAAGATGCAGGAGATCAACGAGGCGAACGACTACCTCCAGAAGCTGTTGGCAAAATGGGGACCGACGCTTTCGTGCGAGCCGGAACCGGCAGCGGCCGATGCGCCCGAGCAACGCGGCTTCGACTGGGCACCGCCCGCACCGCAGGCGCATGTGGCATACAACCCCTTCGATGGCACACGCCCCGGTGCCGCCGATAGACGCAAGCGCGAAAACACCGCACAATACTACTGGAACGACCCCCGGTATCGGGCGGGCGCGGGCAGGCGTCGCGATGCCGGCACGGCCGCCCAAGGCGAAAGCCGCTACTATAACGGGGAATACGAATCGTTCAGCGGAAAGCCGCAGCCCGACCCCGTGGAAGACCCGGCGCGTCCGTTCCCGAAATGGTATGTGCCCCTGTGGCGCTTCGCGGCCGTGTTCCCGTATCGGTTCGTCTTCCTGTTCCTCGTCTGCCTGTTGGTGAGTTTCACCGACCCGCTCGGCGCAAGCGCGCGGCTCGGATTCATATCGTTCGAGGATTTCCTCATCTTGCTCGCGCTCGCGAACCTGGTGCGGCCGTTTCTGACCTCCCCCATCCGCACGGCGATGATGTGGCTCGTCGACCGCGCGCGCGACGCGGCATGGCGGCTGCGCGGCGTCTAGCGGACGCGTTACAGCGTTACTCCTCCACCTCGAAGAACTTCAGGATGTGCTGGCACACGCATACCACCTCGTCATGCTGGTTCACCATCACGACGTCGGCGAAGGTCTTCATGGCCTCCTCGTCCACTTCCTTCACGGTGTAGGTGGCGGTGATCGTATCGCCGAAGAACACCGGAGCGGTGAAACGCACGTGGTCGTAGCCATACGACACACTCGGCATGCCCGCATCGTATTTCTGCTGGATAAGCGTGCTCGCCGTGCTGCCCAGGCAGAACGTGAGCGGGCCGTGCACGATGCGCGTGCCGTACTTGGTGGTCTGCATGAACTGCTCGTTGAAATGCATCCGGCTCATATCGCCGGTAGCCGCGCCGAACAGCACGACATCGGTCTCGGTGATGGTCTTCGAATACACGTAGTTATCGCCCGGCTTCAGGGGCAGCTTGGTCTCGGACATGTCGGTTCCTTCCGTCGGATGGTGTTCACGTTATCATACAGCCTGGTAAACAGACCTATAATGCCAATCGTCCCTCGGCGCCTTTCGGGGGATGCGATGCCAGCTGCCAATCGGGAATGGCGGCCATGCCCTTGGCCAACGCGTCGAGCAACCTCTGTTTGTCGCGCGGCAACCGTCCCGCCACCGGCACGGGGTTCGACACATGCAGTCCGAAAAACACGCAGTCATCGAGCTCGAGGCCGCGCAGGAACTCGATCTCCTCGGTGATGTACTCGCCGAGCGTGCATTCCTCGAAGCGCCCGCATTCGACCTCTGCCTCAAGCGGGGCGCCGGGATCGACATGCAGGGGCGACACAAAGATGAGCGTGGGCCGGGCCTCGTTCACGATGCGAGCATTCGCCTGCGCGTGCTCGAGGATGCGCTTCGGCCCGGCGGCCGCGTTGATGATGTTCACGTTGAACGGCAGCCCCGCCTCATGCAAGCGGGCCATCTGGTCGCGCGCCTCGGCAACCGTGTACCCCTTGTTCATGAAGGCAAGCACATCGTCGAGCCCCGATTCAAGCCCGATGTTCAGGTCGGCATATCCCGCGCGGGCGAGCTCCCGCAGCTCTTCATCCGATTTGGTGCGGATGTTCTTGATGGAGGCGTAGCCGCCGATGCTTCGAACCGCAGGCAGGTATCGGTGGATGAGCTCCGCGATCTCCATCAAGCGCGGCGCCGGCAGGCAAAATGCGTCGCCATTCGCCAAGAACACCCGGCGTGCCCACGGTTGGAAACGCGCCGCTTCACGCACATCGGCCTCCACCTCCTCCAACGGCGACACCGCAAATGGCACGTCGCGATACATCGTGCAAAACGTGCAGCGGTTGTGCGAGCAGCCGGAGGTAACCTGCAAGATTAGCGAATTCGCCTCGTATGGCGGACGATATGTGAGCCCCGTATAGTGCATGCCCCTAGTGTACTCCACGGCACCGGAATGTGCCCCTCGCATGGCGGGAACGCCTCCTCCACCATTCGCGATGGCCTTCCCCGTGTTCCTATGGTAGAGTGCGCTTTTGTGCGCTAAAGCCGGGAAGGAGCCGCGTCCGTTGAACGCCAAGGGGCCCATATTGCTGCTGATTACCGCCATACTGTGGGGCATGGCGTTCGTCGCGCAAACCGACGCCGCACAGCACGTGCAGCCGTTCACGTTCAACGCATCGCGCAACTTCATCGGGGCCCTGTTCCTCACCGGCGTCATCGCCTGGCGCAAACGCACCGGCGCCGACAAGCAACCAATCGAGCGGGGAGGCACCGGATACACGAAACGCATGCTGCTCGTGGGGGGCATCGCCTGCGGCGCGGTATTGTTCGTGGCATCGTATCTGCAGCAAACCGGCATCACCTCGTATCCGCCCGACGCCGCCGTTTCCGGCCGGTCGGGCTTCATCACCGCGCTCTACATGGTGATGGTTGCCGTCATCGGCCTGTTCATCGGCAAGAAACCGCACCCGCTGGTATTCGTGGCCGTGGGCGTGGCGCTCGTGGGCATGTGGTTCCTCTGCGTGCCAAACGGCATCGATAACATCTATTTCGGCGACGTGCTCGTGTTCCTGTGCGCCATCGGCTATGCCGTGCACATCATCGTCATCGACCGCTACACCCATGTCGACGGCGTGCGCCTTTCGCGTGTGCAGCTGCTCACGTCGGGCGTGCTCTCGCTCGTGGGCATGTTCATTTTCGAGCAGCCGGAATGGGGGCTCGTCCTCGCGGCGGCCATCCCCATCCTCTATGCCGGCATCTGCTCGGACGGCATCGCCTACACGTTCCAGATCATCGCGCAACAAACCACCGACCCCACGGTGGCGTCCATCCTCATGAGCTTGGAATCGGTGTTCGCGGCGCTTGGCGGATGGCTCATCCTCTCCGAAGCCCTCACGCCCGTCGAGCTGTTCGGCTGCGCGCTCGTGTTCGCGGCCGTCATGCTCGCCCAAATGCCCGATTTCATCGAGAACGCCCGCCAGAAACGGGCATCGAATAGCATCTCGGCAACCCGCTAGCTGCGCCTTACCCGAAGTCCATGTTCTCGAAACGCTGTTCCACAAACTCCTGCGTGTAGTTCTCGTCGACATACTCCTCGAGCATGGTTTCAGGCGGAATGCCCAGCTCGCGTTCGTGCACGCGGTCGAACACCGCAAGCGTCATGAAGATATCCATGGCCAAGTACGCGCCGAGCAAGCCCACGAAGAGAACCTGCCGACGCGTGGTGGGCACGCCGATGCGAAACAGCAGATCGGGCATGATAAGCCGATCCCACACCACGCCGAGCAAGCCCCAGAAGAACAGGAACGGCAAGGCGACCCATTTGGTGATGGCGCCGGGGACATTCGTGTAGTCCCAGCTCACCGCCCCCATGAAGGTTTCCATGCCCCAACCAACGATTTGCTCGAGCAGGCCGCCGATAATCGCGCACACGAGGAACGAACCCCACCACGGCGCGCCGTGGCGGCGCAGGGCGAAGCAGATGAACGTGAAGAGCAAGGCGCCCACGCCATACAGCGGCGAATACGGCCCCCAGATCAGGCCCACGCGGCTCTCGGTGAGCCCGGCGGTGATGAACATCCAGACTTCCTCGAGCACCAGGCCCAAAATGCTGGCGACGAAGAAGATCATGACCACCTGATACCAGGTGATACGCAGGTTCGCGAGGAATTCCTCACGCTCGGCCGCTTGAACGCGCATCACCTCTTTGCGCTGTTCGCGCGACAGGCGAATAACCGAAGAAGGAAGCCGGTCGGCAGCGGCCACTTCTTTCATCAGGCGCGCTCGGTCGGCATTCGCGACCACCAGCGCAACTTCGGCGCTCAGCTTGCCGCTTTCCACCTCGTTATGCAGCCGCTTGCCACGCGCCAGCCACGCCCAAAACCGTGATATCGCATACCACGTGCCGCGAACGACAAGCAAGACGGCAAGCAGGCCGAGAAACGTCCAAAACAAAGGCAAGCTCCTTCACGCGGTTTAGTAGAATGGCGAAATGCAATACAGCACATTATAGCGGCATGCTCCCGGGCGCAATGCCCCGCCGGGAAAGCACATAGCACGCGATTGAAAGGACGTCCATGCCCCTCGAACTGCCCACTCCGAACCCCGCCCACCTCGATGCGGTGCGCGACCTGTGCAACCGCTCGTCGTACCTGCAGCTCCTGAGCATACAGATGACCGCCCTCGAGCTAGGGCGCTGCCAGCTGAAGATGCCCGTGCAAGACAAGCATATGAACCCCTTCGGCGGCCTGTGCGGCGGCGCGTTCGCATCGATGCTCGACGTGGCCAGCTATTGGTGCATGTATCCGCAAATCGACGAGGACATGGGCGCCACCACGCTCGATCTGCAGATGAATTTCCTGCGCGGCATCACCGGCGGTTGCCTCACATGCGAGGCACGCGTGAAGAAACCGGGGCGCAACGTCTTCTTGTGCGAAGCCGAGATCTTCGATGACGCAGGACGGCTGGCGGCAACCGCAACTTCCAAGATGTTCCTCTCGCCCACCATCCAACCCATCAGTGCGGCGGTGGCATCCGTCGACCCGAGCCTCGTCTTGCCGCCGAAATTCCTGTAGG
>SUUF01000029.1:2760-21414 GCA_015062635.1 Coriobacteriaceae bacterium | reverse complement strand
ACGAGCTACGCGTTCATCAAGGACGAGGTGCTGTGCATCCCCACGGCGTTCTGCAGCTACACGGGCGAAGCGCTCGACAAGAAGACGCCGCTGCTGCGTTCGATGAGCGCGCTCGAGGAGCAGGCAAAACGCGCGCTTGCATTCTTCGGCGACACCCCGTCGCGCGTCACCACGACGGTCGGCGCCGAGCAGGAATACTTCCTCATTTCCGAGAAAGATTACTCGGCCCGCCAAGACCTCGTGCTCACCGGGCGCACGCTGTTCGGCCATCGGCCGGTGAAGGGGCAGGAGCTCGAGGAGCATTACTTCGGCGCCATCCGCCCCACGGTGAACGAGTTCATGAAGGAGCTCGATGACGAGCTGTGGAAGCTCGGCATCTCGGCCCATACGAAGCACAACGAGGTGGCACCGGCCCAGCATGAACTCGCGCCCATCTTCGCGCAAAGCAACCGCGCCATCGACGAGAACCTCCTGACGATGGAGAAGATGCGCCTGCTCGCGAGCCATCACGGCCTCGTGTGCCTGCAGCACGAGAAGCCGTTCGAGGGCGTGAACGGTTCGGGCAAGCACAACAACTGGTCGGTATCGGCCGATAACCGCAATCTGCTCGACCCGGGCGATTCCCCGATGGACAACCTGCGCTTCCTGGTGTTCTTGGCCGGCGTTATCCAGGCGGTCGACGAGTACCAGGAGCTGTTGCGCATGTCGGTGGCGAGTGCCGGCAACGACCATCGCCTCGGCGCGAACGAGGCGCCCCCGGCCATCGTGTCCATCTTCCTGGGCGACGAGCTCGGGCGCGTCGTCGATGCGCTCATCGAGCACAACGACGATTACAAGACCCGCCAGAAAGAGGCCATGGACCTCGGCGTGGCCGTGCTGCCCAACTTCCCGAAGGACAACACCGACCGCAACCGCACGAGCCCCTTCGCGTTCACGGGCAACAAGTTCGAGTTCCGCATGCCGGGCTCCGAGGTCAACCTGTCCGACTGCAACACCATCCTGAACACGGCCGTCGCGAAGAGCCTCAAGGAATTTGCCGATGCGATGGAGAGCGTGCCCGAGGGCGAGTTCCACAATGCGGCTTACGAGTACATCCGCCAGACGCTCGCCGATCACCAGCGCATCATCTTCAACGGCGACGGCTATGGCGAGGAATGGGAGATCGAGGCGGCCCGCCGCGGTTTGGCAAACCACCGCACGACGCCCGATGCCTTGCGCTGCATGACGCAGCAGAAGACGTTCGACCTGTTCGCCGAGTTCGGCGTGCTGAACGAGGCCGAGGTGCTCTCGCGCTACGAGGTGAAGCTCGACAAGTACAACAAGCTGCTGAACATCGAGAGCAATGTGATGATTCGCCAGAGCCGGCGCATGTACATGCCCGACATCAACAATTACTGCGGCGAGTTGGCCGGCGAGATCTACCGGGTGGAAGCCATTGCGGGCGAAGGCGCGGTGAAGAACCAGAAGGCCCTGCTCAAGCAGCTTACCGACGGGCTCAACGCCGCCTATGACGCGACAAACAAGCTCGAGGAGGAGCACGAGGTGGCCAAGGCCATCGAGAACAACCAGGAGCAGGCCAGCTATTACGCGGCGAACGTGATTCCCGCGATGGAGGCCCTGCGTGCGATCATCGACGAGCTCGAGTGCATCTGCGATCACGACTACTGGCCGGTTCCCACCTACAACGACATCCTGTTCTACGCATAGCCGGAACTGCAACGCAAAAGAACGGCCCCCACGACGGGGCCGTTCTTTATATGCGCGACCGCAAGCTCATGGCGCTGTGCGCGGAAAAGGGCGTCGATTGCAACGAGGAAGTGGTGTTGTAGCGCATACGGATGCGCTTGCGCACCCATTACCCGGGCGGTCGTATAATGTTCCCCCGTGGAAAGGGGCGGCTATGGCGTTCATGATGGCATGCGAGAAGGTGGAAATCGAATTCGCGACGAAGCGCGTGTTCGATTGCCTGACCGTGGGCGTGAACGACGGCGACCGCATCGGCATCGTGGGCAAGAACGGCGATGGCAAATCGACCCTGCTGAAGCTGTTCATGCGCGAGGTCGAACCCGATGAGGGACGCGTGCAGCAGCGTGGCAACCTGCATCTCGGCTACCTGGGGCAAGGCGACCACCTTTCCGATGCCGACACAGTCGAGCATGCTGTTGTCGGCGACACTCCCGAGTATATCTGGGCGTCCGATGCGCGCATCCGCGAGATCTTGGCGTCGCTGCTGAGCGATGTCGATTGGCATGCCCGGGTGGGCGAGCTTTCCGGCGGTCAGCGCCGGCGTGTCGACCTCGCGCGCCTGCTCATCGGCGATTGGGATGCTCTCTTGCTCGACGAGCCGACGAACCACCTGGATGTGAAGGCGATAACCTGGCTCGCCGGCCACTTGAAAACCCGCTGGCGCGACGGCGAAGGCGCCTTGCTCGTGGTCACGCACGACCGCTGGTTCCTCGACGAGGTGTGCCTCGATATGTGGGAGGTGCACAACGCGCGCCTCACGCCATTCGAAGGCGGGTTTTCCGCGTACATCCAACAGCGGGTCGAACGTGACCGTGTGGCGCAGGTGCGCGAGCAGCGCCGACAGAGCGTGCTGCGCAAGGAGCTCGCCTGGCTCTCGCGTGGCGCACGAGCGCGCTCAACGAAGCCGAAGTTCCACGTGGCGGCGGCCCAAGCGCTCATAGCCGAGGATCCGCCGGTGCGCGACACGCTCGAGCTGAAGCGACTCTCGATGCAACGCCTGGGCAAACAGGTGGTCGACCTGGTGAACGTCACGGCGGGATACGAGGGAAAGACCATCCTGCGCGATGTGGAATGGATCATCGGCCCCGGCGAGCGCATCGGCATCGTCGGCGCGAACGGGGCGGGCAAGACGACGTTGCTGAACGTGATAACCCAGCAGATGGCGCCTCAGCGCGGCTACGTGAAGGTGGGCAAGAGCGTGAAGTTCGCCGTGCTCTCGCAGCGCTTGAAGGAGCTCGAGCCGGTCGAAGACGATTACGTGCGCGTGGTGCTTGGCCGTATCAAGCAGCGCTACGTGGTGGACGGCAAAGAGGTTTCGCCGGGCCAATTGCTCGAGCGCATGGGGTTCGAGCGCCAGCAGCTGAATTCGCGCGTCATGGACCTTTCGGGTGGCCAGCGCCGCCGCCTGCAGCTGCTGCTCACGCTGCTCGCCGAACCGAACGTGCTGATACTCGACGAGCCCGGCAACGACATGGACACCGACATGCTGGCCGTGATGGAGGACCTGCTGGACGCTTGGCCAGGCACGTTGATCCTCGTGACGCACGACCGCTACCTGATGGAGCGCGTCACCGACGACCAGTATGCCCTCATCGACTGCGGCATCCGGCATTTGCCGGGCGGTGTGGACGAGTACTTGGATATCGTGCGGGAACGGGAGACGCATGCGGCTTCGTCCGACGGGCAGAAGCCGGCGGTAACGCCGGAAGCGGCCACGCCGTCTACCGGCCTCTCGAACAAGGAGCTGCACCAGGCGCGCAAGGATATGGCGAGCCTCGAGCGCAAGCTCGCCACGGCCGAAAAGGCCCTTGAGCAGGCCAAGGCCGACCAACTGGCGATTGACCCCACCGATTACGAGGCGCTCGTGGCGGGCCAGAAAGCCGTCGATGAGGCCCAGGAGCGCAAGGACGACCTCGAGTTGCAGTGGCTCGAGTTAGCCGAACTCGTGGGAGAATAATCCATCGTTTAGCCTAGGCTAACGGAGGGGCAATCTCGGACAATGGCGTGATTGCGTGGTCGGCAGATGCATGATGACGCCGGATGATGACACTTTCGTCGGATAAAGGGCCTGAAATATCGGATAAACGGCACCTCGTGTCCATCTCGGTGAAGGGATAGGGAAACAATTCGTCTTGAATGAGGGGCATTCGATTGCTGCAGAAATCGCGTGTCGGGGACAGTCAATTTTCCGAAACTGACCACTAAACGATAACGACGTTTAGCAGAACTAAATAAAATGGGATGGGTTTGCAAGCATTCATCACAGAGAAGCCCGGTTTGAGGTACAAACACGTCAACGCTTTATCAACGAATCATTCGAAAGAGGCATTGGTAGGAGCTATGAACCTTTCGCAACTGTATTACTTCCGCACGCTCACCCAAGTGAAGAGCTATAAGAAAGCCGCGGCGCAGCTTTTCATCTCGGAGCCGACGCTCTCGGTGGCCATCAAGAAGCTCGAGCAAGAGCTTGGCACCGAGCTGCTCGAGCGCAAGCGCCACACCATCACGCTCACCGCCGATGGCGAGGAGTTCGCCGAATGCGTGGAACTTTCGCTCTCGAATCTCGACGCGCATATCGAGTCGATCAAGCGTCGCTCGCAGGAGCGCAACGACGTGCTGCGCATCGGCATCGTCTTCTCGGCGCAGCAGCGCATCTGGTCGCCGCTTATCAACCAATTCTGGATCGAGCAGGGGCTCGACCCCAACTCGGTCATCCGCCAAGGCACCACCGGGCAGCTCATCCGCGCCCTGAAGCACGGGGAAGTCGACGTGGTCATCGCCGGAACGCACCCCGAGGAGCCCGAGCTCGAGCAGTATCCGATGTGGTATTCGAATGTGCTGGCGGCCATCAACGTCGACAACCCGCTTGCCCAGAAGGAGAGCGTCACCTTCGACGATATCCGCGATTACTCGCTCATCTCGTACACGCTGAATGGACCGGTGGGCGACGACACCAAGGCGCTCATCGACGCCTTCGACCTCAAGGGCGATTTCAACTATCCCAACGAGCCGTCGCTGTGCTCGAACGTGGCCGCGCGCCCCGACATCATCGCGCTGGTGTGCGACTCGTGGCTGGCGTTCTCGTTCGACAAGGTGCGCATCATCCCCATTTCCGATGCACCGCGCGTATACCACCGCTTCTGGCTCAGCCACCTCTCGGCGCTGCCGAAAAACGACAGCCTGCTGCGTCGCTTCATCGACTTCGCGACAAATTACGACTTCAGCACCTGCCCCTGCGATTTCGTGGGTCCCGAGCTCAACCGTCTGTAAGGAATCGCGCGAAGCCCATCGGGCTTTCTTCGAACATGCCGCGCAACAAAGAAAGCGGGCGACTCCCGAAGGAGCCGCCCGCTTCATGTTTCAGGGGGCGTTCTTGGTAACCCAGTGCCTTATTTCACCTCGCGGCGGCCGATCTTCGGCTTGCGCAGCGTGGGGCGCTCGGCTTCGACGGCCTTCATCGACATGAACGTGATGACGATGAAGCACAGGGTGATGAGGCTGATGGGCTCGGGGCTTCCAACCGCCACGATGCCGAAGATGGTGTAGCCGATGCAGGCCAGGCCCAGGATGAGGAACATCACGATGACTGCGCCCACGGGCTTGCGGTCGTAGAACCAGCGGAAGCCGAAGAGGTTGACGAACACCGAGAAGACCGCCGTGAACAGGCACAGCAAGGCATCGAGGCGCAGCAACAGCGCCGCATCCCACCCGTTGATCTGGTTGCCGCCCACCTGGACGAGGTTCCAGTCGGTATATTGGGCGCCCTGCAGGTAGCCCAAGATCATGAACACGAGCGCGCCGAGCGCCATCACGAAGACGTAGATGAACCAGGCGTCGAAGATGCGGTGCATGCGCTTGCGGGTCTTCGTCATCGGCAGACCGTCATCGCCGAGCCGGTTGCCCTGCTTGTCGTAGATGATGACTTCCTTTTTGCGCGGCTTGTCGCCGCCACCGCGATAGCCGAACAGGCCCATTGCGCCATCGCCATTGAACGGCTTGTTCTCCTTCTTCGACGCCACGGCGCCCTCCTCAAAAATCGTACATATATATGCAATGTTTGCATTGATAGTCTGCGCGAGTATACGCCACGAAAAGCATCTGAACCCCCGATAAAACCCCTCATCACAGGAATTTCCCGTCTCGTTAGTTTTCGGTAAGCAAACACTGCGCGAATGAAAACAATCAATTTGCATTTTCTATAGGTTTTTTAGAAAATGCAAACCGCCTGAATGGTGATTTACGCCCGAAATCGCCATGATGGCAAACGTGAATCCCGTATGACCTGGGAATATCGTTTACAACACGATGAGGGGCACCCCCTTAGGCAAGCATCGAGTTGTAGGCCGATACGGTCGGGACACGGGAGCCAGCAGGCTCCGACTGGATTACGGGCGTAGTTATAGAAAGGAGTTCTGCTAATGGCATCTGCTGCTATGAACTCAAGCTTCCATGGCATCGCAGCCCGTCTTGACCGTATGCCGATTTCCGGTTTCCACCGCAAGATGCTCTGGCTGCTCGCAGGCATCACGTTCTGCGACTCCGTGGACATGGCCGTTGGTGGCCCGATCGGTGCTGTTCTTCAGAGCACCACGATTGACGGCACGCTGCTGACCGCCGATCAGATTACCGCGATGGGTTCTTCGTTCGTCCCGTGGATGAGCGTTGAACAGTTCGCATTCTTCAACTCCATCACGATGGTGGGCTACCTCGTCGGTGGCCTGATGGCAGGCGCTCTTGCTGACGGCATCGGCCGTAAGAAGGCTGTCATCACCTGCGGCACGATCTTCACCGTGTTCTGCTTCGTGGCTTCGCAGTCTCCGGACGCGACCTTCCTGACCGCTTGCCGTTTCTTCATGGGTCTTGGTCTTGGTGCTGCATTCCCTGCTGGTTATAGCTGCCTTACTGAGTACACCCCGCCGCAAAAGCGTGGTCAGTACCAGGCGTACGTCGGCCTCATCGCCAACACCGGTACGCTCGTGGCTTCCTTCATCAACATGATCGTTCTGCCGTTGGTCGGCTGGCGCCCCGTGTTCATCATCTGCGGTATCATGGGCACCCTCGTCGTCGTCGCTTGCGTCACCCTGCTCGACGAGTCCCCGCGTTGGCTCGCCCTCATGGGCCGCAACGCCGAGGCCGATGCGATCGTTTCCAAGATCGAGGAGAACAGCCGCAAGAAGGGTCTGCCCGTTCCTGAGGTTCCCGAAGAGGAAATCATGAAGCGCGAAAACGCCGAGAAGGTCGAGCAGCTTCCGTGGTCCTTCCTGTTCAAGACCGAGAAGCCGAACGGCCAGCAGAGCATGCTCTTCCGTACGCTCACTGCTGCCTTCCTGTGCTTCACGATGAACGTTCTCGTTTACACCGTCATTTCTTGGACCCCGACGATCCTGAAGGCAAATGGCTTCGACATCAACATGTCGGTGACCCTGACCGTGGTTATGCAGCTCGGCATCCCGGTAGGCGTCGGCCTGCTCACCTTCTACGTCGAGAAGGTCAACCGTAAGACGATCCTCATCGTGACCTACATCCTGGTCGCCATCTGCGGTCCGATCTGGGCCTCCCTGCCGACCGACAACACCGTCCTGATCATGGTCTTCGGTTTCTTCCTGTGCGTCTTCACGTTCACGAACTCCGTGACCACCGCCGCCATTTACCTGTCCGAGCCGTTCCCGACCGCTGCCCGTATTCGTGGCGCCGGTGTTGCGAACGCCTTCGGTCGCCTCGGCGGCATCTTCAGCCCGATGTGGATTTCCGCCATCATCGCCTCTGGTGCTGGCACCATCACCTGCTACCTGGTGAACGGCGGCCTCGCCATCTGCATGGCTATCTGGCTGGCAGTCTTCGGCGTTGAGACCCGCGGTCGTACCCTCGAGGAGATCACCGCTGGCCTGCTCGACTAATTCCAGTCGACACGCTCAGGCGTGAGAGCGCCTATAATGCAAGGACCCGTCCATCTGGGCGGGTCCTTTTTCGTGTGCGGGAACGCTGAATAACCATTCCGCATTTACTTGTTCTGCGACCCATCATCCGGGTCGGTTTTCAACTCATTTAACGAGTTTTAAGTTTGTCGGTTTTGTTCAGAACTATTCAACTTTGTCTGCGCAAAAGAGCGCAATCGCCCCCGTTATATGCACTATCATCGAGTAAACCACCCATTAATATGGCCTTTCATCAGGTGTGATAAAGGTTATAGAGATTTGTGCTACAGGGGAAGGAGCATCAAATCATGAAACCACTGCAGGGTATCAAGGTTGTTGACCTCACCACGTACATGGCTACTCCCGCCACCGGTCGCGTGCTGGCCGACTGGGGCGCCGACGTCATCAAGGTCGAGGCGTCGAAGGGCGACCCGTGCCGCGTCACGCAGGCCGCCGTGTTCAACATGCCGATGTCCGATGACGAGAACCTCGCCTTCGACATGGTGAACCTGAACAAGCGTTTCGTCACGCTGAACCTGAAGAGCCCCATGGGTGCCGAGGTCATGGACAAGCTGCTCTCGCAGGCCGACGTGTTCATCACGAACACGCGCACGAAGTCGCTGAAGAAGATGGGCTTGGATTGGGAGACGCTGCACGCGAAGTACCCGCGCCTGGTCATGGGCCATGGCCTGGGCTACGGCAAGCGCGGCCCCGAGAAGGACGATCCCGGTTTCGACGTGACTTGCTACATGGCTCGCGGCGGCGTGTTCGGCACCACCGTGAACCGTGGCGATTCCCCGATGATCCCGACGAACGGCTATGGCGACATGCAGGCTTCGATGTTCCTGGCCGCTGGCGTCCTGGCCGCCCTGCTGAGCCGCTACAACACCGGCGAGGGCGAGTACGTGACGTGCGCGCTGCAGCATGCGGCCATCTACGCCCTGATGGTGGGCATGATTTCGGCGCAGTACGGCAACCCCTATCCGAAGAGCCGCCTCGAAGTCATCTGCCCGTTCAACAACGTGTACACCTGCGGCGACGGCAAGGTCATCGCGATGTGCGACCCGGAATACGACCGCGACTACAACAAGATCATGAAGCTCATCGGCCGTGAGGACCTCATCGACGAGCCGCGTCTGGTGAACTGCGTGAAGATGAACGAGGCCGGTTTGAACCCCGAGGTCGTCGGCATCATGGATGCGGCCCTGGGCAAGATGACGGCTGCCGACGCCCTGAAGCTCTTCAAGGACAACGGCATCCCCTGCGAGCTGTGCCAGACCCCGCTCGATGTGTACGAAGACGAGAATGCCCTGGTGAACGGCTACCTCACGAAGGTGAATTACCCGGCTGGCGGGCGCTGGGTCGCCACGCCGCCGTGCCAGTTCGAGTCTGAGCCCATCGACCCGAACTACCAGCCCACGGGCATGGCCGGTTCTGCCACCGT
This sequence comes from Coriobacteriaceae bacterium, assembly GCA_015062635.1. Taxonomy (GTDB): domain Bacteria; phylum Actinomycetota; class Coriobacteriia; order Coriobacteriales; family Eggerthellaceae; genus UMGS1519. The sequence goes on along the minus strand of SUUF01000029.1, from coordinate 12,309 downwards.
CGAGGTCATGCACGACTTGGGCTACACCGACGAGCAGATCGAAGCCGCGATGGCAACGGGCGACGTCGAAGGCCCGACGAGCCTCGAAGAGCTGCAGACGCGCTGGTAGTCGATCTCAATCGCGACAACTCACTTCCTTTCCGCCCCTCCGGCTTGCCATGGCTGGAGGGGTTGGTATTTTCCAGGGCCGGCGCGTTACCCCGCGGTCGATTTCAAGGTCAGCAAATCGGTCATGTGCTTGGGCGCTAGGGCGGCGATGCTTGCATGCCGTATGAGCTGCTCGTCGCTGGTCACCAGGTAGTCGGCATGGATGCGTTCAGCGGCGGCAAGCACGAGGTTATCCTCGAAATCGGAATTGAACTGCCGGTATTTGCCGGCAAGCCAGATGTCGGGCTCGTCGATGCCCACGGCGGTTGCCAATTCCCGCATGTTGTCGAGGCACCCCCAGGCATACGCACGCGCTGCGGTAGCGTCTTCGGTGCTCACGGTGCCGGTCGTTTCGCGAATCGCTCGTTTTGCACTGCGTTCGAGCAGGTAGAAAACATCTTTGGCGATGGTTGCGGGATATGCGAGAACCGCCCCATGGGTTATCGCGCTGCTGATGAGCGCGCGCGCGGCTGTGCTTCCCGGCCTATCGGGCAGGTAGTTATCGAGCCACACGTTGGTGTCCAGAAGTAAAACCGTCCGAGCATCGCTTGTCATAAGAGCCCCCGTTCTCGCATCCGTTCCTCGAGGGCATCCAAGTACGATTCGCGGTCGGAATCTCGTTCGCGGCGTTCTGCGCCAGAAGCTGATTCGGGCACGGGTTCTTGACCGTGGAACAAGGCCGAAGCGAGATTCCAACCCTGTTCGGCGATGGCAAGACGCCTGGCGACGTTTGGGTCGGGATCGTCAGCGCTGCTCGAAGGCCCAAGCGTGTCGGCAAGCAATGCTTGCACGGCCGCGGCGTCTTCACCCCGTTGCGATGCGCGCTTCCAAAGGCCGCGTACCGCTTGCGAGGGGGTAAACCCCATGTCGGCAAGGGCGGCATCGCCGCTTTGCTTCAATTCCGAATCGATGCGGATGTTCATTTGCACGGTAACAGATGTTCCCATGGCAGCCTCCAAGAGCTATACGGTATAGCATTTCGATGATACCATATCGAGCATCACTTCAACAGGCGCAGCAGGGCATCGCGTGGTACGCTGTGCCGGGCAAGAAGGGATTATCAAGATGACCGAATACGAAAACCACGCAGCCGCCGCCGATGATTTGGGCGTGTTGGCGGATGAGCTGTTCGAACAACCCGGCGAGCCGACCGAAGACGAGATGCTCGATGCATTCGCCACGTGGGCGGAGGCATCGGGGCGTCCTCTGTGGCCGCATCAGGAAGAGGCGGTGCTCGCCCTGATGATGGGCGAGCATGTGATCCTTGGCACCCCGACCGGGTCGGGCAAGTCGATGGTGGCGCAGGCGCTGCTGTTCAAGGCATTGTGCCGGGGCGATAAGCGCGGCTACTACACCGCGCCCATCAAGGCGCTCGTGAACGAGAAGTACTTCGATTTGGTGGCGTTGTTCGGTCAGCAGAATGTCGGGATGATCACCGGCGATGTCGTGGTGAACCCCGAGGCGTCGATCATCTGCTGCACGGCCGAGATCCTCGCGATGGATTCGCTGCGCTGGGAAGGCGCCGACAACGTGGGCTATGTCGTGATGGACGAGTTCCACTTCTTCGGCGATTCCGACCGCGGCTGGGCATGGCAGATTCCCCTGCTGATGCTGCCCGATGTGCAATTCCTGCTGATGAGCGCCACGCTGGGCGACACTTCGCAAATCGCCGAGCTGTTGGAACGGCAGACGGGCACGCCGGTTTCGCTTGTGGCCGACGCGCCGCGGCCGGTGCCCCTGAGCTATGAATACGTCGAGACCTCGCTCGAGGCGACGGTCGAGCTGGCGCTGCGCGCGCATAAAGACCCCCTGTACATCGTGCATTTCTCGCAGCGGGCCGCGCTCGAGAGCGCCCGCAGCCTCGCGAGTTTCGGCGTGGCGAGCAAGGAACAGTGCCAGGCGGTGAAGGCGGCGTGCCGTGGCATCGACTTCTCGACCGCCTTCGGCAAGACGTTGCAACGGCTGCTGGGGCTCGGCGTTGGCGTGCACTATGCGGGCATGCTGCCCCGGTACCGCCTGCTGGTGGAAAAGCTCGCGCAGCAGGGGCTGCTTTCGGTGATTTGCGGTACCGACACGCTGGGCGTGGGCATCAACGTGCCCATCCACACCGTGCTCGTCACGTCGCTCACGAAATATGACGGCCACAAGCAGCGTCGCCTGAAGGCGCGCGAGTTCCATCAGATTGCCGGCCGCGCCGGCCGTGCGGGCTTCGACGACGAGGGCGATGTCGTGGTGCAAGCGCCCGACTATGCCATCGAGAATGCCCGGCTGCGCGCGAAGGCAGGCGGCGACGAGAAGAAACTGCGCAAGCTCAAGCTGAAGAAACCCCAGCCGGGGAAGGTCACCTGGAACCAGCAGACCTTCGACAAGCTGGTGGCGGCGCCTCCCGAACAGCTGCGTCCGCGCATGAAGATGAGCCATGCCATCGTTCTGTCGCTCGCGCAGCGGGGCGGCGATGTGCGCAACCGCCTGGCCGACCTCGTGGAGCTGTCGCTGCAGGAGCCCGAGGAGAAAGCCTCGCTCGTGGCGCAGGGAAACGAGATCGTCGACATCTTGGTTGCAGCGCAGGTGCTGGGATGCGAGCCGGGCCCCGACGGTTCCGACGAATACTTCGTGTTGGCCGATTTGCCGGAAGACCTCGCCCTCGACCAGCCGCTTTCGCCGTTCCTCCTGGCGGCGTTGGAACTGCTCGACCCCGAGAGCCCCGATTACACGCTCGACCTCATCTCGATGGTGGAATCCATCGCCGAGAACCCGCGCCAGCTGCTCTTCGCGCAGGAACGGGCTGCCCGAGCCCGGGCCATTGCCGAGATGAAGGCGTCGGGCGTGCCATACGAGGAGCGCATGGAAAAGGTCGAGGAGGTGACCTATCCGAAACCGCTCGAAGAAATGCTCGCCAACGCATTCGAGATGTATTGCGAGAGCGTGCCGTGGGCGCGCGATTACGAGCTGTCGCCGAAGTCGGTGCTGCGCGAGATGGTGGAGGAGGGACATACCTTCAAGAGCTATGTGGCGGCCTACAAGGTGGCCGACTCCGAGGGCACGCTGTTGCGCTACCTGGCCGATGTGTATCGCATCCTCGACCGCACCGTGCCGTACGACAAGTGCACCGACCTGCTGGAAGAGGTCATCTCGTGGCTGCACATGACGGTGATCGGCACCGACCGCAGCCTGTTCGAAGATTGGAACGACGCCGAAGCGGCGGCCGAGGTGGCGGCGCCGGGCGTGTCGGCGGTGGTGGCCGACCGCAAGGGCCTTACGCTCATGGTGCGAAACGCCCTGTTCGCGCGCGTGAAGCTGGCGGCTGCGCCGGGAGCGGCGGCCCAGGCGGCGCAAAGCACGTTGCTGCTCGATGGCTTCGAGGTGGAAACCGACGAGCCCGAGGTCTCGCAGGACGACATTGCGGCAAGCGCCGCCGCCTTGGGCGAGCTCGACGGCGAATGGGGCTTCGGCGAACGCGCCTGGCGCGAGGTGCTCGAGGATTTCTACGATGCGCACGACGCGTTGCGCACCGATGCCGACGCCCGTTCGGCCACGTATTTCGAGTTCGACACGGCCGACGAGGAGTCGGCGCACGTGTGGCATGTGCGGCAGATCTTCCTCGATTCCGACGGCGACATGGATTTCCGCATCGACGCCGACCTCGATCTCGATGCCTCCCAAGCGCGGGCTGAAGCTGTGTTCTTCGGCTACCGGGCCTGGTGCCTGTAACCAGACGCTCGCCTTCGCGCGGCGGTATTAACGCTACAATAGGGGGCGACCGAAAGGACGCCCCCACTTCATGGAAGACAACGGCAACAACGAAAAGCTCGCCATCGCCGCATTGGTGTGCGGCATCACGAGCATCTTCATCTTCCCGCTCGCCTTTGGCGCGGCGGGCATCATCTTCGGCCTGATGGCGCAAGATCGGGCCGACAAGGAAAGCCGCGCCTACCAAAACGCGCACCTCGGCATCGTCTTCGGCATCATCGGCCTCGTGTTCTGGATCGTCACGCTGTTCGCGATGAACTACCTGGGCTTCGATGCGAATTCGCTGATTTCCGGCGGAAGCCAGGGGGAATCGGCCTTCTAGCCCTTCGAACGGGGCTGTGGGGCGGCGATTAGCCGTGCCTATTCTGTAAAAACGTCGCAGCCAATGCGTGCGGCGTTGCTGCTGCGCTGTTCCCGGTATAATGCAGGGTTGCCAATGAACACCTAACCAGGGGAATGCGTGCTGGAACAATTCCTGACACCTGAAATCGTGCAGGGAGTCATCGTTTTCTCGGTGGCTTTCCTCGTCACGCTCGCAACCGTTCCCTTCAGCCGGTGGCTTGCCGCCACCATCGGCGCCATCGATTACCCCAGCAACCGCCGCGTGAACGACCACCCGGTTCCCCGGTGCGGGGGCATCGCGCTGTACCTGGGCTTTTTGGCGGGTTGCCTTACGCTGTACCTGGGCGTGACCTTCTTCGGATGGCGCATCACCGACCTCTACATCGTGAAGGGCATCCAATATCCCTCGCTCCTCATGGGCATCACCGTCATGTTCATCGTGGGGCTCATCGACGATATCGTGCAGATAACCCCGAAGCAGAAGATGCTCGGACAGATACTGGCTGCCACGATCGTCGCGCTTTCGGGGGTTTCCATCGACATGGTGCGCTCGCTCGTCGACGGGGCGTATCTCGAGCTCGGATGGCTCAACGTCCCGCTCACCGTGGCGTACCTGGTCGTGTTCGTGAACATCATCAACCTCATCGACGGCCTCGACGGCCTCGCCGCGGGCATCGTCGCCATCGTGTCGGTGAGCATGTTCGTGCTCGTGTACATGCGCGGCAGCATGACGCTCGCCCTCATCTGCGTCGTCATCGTGGCCATCTGCCTCGCGTTCCTCTGCTACAACTTCTATCCGGCTTCGACGTTCATGGGCGATTCCGGCGCCCTGTTCTTGGGCCTGCTCATCGGAACGGTCTCGCTCGCCGGCGTCGTGCGCACGCAGAGCCTCGTCGTGAACCTCATCCCGTTGGTCATCGCGGGCATTCCCATGCTCGACACCGCATCGGCGTTCATCCGCCGCACGCGCCAGCACCAGCGCTTCGATGAGGCCGACATGGGGCATATCCACCATCGCCTGGTCGATGCCGGCCTCGGGCAGCGTAAATCGGTCCTCATCCTGTACGCGTGCACGGCGGTGCTCGGCGTTGTCGGGCTGCTCATCTCGAGCACGTCGGGCCCGATGCGTTGGGTCGTGTTCGGCGTCCTGTTCGTCGCGATGTTCGTGGTCATTTGGCGTGTGGGCCTGTTCAAGCCCGTGCTCCAGCACCACTACGATAACCGGGGCAACACCGGACCACGCGTTCCGCAGAAAAGCGCGGAAAGTACCGGCCGCCATCAGGCACCCGTTGCCGATGCCGAAGGAGGTGAGTGATGGCTTCCACCGAGAGTCCCGCGACGCGCATGTACGTGCATCGACGCTTCGTCATCCGTTTCCTCGTCACGCTGCTCGTGCTGCTGTCCATCGCCTCGTTCGTGAGCATCGCGCTGGGTTTGGGTGCCACCACCGACACCACGAGCCAGGAAGATTCCGCCACGCCGACGCGCCTGGCCGATACGAACCCGTTCTACGTGCTGCTTATCGGGAGCGATAGCCTCGAGGGGACGGCGCTGTATACGGGCAACATGAATTCCCGGTCCGAGACGAGCCAGGCGCATGCTGACGGGCTCATCCTTGCGCGCATCGACCCCGGCACGTGCACGGTCACGCTCGTCACCGTGCCGGCAAACACGGTTCTGGAAGATTCCGGCATACCGGTGCGCGACACGCTTGTCGAGGGGCCGAAAGCGACCGTCCATACCGTTGAGCGCATCACCGGCGTTTCCATCCGCTATTACTTCCTGCTCGGTTTCAGCGGGTTCGAGGCGCTCGTCAGCCAAGTTGGGCCGATAGACGCCGATGTGCCGGTTTCCATCACGATGCAGGATCCGCTTACCGCCAGGCCCATCACCATCCCGACGGGAAAGCATGTCGAGCTCGACGAGGCGGGAACGCTGGCATACATTCGCTCGTCAGAGCCGTATCTCGTGGACAGCGACGCCCACCGGCAGCTCAACGCCCGCACGGTGGTGTCGGATATGATAACGATGGTGCTCGGCAGCGAAGACGATGCCGTGCGCAAGGTGCTCGGCGTCTTCGAGAGCGAGGTCGAGACCAACATCGACAATGCGACGCTCCTTTCGCTGGTCACGCGATTCTATGACGAGAAGGAAGCGGTGCGCATCTTCTCGTGCACCGGCCCCTACCTCGCCAGTTCGATTAACGAGGCGGGCGAGCCGATTGTCGAGCCCCGGGTGACAGCGTGGCGTGAGCTGATGAGCGTCGTCGATTCCGGCGAGGACCCTGCCGCCGCATTGCCCCACTACGACTTCCAGGGAAGCGAAGACGATTACGTGAAGGAACCGTACTCCGTGGAGTCGAGCAGCAGCACGATCGTGGCGTCGGCGAGCACGGCCTCTTCCTCGGGCTCCGGCAAGGCGTCATCAAGCTCGGCGGCCGCATCTTCCAAAGCCAAGAAGGACTAGCGATGGCGAAGCTCCGGGCGGTGCTTCCGCAAGCGGTGCGCGCGATGGGCGGCTCGGTCGAGGACGTTGCGAAGCAGGCGCGGGCGGCCGAGGTCCAGCGCATGTGGGAGCACATCATGCGCAAAGGCGGCGATGAGTATATCCTCGCGCATACGAACAATGTCTTCATACTGCGCGAAGGCGATGCCCGTGCGCTTCGGCGCGATCACGACGACCGCAAAGATGCCGGCGCGACGGGCACGGGCAAGCAGCTGGTGGCCTACGTGGACGAGAGCATCGTGGCGGCCGAGCTGAACGCCCGCCGCGAATTGGTGAAGCTCCAGTTCTTCGAGGAATTCGGGGAGCGCATCGACGAGTTCAAGATCATCATCTCGCGCGGCCAGTACAAGGCGCATCATCCGTTCGTGCGGGAAGAAGCCGTTCCTTCGTATAAAGATGACGTGCGGCCGGTGCCCCTTTCGCCTGAAGAGCGCGCGGTGGTCGACCAGCAGGTGGCCGGCATCGAGGATGCGCGCTTGCGCCGTGCCGTCGAGCGCGCGATGGTGGCCGATCTCGAGTGGAAAAAGGCCCTGGGCGACTAGCCTGCGCCCTCCTGTTTTCCGAGTGGAATCAGCGTGTTGTCCTTGTTGATAACCGGCTTATGTTCTTCCTGTGCAATTGCCCTTGTAAGGCCGTATAAGGCCTGGTTACGGCTGAGTACGAACATATATTCGAGAGAAAATGTGATAGAATCTCTTAAACACGTTCTTAGGGGCCATGTGGCCCCCATTTTATGTTTAAGGAGCAGTAATAGTGGCACAAAACACCAACGGCGGCCATTACACTGGCGACGACATCCGCGTCCTCGAGGGCCTGGAGGCTGTGCGCCTGCGTCCCGCCATGTACATTGGCTCCACCAGCGCCCGTGGCCTCCACCACCTGGTCTACGAGGTGGTCGACAATTCCGTCGACGAAGCGCTTGCTGGGTTCTGCACGAAAATCGAGGCCTGGATTCACCAGGACAATTCCATCACGGTGAAGGACAACGGCCGCGGCATTCCCGTCGACAAGCATCCCACCGAGAAAATCCCGACCCTCGAGGTCGTGCTCACCATCCTCCATGCCGGCGGCAAGTTCGGCGGCGAGGGCTATAAGGTGTCGGGTGGCCTGCACGGCGTAGGCGTCTCGTGCGTGAATGCGCTTTCCACCCGCCTGGTGGCGCGCGTCGCCCGCGATGGCAAGGTGTACGAGATGGAATTCGAGCGCGGCGTCACCACCAAGAAACTCCAGGTGGTCGGCCAGTCGAAGACCACCGGCACCGAGATCACCTTCTGGCCCGACCCCGAGATCTTCACCGAGACCACCGAGTACGATTTCGCGACGCTCGAGAGCCGCTTCCGCGAGATGGCGTTCTTGAACAAGGGCCTCGAGCTCATCTTGCATGACGAGCGCCAGATCGTCGACGACAAGCCGAAGACCGTCAACTTCAAGTACAAGAACGGCATCACCGATTTCGTGAAGTACCTCAACGAGGGCAAGCAGACCATCGGCCGCGTCATCAACTTCGCCGCGGATAGCGATGCCGGTACCGTCGAGGTGGCCATGCAGTGGACGGAGGGCTACACCGGCTCGGTCCTCGCGTTCGCGAACAACATCAACACGCACGAGGGCGGCACCCACATGGATGGCTTCAAGCAGGCCCTCACGCGCACGATCAACGATTACGCGCGCAGCAAGAACATCCTGAAGGAAAAGGACTCCAACCTCACCGGCGACGACTGCCGCGAGGGCTTGGCGGCCGTCATCTCGGTGAAGCTGCATAACCCGCAGTTCGAGGGCCAGACGAAGACGAAGCTCGGCAACACCGAGATCCGCGGCCTGGTCCAGACTGCCACCGCGCAGGGCGTGGGCGAATACCTGGAAGAGAACCCCTCGCCGGCACGCCAGATCGTGAACAAGGCGAGTCGCGCCCTGAAGGCGCGCGAGGCCGCCCGCAAGGCGCGCGACAACATGCGCCGCAAGGGCGTGCTCGACAGCTTCAGCCTGCCGGGCAAGCTGGCCGACTGCTCGAGCCGCGATGCGTCGCTCTCCGAGATCTTCATCGTCGAGGGCGATTCCGCTGGTGGTTCGGCCAAGCAGGCCCGCGACCGCAAATACCAGGCCATCCTGCCGTTGCGCGGCAAGATCCTGAACGTCGAGCGCGTCGGCCAGGACCGCGCGCTTTCCAGCGATACCATTTCGAGCCTCATCACGGCCATCGGCACGAACATCGGCCCGGCGTTCGATGCGGAAAAGGCGCGTTACCACCGCATCATCATCATGACCGACGCCGACGTCGACGGTGCGCACATCCGCTGCCTGCTGCTGACGTTCTTCTACCGTTACATGCCCGAGCTCATCAACCTGGGCTACATCTACATCGCCCAGCCGCCGCTGTATGGCCTGAAGAAGGGCAATAGCCGCAAGATTGAGTACATCTTCAACGACGATGCCCTGGCGCGCGCGACTTCGCAGATTCCCGAGGGGACGAAGTACACCGTGCAGCGCTACAAGGGCCTTGGCGAGATGGACCCCGAGCAGCTGTGGGAGACCACGATGGAGCCGAACGGACGCACGCTCGTGCAGGTGAACATCGACGATGCCGCCCGCGCCGAGCGCGTGGTGAGCGAGCTGATGGGTTCGCTCGTCGAGCCGCGTCGCGAGTTCATCACGAAGCACGCGAACGACGCCCGCTTCCTCGACTTCTAACGATGCACCCCGCGTCATCCCGACCGGACCCGCGAATCGCGACCCACCCAGTGTCATCCCGACCGGAGCCGCGAAGCGCGACCCACCCAGTGTCATCCTGAGCGGAGCCGCGAAGCG
>SUUF01000029.1:0-2660 GCA_015062635.1 Coriobacteriaceae bacterium | reverse complement strand
CGGAGCCGCGAAGCGCGACCCACCCAGTGTCATCCTGAGCGGAGCCGCGAAGCGGCGAAGTCGAAGGATCCCGCAACCGAAACAGAGTACCAACCCACGAGTAGGAGAAACACGTGGCAGACAACGAAGAAATCCAAGAAGAGCACGAGCAGGCACCCGAAGCGGGGAGCGAGCTGGACTTCAGCGGCACCACGATTCTGAACGCCGAGCTTGGCAAGGAAATGCAGCAGTCGTTCCTGGAATACTCCATGAGCGTCATCATCAGCCGCGCCCTGCCCGACGTGCGCGACGGCCTGAAGCCGGTGCATCGCCGCATTCTGTACGCGATGAACGAGGCGGGCACGCTTCCGAGCCGCCCGCACGTGAAGAGCGCCCGTACCGTCGGCGACGTTATCGGCAAGTACCACCCGCATGGCGACGTTGCCGTGTACGACACGATGGTGCGCCTCGCGCAGCCCTTCAACATGAGCGTTCCGCTGGTCGACGGCCACGGAAACTTCGGCTCGATCGACGGCGACTCGGCAGCGGCCATGCGTTACACCGAGGCGCGCCTGGCGAAGCCGGCCATGGAGCTGCTCGAGGGGCTGAAACAGGACACCGTGGACTGGCAGCCCAACTACGACGAGAGCTTGCAGGAGCCGGTCGTGCTGCCCGCCCGTTTCCCGAACCTGCTGGTGAACGGCTCGGCCGGCATCGCCGTCGGCATGGCCACGAACATTCCGCCGCACAACCTGTACGAGACCATCCAGGCGGCGTGCATGCTGCTCGATAACCCCGAGGTCGAGATCGAGGACCTGATGAAGGTCCTGCCCGGCCCCGACTTCCCGACGGGCGGCACCATCATGGGCCGCAAGGGCATCCTCGATGCCTACACCACGGGCAAGGGCTCCATCACCGTGCGCTCGACCTACGAGATCAAAGAGAAGAAGAACGGCCGCAGCCAGATCATCTTCAAGGAGATCCCCTACCAGGTGAACCGCACGCGCCTGCTCGAGCAGCTTGCCGACCTCATCAAGGAGAAGAAGCTTCCCGAGATTTCGAACGTGCACGACGGCGCCGACCGTCACGGCATCGACATCATCATCGAGCTGAAGCAGAATGCCATCCCGCAGGTGGTCGTGAACAAGCTGTTCAAGCACACGCAGCTGCAGGTGAACTTCGGCGCTAACATGCTCGCGCTGGTCAACGGCATTCCGAAGGTGCTTTCGCTGAAAGAGATGCTGCAGTGCTACCTCGACCACCAGGCCGACGTCATCACGCGCCGCACCCGCTTCGAGCTGAAGAAGGCCGAGGAGCGCGCCCACATCTTGGATGGCTTGGTCATCGCGCTCGACAACATCGACGAGGTCATCGCGATCATCCGCTCGAGCCAGACCGACGCCGAGGCGAAGCAGCGCCTGATGGAGCGTTTCGGGCTGTCCGAGCGCCAGAGCGAGGCCATCCTCGAGATGCGCCTGCGCCGCTTGACCGGCTTGGAACGCGAGAAGCTGCTGGCTGAATTGGAAGAGCTGCGCAAGCGCATCGAGTACTTGAAGCAAATCCTGGCCGACGAAGGCTTGCTGAAGAAGGTCATCAAGGACGAGATGATCGAGATTGGCGAGAAGTACAAGACGAAGCGCCGCACGAAGATCGGCGGCGAGGCCCAGGCCATCGACGTCGAGGACCTCATTGCCGACGAGGCCATGATCGTCACGGTCACCCAGGCTGGATACGTGAAGCGCATGCCGGTGGCCACCTACCGCAACCAGAAGCGCGGCGGCAAGGGCATGCAGGGCGTGAACCTGAAGGACAACGACTTCGTCGAGCACCTGTTCAGCGTGCGCACGCACGATTACCTGCTGTTCTTCAGCAGCGCGGGCAAGGTGTACCGTATGAAGGCCTACGAGATCCCCGAGGCTGGCCGCCATGCACGTGGCACCGCCATCGTGAACCTGCTGCATTTGCCGAAGGGCCAGACCGTGAAGGCCGTCATCGCGACGCGTGAATTCCCCGAGAGCGAATGCCTGATGTTCGCGACGGCGCAAGGCATGGTGAAGAAGACGACGATGGACCAGTACGACCGCACGCGCGCCGAGGGTCTTATCGCCATCAACCTGCGCGAGGGCGACGAGCTCATCTCGGTGCAGCGCGTGTCTGAGGGTGACCATGTGATGATGGTTTCGAGCGACGGCAAGGCCATCCGCTGGAACGAGGCCGAGATTCGCACGATGGGTCGCGACACGATGGGCGTGCGTGGCATGAGCGTCGAAGAAGACGAGCGTGTCGTGGGCATGGAGATCGCGCGTCCCGGCACGAGCCTGCTCGTGGTGACCGACCGCGGCTATGGCAAGCAGACTCCCGTGAGCGAGTACCCCGAGCACCATCGCGGCGGCAAGGGCGTCTACACCATCAAGATGACCAAGCAGAAGGGCGACCTCGCGGCGATGAAGATCGTCGACAAGGACGACCAGATCATGGTCATCACCGAATCGGGCGTGATGGTGCGCACCCCCGCGAAGGGCATCTCGACGCTTGGCCGCGCCACACAGGGCGTCCGCATCATGGAGGTCGAGAAGAAGGACAAGGTGACCGCCGTGGCCATCGTGGGCGATACCACGACGAAGGCCGCCCGCGAGGTGGCGGACGACGCTCAGGCGAATGGCGACGAAAACCAGCCGACG
>SUUF01000028.1 GCA_015062635.1 Coriobacteriaceae bacterium | reverse complement strand
GTGGGCGTTACAGGGTTTGAACCTGTGACCCCTACCGTGTGAAGGTAGTGCTCTCCCGCTGAGCTAAACGCCCGATTCCCAAATCGGTTTGACCATAGTACCCACGAATCCCGACGAATGCAAGGACGAGTTTGAAATTCACGGGGTGTTCAAAGTTGCAACCCACCGAGAGGAATATGCCGGGTTCAATGACCGACACATTAGCCACACGGCAAATCGATACGCAATCATCGGAGCCGAAACTGCATTTCCCCAGGTCACGTATCCAGGTAGCCAAAACCTTGCATAACGCTCGCGAATCACCCGGCTGTTCCGCTTTGCATGTCGGTGCATGCGCATTCCGATTATCCGCAAACCGCGCACGCATTCATGTAAGAATGACCACAACCGCCAAACGACTTGCCAAAGGATTCACATTCAGAATATCATCTGGTAATTGCGGAGAAGTTCACGGAAGGAACGGTCAATTGAGCAGGATTCTCATTCGCGCCAAAGTGTCGCCATTCGACGATAACGACACCCCTACCACGCTCAAGAAAAGCCTGCTCGGCGGCAATTCGGGAAACCTGCTGTTCGCCTATAGCACCACCCGGCTCCTCGACACGGGCGACAACGAGCTCTCGTTCATCGCCGATTACCGGGTGTCATCCGGCAAGGTAAACGCCGATTGGGTCAACGAACACTGCGATCACCTGGTGTTGCCGATGGCCAATTCCTTCCGCGCCACATACATGAAGCACCTGGAAGCATGGGCGAAGCTCATAGCCGGTTTGAAGGTTCCCTGCACGGTTGTCGGGATCGGCGTGCAGATGGGCAACAAGGAGAAGTACGACGACCCGCATGAATACGACGGTGCCGTGAAGGCGTTCGTCTCGGCTGTCTTGGACCATTCCCCGAAGATCGCCGTGCGCGGCGAGGTGACCGCCGCCTACCTCAACCACCTTGGATTCAAGGATGTCGAAGTCACCGGCTGCCCGTCTATGGCGATCGCCGGCCCCGACTTCCCCATCAAGGGGCTTCCGGGCATCGACAGGAATTCCTCCGGCACGGTCACCGGCTCTGTGAACAGCCCGGTCGCGTTCCAGAACTTCATGCGCAAGACCATGAAGAAGATGACGAACTGCTATTTCGTGCCGCAATACAACGACGACCTTGCGCTTATATATTACGGCGTGCCGATAACCCGCGTGAAGGCCGAGAAGCACGGATACCCGCGCACCATCGACGACCCGGTGTTCACCGAGGACCGCGCCCGGTTCTTCATCAACATCAAGAGCATGCTCGAGTTCAACCGCACGATGGATTTCAACTTCGGCAGCCGCATCCACGGGTGCATCAGCAACATCGTCTGCGGCGTTCCCAGCGTCTTGTTCTCGCAAGACAAGCGCGTCGGCGAGCTTGCCAGTTATCATCACCTACCGCTGTTCAAGTTCAAGGAAATCGGTGCGTTCTCGTCCATCGAGTCGTTCTACGACAAAATCGACCTGAACTACATGCGCCAAGGCCATCAGGAGCGCTTCGAACGGCTCATCGCCTACCTCGACGCCAACGACCTGCCCCACATTTGGAAAAACGGGAAACCGGACGTGTTCCCCGCCGACGAGAAGCTCAAGGGCAAGGAATTCCACGCGCCGGTGCGCGCTTGCTGCGCCGAGCTGCAGGGTGCGGAACTCGAAAAGCGCCTGGAGCTCGGACGTCAACTGTATCCTCAGAAATTCTGAGCTGAGCGAACAAAGCATACGAAACCGAAGGATCCCGCAAGCGAGGCAGCCAGGCTTGCGGGATCCTTCGTTATGCCCGATTGCTTTCGCTTAGAACTGGAAGTAGATGAACGGGTTGAACGAACCCGAAACGACGCTTGCGGCGCTGGCGAACAGCAGCACGAGCAGGCAGATATCCCACGCCACCGACGCCACGACGAGCGCCCGGGCCTTCTGGGGCGTTTCGGGCTCGGCCTCGAACGCGCACAGCTCTCCCGACGCGTGGTGCTTCGGGTTCACGATCGATTCCTTCTTGAAGTCGCCCGGCTCGCGCCCCTCGACCCATGCCAGGAAACGGAACTTCAGGTACGGACACACCGGTACCGAAGCGATGATGCAAACGACGAACACCGGCCAGAACTCCCACACGCCGAGCTCCCAGAACGTCGAGGTGCCCGTGGCTCCGAACTGGCCGATCATGGCCTGCCAGTACGGAATGAGCTGCGACGGGTCGGTGATCCAGAAGAACGACCAGCCGAACACGAAAATCGCGATGCAGTAGATATGCTGAACCACCACGGGCAGACGCTTCAACGCGTCGCCCCACAGGTATTTCTCGGCGATGAGCAGCGCGCCGTAGTAGACGCCCCACCCGATGTAGTTCCACGCGGCGCCATGCCACAGGCCCGTGGTGGCCCACACCACCGAGATGTTGAAGATGTTGCGAGCCGTGGACACGCGGCTGCCGCCAAGCGGGATGAAGATGTAATCGCGGAAGAACGTCGACAGGCTGATGTGCCAGCGGCGCCAGAACTCGGAAATCGACTTCGAGATGTACGGGTAATTGAAGTTGCGCAGGTACTTGAAGCCCATCATGCGCCCGAGGCCGATGGCCATGTCGGAATAGCCCGAGAAGTCGAAGAAGATCTGGAACGTGTAGGCGATGAGGCCGCCCCACGCACCCACCGCACCGATGGTCGCGCCGCCCTGCGAGAGCATCGAATCGGCCAGGATGGCGCAGGTGTTCGCTAGCAGCACCTTCTTGGAAAGGCCCACGATGAACAGGCGCAGGCCGCTCGCGAAATCGGAGAGCGTCTCCTGGCGGCCGAGCACCTGCTCCTGTATGGTCTGGTAGCGAACGATGGGGCCGGCGATGAGCTGCGGGAAGCATGCGATGTACATGCCCAGGAACAGCACGTTACGCTGCGGCTCGACCTCGCGACGGTACACGTCGATGACATACGAGAGCGCCTGCAGCGTGTAGAAGCTGATGCCGATGGGCAGCGGCAGCTCGAGGTCGGGCACGAGCGGCATCCCCACGAGCAGGTTGATGTTCTCGGCCACGAAGCCCTCATACTTGAAGAAGCCGATGACCAGGATGTTGAACACGCAGGCCACCAGCAACAACAGCTTCTCGCGCCCGTTGTGCGGCGCGCCAACGCCCGAGCCCTCGGGCGAATCGCCTGCGGCACGTCCCACGGCGATGCCGAGAATCCAGTTCGTCACGATGGACACGAGCATCAGCAAGATGTACACGGGCTCGCCCCAGGCGTAGAACACCAGCGAGGCAAGCAGCAGCCAGGTGTTCTTCACCTTCCTGTTCGGGCACAGGAAATACAAGATGAAGAATACGGGCATGAAGACGAAGAGGAATACCGATGACGAAAAAACCAATGCTCAACCCCATATCTCGGTGCCAGACGACCTGACAGGTTATCAAACTTCCCGGTACCGGCACCTAATACATCGAGTCACCCCATGCAATGCACACACCACGGAGAACACCGCCCAATTCGACTTCATCGCCTCTACCGCACCCGCCAGTGGATAGATGATCGAACTCCTAAACAACCCGGGGCCGATTCACGCGAAATCGCAAACAGGCTGCGCGGCCATGCCTCTTCGTTCGTATGATGTTCTGAAGTGCGTTTCGTGTGGGTTATCCCACGTTGAGGTTGCCCTTGACCTGGGTCGTCGATATGCCCGGCGTGCGGTCGAGGAACACCAGGTTGCAGTAGTCGCGCAGGTACTCGAAGCGGTCGGAGCCCGCCCAATCACCGCCCATAACCACGGTGTCGATGTGGTAGTCGCGGATGTCGTCGATCTTCTGCTCCCAATTGCGCTCGGGAATGACGAGGTCAACGTATCGAATGGCCTCGAGCATCTCCTTGCGCGTCTCGTAATCGTAGAACGACGTCTTGCCCTTGCTCGCGTTGAATTCGTCGGTGGAAAGCGCCACCACCAGATAATCGCCGAGTTCGGCCGCACGTTGCAAGAGCCGTATATGGCCGAAATGCAGCAGGTCGAAAGTCCCATACGTCAGCACCCGACGCAAGCCGCGGTACTCATGCGTCACTTCGTTTTCATAAATGGCCATTCGTATTCCTTTCGCCCTTCGCAATTCTCCCGAGCATAGAAAGCCCGAAACAGCCGTCGAGGCTGGCTTCAACCCACTGAGGCTACTCGTATAATAGCCGAAACGAACCGGCCGGTTTAACGGCAAACCCCTTGACGAAAGCAAGTCGGCAACCATAATACACACAGTACGCAAAGACAAATTGCCTACTCATCGCATTATTGGCTAGACGTTGGGGGTATGCCTCATGGCGCAACGCGCTTTCAAGACAAAGAACATCGTCTTCGTTGCAATTGCGACGCTGTTCCTCTGCTGCGCAATTGTGGCCAGCATACTTGATGCATTCGTGCCGGGATTCTCCCTTCCGAAAGAGTCGTATCTCGAGGGTTCCACATATGTGCAGCCAGAAGAAGTGTTCAGCAGCTCTTTCATGCGCGGCGATGCGCAAGACAAGGCGGAAGACTGCGTTGCAAGCCGCGTTCCTTACCGTAACGATATCCTTCTGTTCAATGCCAAGCTGCAGCGCGTTGGCATCGAAAGCGCGGCGCTCGTCTGCGGATATGGGGCGTATCCGACATTCTTCGGCTCGGAACACGTCGTTGTTCCCGGTGAACAGCGCATCGTGAGCACGGCCAACGACATTCCGAGCTCCATGGCGGCGCAAAAGGCATTCAACAAGCAAATCAATTTGGTCGCACGCAACCATCCCGACGTCAATATCGTCGTCGATTGGATGCTGAAGAACCAGCAGACCTCATCTAATCCCACATACGATTTGCGAGGGGGCCACGGCCTGATTAACATGGCTTGGGCTCAAGAGCACTTGGTCGACCCGCTCGACAAGAGCATCCCCGTGTTTTTGGAAGAGATTTATGACACGGAAGATGTTTTTCCGAGCGACCATCACTGGAAGCTCGAAAGGGCATTGAAGACCTATAACCAAATCGCCGACCGTTTATCGCTGAACCCCGTCAACTGGGATAACCTGGATACCGCTACCATGGTTCCCAAGTGGCTTGGCAGCGAGGCGAGGGCGGGGCTCGATGCGGAATACCCGAATCAGACCATCGATAACCTGGACACCTTCAGCCAGCTGAAATTCTTTGACATCACGAATGGCAAGCCCTTGGCCGAATCGGCAACGGGCTTGAGGCTGAAGGCGATTGAGGGAACCCTGAGCGAAGACGAGAAGGAACTGCTCTATTACTCGGGATACAGCAAGTATTACGGTGAAAGTAATGCACGGATCGAAAACGAGGGGGCAAACAACGGCAAGCGTCTGCTGCTTGTGGGAGATTCGTTCACGTACTGCCTGAAGCAGTATTTCGCCTCCAACTACAAGACGACATATTACGTACTCCCCGGCAACCGAGCGACAAAGTTCAGCCTTGAAGAACTCATCAGCGAATACGACATCGACGATGTCGTGATAATGATGCATGCCACGAAAGTCAAGAGCATAGCAAAGCGGTCCCCAGACTTCCTGAAGGGAACGTTTGAGGACGACGCGGCCGAAGACGACGAATAAATAGGCTTCCGGGTATTGCTTCAAGGCGATCGCTTGCTGCATTTCCAATCCGCCATTGCGCTTGTATAGTGCGTGTGATGGCCATGGGAGCGCATTGCGCTTATATGGTATGCTTCTTTAATTCGTACCTGGGCGTCTTAAAGCGCCCATGCCGTAGTGAGGATTACCTGCATATGAGTTCCACCGGGTTTCTGAATCAGGCCAAAGCAGCGAAGAAGTCGGCACATGACGTAATCGAGGCATACAAACGTCCCCGTCACCGCTATGCCTGGCATTACCTGCACTCGCCCGTGCGCGAGAACACCATCCTCTTCGAGTCGTTTCACGGCAAGAACATCTCTGATTCGCCCCTGTACATGATGCGCGCCTTCCTGGCCGACCCGCGCTCCAAGGGCTTCAAGGTGTACTGCTCCACGAACAAGGCCGACTACGAGGAGCACCGCGCGCTGGTCCAGGCGCTCGGACTCGACGTGAGCCTGGTGCCCATCGACACGATGCGCTACGCGCACCTGCTGGCCACCACGAAATACCTGGTGAACAACAGCTCGTTCCCGGCATATTTCACCCGGCGCCCCGAACAGCGCTACATCCAGACCTGGCACGGCACGCCGCTGAAGACCCTGGGCAAGCAGATGCGCTTAGGCATCGAGTCGATGTACAACGTGCAACACAATTTCCTGCAGGCGAACGTCATCACGTTCCCGAACGAGTTCACGCGCGACGTGATGATGCGCGACTATAACCTGGTCGACCTGTACACGGGAACCGTCGCGCTTCTGGGCTACCCGCGCAACCAGGTGTTCTTCGACGAATCGAAGCGCCGCGAGATCCGCGCGGCCTACAGGCTCGACGAGTTCGAGACCTTCGCCTACATGCCCACTTGGCGTGGCGCGAACAACTACAGCGTCGACATCGAGAACTACCGCGCGCAGACGATGGAACAGCTCGGTCGGCTCGACCAATCGCTGCGCGACGACCAGCGCCTGTACGTGAACTTCCACTCGATGGTGGCCTCGAAGATAAAGCTCGGGGAATTCAAGCACATACTGCCCTTCCCCGCCGACGCCGACAACTACGAGTTCCTGAACGCGATGGATGCGCTCATCACCGACTACTCCAGCGTGTTCTTCGACTACGCCATCACGCGCAAGCCCATCATCCTGTTCGCCTATGACATCGACGAATACCTGGCCGAACGCGGCATGTACCTCGACATCCACGACCTGCCGTTCCCGTTGGTCACCGGCATCGACGAGCTCGCCGATCTCATGCGCTCGGGCGCTTACAAGAACGCAGGCTACGCCGGCACCGATTTCGAGCAGCGCTTCCTGTGCTACGACAAGCCCGACGCCGCCAAACGCGCGCTCGAGCTGCTGTTCGGCAACGCCCAAGACGACGTGCCGCTGCAGGACTTCACCCCGAACACGAAGCGGCATTGGAACACCATCGAGCCGCTGCAGCAAGGCGACTTGGCCGACGTGAAGACGGCGTGCGCGGTGGTGAACCCCGAAACGGACATCGCCGTCTTCTACAAGAGCTCGTTCAACGAGGACAAATCGCGTTACCTGCATGACGAGCACCGTGACGATTTCAACTACGTCTTCATGAACAAGGCATATGTGTGCACGCCGCGGGAAGAGATTGGCCGCACGACCGATGCGGCCGTGTCGCAAGCCATCGTCAAGCGCGAGCGCGACCGCCTGTTCCCCAACCTCGACGTGCCGGAAGAACCCGTGGGCATCGTGTACAGCGGCGAAGTCGGCTCGAACCTCGTGTGCCCGAACGATTCCCTGGAAATCGCGCCGGCGAAGGTGCGCTGCGTCAAGGGCGCGCTGCACATCACCCCGAAGAATGACATCCACGCTTACCGCAACCTCGTGCTCATCCAAGGACGGCGCGTCACGTGGAAGCGTCCGATCACCGAGGAGGAATTCGCCTCGGGAACCATCAAGGAGAACTTCTCGACGCTCGGGCACAAACCGCCCTCGGGCAAGTACCAGCGCGCCGTGAAGGTGTTCCTCGACGGCACCGCCGAAGATGGGCGGATGATGGCCTACGCCGTCGGTCTGAAGCAGAAGAAGGCCACCGACGACGATACACTCGCGAGCACGCTCGCCCCGCTCTTCCTTGGGTCGCACGCCGACCCCGACCTTGTCGTGGTGCCCTACGCGAGCGACCTCAACACGCTGACGCTGCGCGTCGACGACGTCCACGGATACCTGTCGCTGTTCAAAGTCGCCGAACTCGTCTCGCTGAAGCGCAAGCGCGGCCAGGTATGCCTCGACGTGCGCCTGCGCGACACCGATTTCCTGCTCGAGGATTTCATCCTGCTGCTGCGCAACGAGACGAAGACCGGCGAGATCCACCTGCCCTACACCGCCACGGTGGAGGGCGATTGGATTCACGTGAGCACAAGCTTCGACCCGGCGAAACTGCCCTTCTGCGAGATTTACTGGGACGCGTTTCTCGTGGTCTACCGCAACGGATGCCGGGGATATGTTCCCATCAAGTTCAACCAGCAGCAGCTGTGGCGCCTGTACCTGGGCAACCAGCAATGGCGCATCGGCGACGACAAGGTGCTGTTCAGCCACATCGCGAAGCGCGAGACGCTGTCGTTCATCTACCGCGATTACTATCCGCACCTCGACACCTACGAAACGCGTCTGAAGGAATTCGCCGCGTTCGCCCTGTTCGCCTTGGGGCATCCGTATTGGAAGCGCAAGCGCATCTGGCTGGTGTACGAGAAATTCTGCAAGCTCGCGCAAGACAACGCCTACTATTTCTTCGACTACTGCATGAGCCTGCCCGAAGAGCAGCGCAAGCACATCTTCTACGTCATCGACAAGTCGCAGCCCGACTACCAGAAGCTTGCGCCCTACGACGCGCAGGTGCTCGATTTCATGAGCTTCAAGCACATCCTGTACACGATGGTCGCGAAGCTCTACATCGCGTCCGATTCGCGCACGCACCTGTACGTGTGGCGTTCGAAGCCGAGCATCATCCGCCGCCGCATCGCCAAGCATAAGGTTTTCTTCCTGCAGCATGGCGTGACCGCCTTGAAGCAGGTGGCGCACCTGTTCGGCAAGCAAGGTTCGAGCCCGATGACCTATTTCCTCACGACGTCTGCCAACGAGCAGGAAATCGTCGTGGACAACTTCGGTTATCGGAGCAATCAGGCCCCGGTCTTGGGCTTCTCGCGCTGGGACGTGCTGGAAGACAAGTCTTCGGCCGATGCGCCCAGCATCCTGCTGATGCCCACCTGGCGGCCCTGGCTCGAGGAGCAAAGCGACGAGGTGTTCGTCGCGAGCGACTACTTCAAGGCGTATTCGTCGCTGATCCAAAGCGAGGCGCTCGGCCAGGTGCTGGAACGCTACAACGCGAAGCTGCGCTTCTTCATCCACCCGAAGCTGAGCTCGATGCTCGGCAACTTCGAAGCCAGCTCCGATCGCATCGAGCTGGTGCCGCAGGGCAGCGAGCCCCTGAACGAGGTGATGATGGAATCCAACATGGCCATCACCGACTACTCGAGCATCTGCTGGGACATGCTGTACATGGACAAGCCCGTGGTGTTCTACCAGTTCGATCGCGATCGCTATGAGGAGCATATCGGCAGCTATGTCGACCTGGAACACGACCTGCCCGGCGAATCGTGCCTCGAGGAAACCGACTTGGTGAAAGCCATCGAGACGGTTGCCGCCCGCGGCTTCACGCTCACCGACGAGCAGCAGGCGAAGGCCGACGAATGGTTCGCCCATAAAGACCGGAACAACCGGCAACGCACGTACAATTTCATCGTCGAGAAGGGGTTCTAACCATGGCCAAGCATGCACGCCCCATCGAAGGCACGCCGACTACGGAAACGCCCGAACGCGCTTTCACGTTCAGCGTGGTCGTGGCCGTCTACAATGCCGAGGAATACCTGGAAGAATGCGTCGAGAGCGTCATCGCGCAAACTGTCGGGTTCGAAAACATCCAGCTCATCCTGGTAAACGACGGCAGCCAAGACGGCTCGCTCGCGATTTGCCGCGAATACGAGGCGAAATATCCTAACAACGTCGTGGTGGTGGACAAGCCCAACGGCGGCGTGAGCTCGGCGCGCAACGCGGGCCTCGAGCTCGTGAAGGGCGCCTACGTCAACTTCCTCGATTCCGATGACAAGTGGTCGGAGGATTCCTTCGAGCATGCGCTTGCATTCTTCGAGGAGCACCCCGAGGTGAAGCTCGCCGCCTCGCGCTACCTGATGTTCGGCGCGAAAACCGGCGGGCATCGCCTGAACTTCAAGTTCACCGACGACCGCGTCATCGATTTGCGCGCGGAATACGATAAGCCGCAGCTTTCCTCGAGTACCTGCTTTTTCGCCGCTGACGCCGTGAAGGACCTGCGCTTTTCCGAGGAGCTCTCGGTTTCGGAGGACGTGCTGCTCATCAACACGCTGTTGCTGCAAGAGCTGCGCTATGGCGTGATGAAAGACACGAACTACTATTACCGCCAACACGAGGTGAAGGATTCCGCCGTCGACACGATGAAGCAGAACCGTTCGTGGTACTTCGACACGACCCGCCTGTGCAGCGAGGCGCTGTTCGAGATGTCACGCGAACGCTATGGCGAGGTGCTGCCGTTCATCCAGTTCACCGTGATGTACGACATGCAGTGGCGTCTGCGCGCACGCAAAGCCGATACGCTCACGCCCGATGAGCTGGCTGAATACCGTGCAATCATCGTGGGGCTGCTCGCTCAAATCGACGATGCCATCATCAGCGAGCAGCGCACGATTTCCATCGATTACGTGGCCTACGCCTTCAGCCTGAAGTACGGCATTCCGATGGCCGACATCCTGGCAGGGCTCGAGCTTGACGGGCATACCGTGGTCTCGCGGGTTGCCGATGCCACGGGAACCATGCACACGCTGCGGCTGCGCGACATCGACTCGCTTTCTGACCGCTTGATGATCGAGAGCATCACGGCGAAAGACGATACGCTCACCCTGCGCGGATACATCAACACCTTCCGCTTCCCGCCGAAGAAGGCGCGCCTGCAGCTCTTCGCAAACAACCACCCCATCGAGCCGACGATGCATATCGACGACGAACGTCCGCTGCGCATCCCCTTCGACGATGCCATCCCCGGCAAGACCGGTTTCACTGCGAAGGTCACCCTTGCCGCCGGTTGCATCGCAAGCATACGTGCCACAATGGCCCTTTTGGGCGCCTACGAGCGCGGCATGTCGTTCGATTTTGCAAACGACACCGATTTAAACGAAGCTAAGAAGCAGGGCGAATACCTGCTCGTCGGCGACACCGAAATCAATATCGGCTCACCGGGTGCCCTGGTGCTGCGCCGCCTTCCCGCCGATGCCGACGAGGCGTATCACGAAAGCCGCAAAGAGCTGCATCGTTCGCGCCATGAAAACGAAAAGCGCCTTCCCAAGCGTAAGCATCAGGCGCAACCATGGGTTGAGGCGTAACGCCTGAGCGCATACGCGATAAAATAGGGCGCCCCGCCGAAACGGAGCGCCCTATTTTCATGATGCCGCAAAAACTCAGGTTACTTTACGACAACCTTGGCCTTGCTTTTCGCAGCGGTCTTACCGAGTTTCTTGGCCTTCTTGATGGTTACCTTCGTGCCCTTGTCTTTTGCCACGACGGCATAACCCTTACCGGTGATGACGCTTTTCGCGCCGGTAATGGTAACCTTGCTCTTACCGCAAGCGTAGATTGCATTCTTCTTCTTTGCGGTGAACGAGTTGCTCTTGCCCGTCACCTGGAGCGTGCCCTTCTTGGCGTACACACCATAGTTCTTGCTCGAGGACACCTTGTTGCTCTTGCCCGTTATCGTGACTTTACCGCTCTTAGCGATATACAGGCATGCGCTACTCGAGCTCGCGAAGGTGTTGTTTGCGCCCTTTACCGCAAGGGTGCCCTTGCTGCAGAATACGCCATAGCCCTTGTTGCCAGTTACGCTGTTCTTGGAACCGCTGATGGTGAGCTTGCCCTTGTCAGACACGTTGATGCCAGCGCCCTTGTTGCCCGTTACCACGTTGTTCGTGCCCGTAACGGTTATGGCGCCACCGTCTGCAGCTTCGATGCCAGAAGCGTTCTTGCTGTTGAGGAATTTGTTGTTGTCACGAACTTCAATAGACGCGCCCTTGCCAATGGATTTCATTTGAGCCAATTGATTTCCATTGAACGTATTCCCCGCAACGTTCTTGATAACACTTGCACCCTTGTTGCCTTCAAAATCCGCAACAGCGCTTAAGCCACTGTTATTGTTTCCCGTAACGGTATTGTTGGTAAAACCATTCAGCGTGCAATACGGCTTGATGTGCACGCCATTCTTCTTGTTGTTGTTCATGACGCAATGGTCAATAAGCCCGATGGTGCAGCCGTTCTGGGCCTTCGACGTCATGCAATTCGTGCTCACCGGCTTATCGGTGTTGTTGTTGAGCGTGCAGTAGGTTATTTTGCCAACATTAGCGCAACTCAAATTGATGCCTGCGCCTTCGCCCCCTACGCCATTGCCACTTACATCGCAATGATCGATTACGCTGATGTTGCCGCCGTCCGAGACGCAGATACCGCTCTTCTTCGAACCAGTGACAGTCGAATACGTGATAACGGCATTCTTCGTCTCGGAGCCGCCATACACGCCATACTCACCAGCGTTTTTCACCGTGACATAATCAATGTGGCCATTGATGCCGCTGTACACTGCCATGAGTTTGATCGACGAACCGTTCTTTTTCTTGTCGTCGATGGTCAACCCATAAAGCGAACCATTAAGTCGCACCACATTGGGCTTGTCGAGTGCGCCCTGCGTCAGGATAGTCGCACCCTTTTCGCCCACCAGGACAACGTTCTCGGGCACGATGAGCGTGCTGCTAATCGTATATTCGCCAGATGGAATATAGGCGATAGCCTTGCCGGATACCGAGACTTCCTTGCTCGCGGCTTCAAGCGCGGTCTTGATGTCTATGTTGTCGTTTACCGTGACAACCGCATCATCGGACACCCCGTACTTTGCCTTGGCATCCGCAAGATTGTCGGCCTGAGCGGTTGCCGGTGCGAACCCCATGCAGAGAGCACCGATTGCCAAGGCGAACACCACCGCCATGATGGTTCTCAGCGAACTGGTCTTTGTCGTATTCACGCTTTCCCTCCCTCAATCATAATGCGCTACTACTCCTAGTTATAGTAGAGCAACCGCTACGAAACCGTCTCAATACAGATGCACTATACCGTCGGGATATACCGTAATGCAACAAGGCCTCGGGGCGTATTCTAGTTGGATTACAGCCTGTCCCATTCCCCTTCCGCCTGCCACTTTCGTTTTTGTCAAGCAACTTCGATGTTGCGCATCCCGAAACCCCTGTGGCATGAGTTCGCGTTTCATCGCACGCGATGTGCCTGCAGGAAAACGGACTTGGGACCTCTCGCGTCAGCGTTTCCTGGGACTCATTGCAGGTTTTTGCCACTTGGGACCTCTGACGTCAGGCTTGCAGCGAATCTGGAGGCAAGGATTTCGCAAGACAGTAGGAATAACCCCAGGTCGCAAAGACGGACGTGTATGCAACGAGCCCAGGGCAACCCATATCGCGCTGACGTCAGAGGTCCTAAGTTCCAAAAATGCGCAAGGACAGCGTGATTTGCTGACGCGAGAGGTCCCAAGTCCGATTTTTTGCATGCCAACCCATGCACACCGGTCAATGGCAGCCGCACCTTTTCAAATGCGGAACAATTGAAGGCAGCGGAATCGAGCAACGGTGCCGGGAAGGCACCGATTACAACGAGTGCGACGTGAGGAAGCGGTATGTGCGCTCGCGATTGCGGGTGTCGTCGAGCTCTTGGAAGGGGGCGGCCTTCCGCTGGCTCGTATCATCCATGTGGAAACCCGATTCGGCAACCGAGGCGATTGCGTCGACGCAGGCAGACTCGTCAAGCGCGACCGGGCCGGGCAATTCGCGGTCGAAATCGAGGTAACTTCCCACCTCACGGAGATAATCGTCCTGGTCGAACTGGTAGAACACCACGGGCTTGTGCAGGTAGAGCACATCCCAGCACACGCTCGAATAGTCGGTCACGAGCATCGCACATTCCATGATGAGCTCGTTTAACGGCATGCTGCCCGCATCGATGAATTGCACGCGCGGGGAACCACCCGCAAAAGCGCCGAGCTGCTCGCTGAGCTTCGGGTGTATGAAAAACTTGACTGTGGCGTTAGCGCGCTCGAGCAACGCCTCGAGTCGCGGGTTCGCGCACAGGCTCGAAAACGCCTGAAAGTAGCGTGATTCGCGAAACGCCTCGCTCGAAAGCTCCTCGAGCCAGGGCCGCCACGTGGGCATGACAAGGATGACGGGAGCCTGGACATCGCCGGTGTTGCGCAGAAGGTCCCACCGCGAGAACCCCAGCACGGGCGCATGCGCCTCGTCGTAACCCAGATGCTCGGTCACGATTTCCTGCTCGCGATGCGATGTCGTGAGGAAATAGGTCATCGGGTTCGCGCCCTGCGTGCCGAACAGGTTCTCGACCTGCTTGAGCGCCGTCACGCCATGCTGCAGGAAGAAAATGCGGTGCTTGCGGATACGGCTCCACACCATGCTCGGGCGCGGGCGCCACTGGAACAGGTGCGCGGTTGAGTCGGACCCCACGTACATGCGCGCTACCAGCGCATACAGCAAATGCTTGAAGCTGAGGAAATCGATGGTGTTGGCCGCATAGGGTGCGAGTTTTTCGGCATCGGGCGCGGTGCGGTCGATGACGTAGAGCACCTGCGGGCCGCCAACCGGCGCCTCGTCCATGCAGTAGCGGAAAAACGCGAAACCGTTGTCCTGCGCATAGGAGCAATACTTCTCGAACACGAGCCAGATGTTCCTCTTGCGCCAATAGGGAGCGCCCGCCTTGGCCAGCGCGATGGCGGCGAGCTCCTTCACGCGGAAAAACCGCGTGTCGGCCACCGACGCCTTCCGGTAGGTGAATGCAAGGCGCGAAGCGGCGGCGGTGTACGGGAAGAAGATGAAGCCCGCACCCACATCGCACTGGAAGCCGCGCAGCTTGGCCCACCGGCGGAAGTCCCGGTTGATGCGCACCTGGCAGAATGCACGCGCCCCGTCAGGCCCGCTCACCACGACGAACAGGTCCCACAACGCGCCTTCCAAATGGAACCCGCGCGGGTCGATCGTGACGTCGACCAACGTGGAACCGGCATCGGAACGCACGGAAAACGGCAGCGGGTACTCGAGGCCGGTGGCCTCTTGACGGCTCGCAAGCACGACGCTCTCCACCGCACCCGCACGTGCGGGCAACGCGGCTGTCAGCTTCACGCATGCATGGCGCGGCGTGGAAAGCCACACGAGCTTCGCGTCGTCGATGCGCGGTATCTCTTGCATGCCGTCACGCTCCCCGTTCTTAGCGGTCGAGGAAACCGAGCGCCTTGGCGAGCAGCGGGTTCGTGCGCGATATGGTCATGCGCATGCTGTTCGTGTCGACCTGGCGTCCACGCAGGCGATCGAGGGCGCGCTTCGCCGTGAGCGGAGGCGCGAATTCGGTCGGCTCGCCCTGGATGGTGATGGAGTCGCGCAGCGGCGCGATGCAGCGCAGGAACACCTCGTCGGTCTTGTTTCCGTAGAAGTAATCGATGCCGAAATCGAACAGCGCGCGGTTCGTGCGGTCGGCATCCACCAGCGCAAGCTGCGCATACTGCTCGGCGAAGCGCGGCAAGCCATCCTCGAGCGCCTGGAACACCGGGTAGACGCACTCATTGGGCTCGAGCACCGGCTCGACGCGCCCGTCCACACGGCGATACGCCGCCACGGTGCGATAGGGCATGTTCGCGAAAATACGCTCGATGAACAGCATCTTCTTCGTATTCGACGTGAAGTTGACGCGGACGTTCTGCGCATCAGACGGGCAGATGCTGCGCGCATAGTAATAGGTCGACGCCTGCACGCGCGCATCAGCCTCCATCAGCAGGCGCGTGTGGCATGCCTGCGTGTAGCCGCGACCCCAGAACTCGACGAACGCGAACGGCTCATCGAAGTCGATTTCCTGCTTCAGATAGTCGACGGCAATGCCACGCTCCCGTTCAGCGGCGGCCAGCAGCGCCTGCCGATACGGCTCGCAATCGCGCAGGCGCTCCACCACCAGGTCGCGTTCCTGCTTGCTCATCGCACCTTGCTCTTTCAGGAAGGCAAGTTCGGGGAACAGCGCGAGGAATGCGCTCTCGCCCACCGCCGACGCGGCCACGAGCGAGTCGAAATCGGTGACGCCCGTGAAGTTGCCGTACGAGCTGAAAAACTCGGGATCGATCTCGCCCACCTGCGAGGGAACGCGCCACACCTTGCGCGAACCGTACAGGTAGCGCGTCTTCAGCGGCAGGCCGCGCGCGGCGATGATGGCGTCGGCGACGAGTTTCAGCAGGTAGCCATCACGCGAGATGAAATAGAGGCACGCGATGCCCCGACGCAGCGCATCGTCGATGCACCAGCTCACATAGGGCACGAAGTACAGCGACGCATACCCGCAGGCAAACCGCTCTTCCGGCGTCTTGCAGCCCGCAAGCATACGCGAGAGCAAGGCCCCCACCTGATAGCCGTCGAAGCTGCCAAGCGCGCGGGTCGCCTTCTTCGCATAGGGGTCGACCGGAACCGCCTGCTGGAAAAGCTGCGCGTGTATACCCAGTTCAGACGGCCGGTCGACATCGGCAACCTGGCTGTCGCCCACGTGCTCCCACGTGTCGTAACGGTAATCCACGCCATGGAACGCATCGAGGAAGAGCCCCTTCTTCGTCTTCTGGCGTCCGGTGACGTTCGAGAGGAACAGCGGCAACCCGGCGAGCACCGGGTCGGCCTGCGCGAGCAGCTCGCGGACGAAGGCTTCGGGCAAATACATGTCGCTGATGAGGACGACGTCCTCCCCCGCCGCCAAGAGCCGCTTTATGGCATCGATGGTCGTGGCGATGGGCGTCGACACCAGTTTCTCGCCCTCAAGCTCCCAGCGCTTCAGGTCTTCCACCTGCGATTCATCCAAACCGTAGAGGTCTTGCAGGCGCTCGAAGATCTGGTCGAAGGCGATCTCGGTGCGCCGGTCGCCGCGCAACTCGAGCGTCTTGGCCACCAGCTCGCGGCAATTCGCCTCGGCCTGTTTGCGTGCGGTCACATAATCGCAGGCCAATACGCTGGGAAACGCAGAACCCGCTGCCCGCACCTTGCCCTCGACATACGCGAACACGCCCTCCGGAGCGCCGCACGTGCGCCCGATGACGGTGTCGAACACGTCGAAGCTGTGCAGCGTGGGCAGTGCGAACGCCGGGTCGGGGGTATGCGCCAGCGCCCGTTGCACGATTTCCTCGACGGAATGGTCGCGCGAATAGGCCCACGCCCATGCGAACACGCGGTCGAGCTCGGCCTGGTCGGTCTGCCCGTCGAGTGCGAACTGCGTGAGCAGCTCGTCGAAGGTCATGCATACTTCGCCGCAGGTCACGTCGAGGTAATCGAATGCGAAATCGCGCAACTTGTCTTTGTTGCCGTAGTCGAACACATAGCGCACGAAGCGCTTCACGCCATGCGCGAGCAGGTCGAAGAAGATGGACGAGTAATCGACGATCGCCATGTCCACCTGGTCCATGACCTCGTAGAAGTCGTTTCCGTTATCCCAGAACAATACGCGAGGATCATCCGCATAGCGCTGCTTCAGCGCCGCGAACTGGAAATCCTTCTCCATCTGCGGATGCACCTTCAGCACGAGCATCCACCCGCCGCGCTCGGCGGCATCGAGCAGGGCGTCCATGTCGGGAATCGCGCGGGCGAAAAACGCGCTGCGGTCGAAATCGCGGAACGTCGGGGCATAGAGCGCGACCTTCACATCGCGCCCGACGCCCTTGGCGGCGCGGAAGTCGTGGTCGAACGTGGCGGCGGGCGCCTTCTCGAAGCTGTTCGGGTACGGAGCGCGGATGACGTTCTCCGGCGCGACCTTGCACTGCTCGCAGAACACGCGCTCCTGTTGGGGCGAGGTCACGAGCATCAGCTGCTGGCGGTAGACCGACTCGTTGCGGATATGCTTCGCGACCAGGCCTTCCTCCATGTAGCCTTCCGTCACGGCATGCTCGAGCTTCTTGCAGGTCACGCCGTGCCACAAATTGAGCACCGTGATGCCCGCGAGGTAGTCGTGGTACTTCTCCTTATTCTGCTCGACCACATACACGCCGGCCTTCGCGCCGATGCGTCGCGCCTCGGGCGACTTGTACCGGTACGCCGTGTATCCCAGCGCGCGCATCTTCTGCTCGAGCTTGCGCCCGAAGCACAGCCACACGCACTGGATCTCGGGGTGGTGTTCCTGCACGTACAGGAAGAGCCATTTCGGATTGCCCGCAAACGCGTTGCCGGCGTTGAAGAGCCAGATGTTCTTATCTCGCATGAGCATCAATCTCCCACGCGCGAGCGCCGATGCCCCGCGCGTCTTACATGTTCCACTCCATGATGGTCTTGCCCATCTGCTTGCGCACGTCGGCGTCGAAGGCGGTCGCGATGTCCTTCACGCTGGAAACGGGAATCACCGATCCCACGAGCGCCGAGAGGTACTGCGCCATCTCGGGATGCTCGCGATGCAGCTGCAAGGTGCGCTCGAAATCGACGCGCCCGCTGCGGCTGCTGCCGAACATGCGCAAGCCCTTCTCGAGCACCATGCGCGTGTTGATGGGAACCGGGTATTCCGACACGCCCATCAGCGACACGGTGCCTTCGGGCCGAATGTGGTCGATGATCTGGTCGATGGCCGACGTCGAACCCTCGCCGCCGCAGCATTCGAACGCATGGTCGACCAACAGCCCCTCAGGTATGCCGGAGCTCAGGTAGGTTCGATGCGCGAACGTGAAGTCGGCGAGCTTGTACGAGTTGCGCCCGATGACGTGCAAGCGCGCATCGGGATGCGTGACGTGCAGGATGAGGCTCACGATGAAGCCGAGATTGCCATCGCCCCAGATGCCGATATTCTCACGGCGGCCATGCGCGATGCCCTCGAAGCGGGTGACCGCATGCACGGCGACGCTCACGAGCTCGGTGAACGCGGCCACGTGGATGTCGATGCCCTCGGGCAGGGGCAGCACGCGGCGGCTCGGCAGGATGCAGAGCTCCTGCATGAAGCCATCGTAGCCGCTGCCGGCGAACTTGCTCGTGCGAAGGTAGTTCTCGGCGATGAACTCGTCTTCCTCAACCGGGTTGTTCGGCAGCATCACGACGCGGGTGCCGGGAGCATACGCGCCGGCGGCATCGAAGACGACCTCGCCCACGCCCTCGTGGATAAGCGCCATCGGAAGCTTCTTCGCCATCACGCGGGCGGAACGCTTGCCCTGGTAGTAGCGCTGGTCGGCATTGCAGATGGAAAGGTGCGTCGGGCGCACGACGACGGTATCGGCATCGATTGCAGCATAGCGCTCGACGGGCTCGATGGTGCGCGCCTCGATCAGGCGGTAGATGCGGTTAAGCATTGTCGGCCCGATCCTCGGCGATCATCGCGCGGGCAATGCGCATGTCGTTCGTGTAGGTGAGCTTGATGTTGCTCACGTCGCCGGACACGAGCGCGACGTCCTCGCCCTTCAGCACGAGGATCTTGCAAGCATCGGTGAGCACCGACTTCTCGGCATCGGTGAGCTCTTGGAACAGCTTGCGCAAGCGCACAACGTTGAACGATTGCGGAGTCTGGCCCTGGTAGTATTCCGCGCGGTTCGGAATCTGCGTGATGAACTGGCCATCCACGCTCTGCACGATGGTATCGGTGGCGGGGATGACGGTATCGACCGCGCCGTGCTCACGCGCTGCGGCGATATTCTCCTCGATGATGCGGAACGTGACAAAGGGACGTACCGCGTCATGCGTGACGATGATGTCATCTTCGCACAGGCCATGCTCGCGCTCGATGTAATCGATGGCGTTCATGATGGTGTCGTTGCGCTCGGCACCACCGGCCACGAGCGCGATCTTGTCCGCGAACTGAGGCAGATGCTGGTTCATGATGTCCTGGGTCTGCTGCAGCCACGCCTGCGGGGCCAGCACGATGACCTTGTCGAATTCCGCCACCAGGCAGAACTTCTCGACGGTGTGAACGATGACGGGACGCTCGCCCATCATCCAGAACTGCTTCGGCTTGTCGGGGTTACCCATGCGGGTTCCTGATCCGCCAGCCAGGATTGCCGCATATACCTTGCCCATGGTGATTCTCCTAGTATCGCGCCTCGTAATACTCTGTGGCATCCTCGATGGTGCCCTCGAACACCTTGGCACCGTTATCCAACACGATGCCGCGGCTGCAAATCTTCTGCGCGGTCGAGCTCTGGTGCGTGACGAACAGAACGGTGACGTTCTCATCCATCATGATTTGCTTCAGCCGCTTCAAGCACTTGCGCTTGAACGCGCGGTCGCCAACCGCAAGCGCCTCATCGACGACGAGGATCTCGGGTTGGGTCGACACCGCGAACGCGAAGCCCAAACGCGATTTCATGCCGCTCGAGTACGAGCGCATCGGCTGGTCGATGTACACGCCCAAATCGGCGAATTCGATGATGCCGGGCTCGAGTTCCTTGAGCTCCTCGTCGGGGATGCCCAGAATCTGCCCGCGCAGCTTGATGTTCTCGCGTCCCGTGAGCTGGCTGTCGAAGCCCGCGCGCAACTCGAGCAGGGCCGACACGCGTCCGTTCACCTCGACCGTGCCGCTCGTGGGGTACGTCACGCCCGTGATCATCTTCAGCGCCGTGCTCTTCCCCGCACCGTTATGGCCTAGGAACGCGACCGCCTCGCCCTTCTTGATCTCGAAGCTCAGATGGTCGTTCGCGTTCACCGCGCCCATATACCATCGGCTCGGGCGAATGCCGAACATACCGAAGAAGCGGCCACGGTCGCTGCGGTACAGGTGATACGTCTTCGTGACGTCATCGAAGCGGATCATCACCTCGTCGCTGATATTTGCCTTGTGCTTGTCCCGCGCCTTCTGGAAACCGGTCTTCTTCTTCGGGTCCCGTGCCGGTTTCTTCGGCGGCTCCTGGTCGAGCTTGGCCAGCTCTTCCTCGAACGCGCCGGCGTAGGAGGGCTCGTTGTTCTCGTTAGAGGACATCCGACACCTCCTTGTTGAACCGGTGGTACACGAACAGCGACAGCACGACGGTCACAATGAACACGATGACGAAACCCATCAGCACGCCCGGGTCATCCCAGAACCAGGTTTTGTAGCACATGGCATCGCGCATCACCGTGACGTACGTGGTAACGGGGTTGAAATCCATCAGGCCTTGAATCCAATCGATGTTGATCATCGAAAGGTCGAAGATGATGCCAGACAACCAGAACATGGGAGTTGCGAGCGCTTTCACGAGATTGCTGACATCCTTCGAAAACGCGCTCAAATGAGATATGAGCATCGAGAACGCATCCCAAAACACGAACATCAGAATCATGATGAGCGGAACTTGCAAGAGGTAAATATCCCAAGGCAACCCTGCAATCGCATACATCACGAACAGGCATGCCATAAGCATCAGGTGGATGATGAAAACCGACACCGCGTGGATAGTCGGAATCGCCGATATCGGGAATTTAATCTTCGTGACCAGGTACGAGAAATGCTTCAGAACCTCTGTTCCCGCCCCAAGGAATTCCTGCATGAAAAACCATGGGATGAGGCCTGATGAAAGCCAGATGATATAGGGAACGCCAGAATCGAGCCCCATCGTCTTCGTGGCCCGCAAGCCGATTTCGAGCGCAAACCAGAAGCAGAAGATGTAGATGGCGGGACGGACGAAGAACCAGGCCCATGAAAGCATGGCGCCACGGCTCCTCTTCACGAGCTCGAACACCGCGAGCCGGCCGATCTGGGCACGCCAGTCCCAGTTATCCTTCAACACTGTTGCCAGGGTTTTAAACAAACCGCCCCATTCGCCTTTCGT
>SUUF01000027.1 GCA_015062635.1 Coriobacteriaceae bacterium | reverse complement strand
GGCCAGCCGAAACGGCTGGCCTGCATCATTCGTGGAGCCAACGACCGGACTCGAACCGGTGACCTGCGCATTACGAGTGCGCTGCTCTACCAACTGAGCCACGTTGGCAACAGCCTCAGTTTCCCGAAGCACAGGTGAGTATAGGCTATTTCCCCACCTAGCGCAAACATCCGCATATGGTGAATTTAAGGATAGGGGCCCGGGATGCATTACCCCCAGGATTGTGCAGCATACCCAGGACCCAATGCATTGGAACCCCGCCGGGAGAGCTAGGAGCGCTCCTCGTCACCGACCACGCTCAGACAAAGGCGAGGTCTGCGCGTCGTGCAGCTGCCGAAGCGCGGCCTGGCAGAAATCGGCAAGCGAGTATTCACCTCGCCGCAGCATGCCGAAAAGGTGCGTGAATTTCCTTTTTCCGAACACGAGGGCTTCGGAAAAGCCAACCATGGTCTGAAGCGAATAACGGCTTTGCAGCGTGGAAAGCACGAGCATGCGCCCAACGTGTCCGTTACCGTCTTCGAACGGGTGCGTGAACTCGAAGGCGGGAAACGCGGCGACGGCGCGCACTTCATCGGGAAGTTGCTCGTCGGCGAGGAAGGCGAGAAGCTGTTCGAGCTCTTCTTCCACATTGTTCGGATCTGTATTCACCTGGACCACGTTGCCGTCGAACAGCGAGTCGAGTATCCGCGACGGGCGCGTTCGGAAAACCGATGACGGGAAGCGCTCGTTCAAGCGCGGCTCGCCTTCCATGGCGGCTTCCCACATGGGATGGAAATCCTCGACGCACTGCGGCACGGGCAGGCCGCCCTCGGTGACAAGCGCGTATATCCTCGCCGTCTCCCGCGCCAGTCTGCGCAACGGTGCTTTTGAAAACGGACCCCCGAACGCATAGACGGCCTGTTTGAAGCTGGTGGGATCGAGGGATGCGCATGCCGGGTCGAATCCCAAGTCTTCGATCGTCGTTGCAATGGACTTCTGGCATGCAAGCCGCTGTCGCGCCATTTCCGCGTCAGCAGCACCTTGACGTTCGGACTGCGGCGATGGGCTCGTGAGCTCCACACGACGCGCATCAGACTCGCGCAGCGAGCGAACAAGCTCGTGTAATCGCGGGTCTTCCCGCAACTGAGCGATCGCGTTTTCGCAAA
The DNA here is from genome assembly GCA_015062635.1 of Coriobacteriaceae bacterium. Taxonomy (GTDB): domain Bacteria; phylum Actinomycetota; class Coriobacteriia; order Coriobacteriales; family Eggerthellaceae; genus UMGS1519. The sequence goes on along the minus strand of SUUF01000027.1, from coordinate 20,604 downwards.
GCAGCTTCGTGCCGCCGGAAACGCGTAGCCGCGCATCCTCCGATTGCTCCACGTGCCACCTCCTACAATCCGGTGCCCTCCGATGCGGCAAGCTTGCTTTCTCATCGCGCCCACCCGCAGGAAACGAGTGTGAGATGTAATGGTAGGACCCTCAGTATAATGGACTAAGGAAAGCGACCGGCGAGCCAGGAAAGGATCTCATCATGGAGCTGAGGGACATCATCAAGAAAGTCGGCAAGGACAAGTTCAAGGCGGCGCTGGAAGCAGATGACAAGGCAGCCCTCGACAAATTGCTCGACGAGGCGGGAGTCACTCTTTCCGATGAGCAGCTCGACTATATCGCCGGCGGTTTTGGCGGTTTCGGCGGCGATAACGATCCCGCCTGCCACACGGCCGAACCCAATTCCATTTGCGCTTAAACCGATTAGCAGGGTTGCGTGAATGCCAACCGTTCGCACGGCGGTCCAGGCAGGTTGGACCGAGTCCCGCTATAACATATTCGCATGGCCGCCCGGTGGCGATGACCCCATCGTCGCCAACCTGTATGCGGGCACGATGGGAAAAGTTCCCCTGCTCGAATACGCCTTACTGAAGAGCTTGGACGAGCTTCCCGCAACACATCCCGTGCTTGAACGTCTCGCTGAACGCGGGCTTATCGTCGACTTCGATGAACGCGCGCGGCTCGAAGAGCGGCGGGCTGGCAGCCTTGCCCGTCAAAGGCGGATTCGGCTCACCATCTGCCCTACGATGGCGTGCAATTTCGACTGCCCGTACTGCTTCCAGGTCCATCGCGCGGCAACGATGAGCGAGGCGGTGCAAGACGATGTCGCGGCCCTTGCCGAGAAGCTCCTCGCAACGAGCGGCGCCGAGGAGCTCTCGATCGTGTGGTATGGCGGCGAGCCGTTGCTCGCCCCGACGGTCATCAGGCGGCTCACACGGCTTCTCGAGGCGGCATGCTCGAAGCACGGAGCCGGCATCCGCGCGTCGGTGCTCACGAACGGATATCTGCTCGACCGCGAGATGGCGCGCATGCTCGCCGCCAGCCGGGTCAAGTCGGTGCGTGTGACCGTCGACGGGTTGGGGCCCACGCACGACGCTACTCGCCACCTGGCAGGCGGCGGCAACACGTTCGACCGCATCATGGAGAACCTCTCTGCGCGCATCCCCTTCCCCGTCGAAGTTCGCATGAACGTGCATGCGAGCAACATCGCCGACGTCGATGCGCTGCGCACCCGCGTGGCCGACATCGCACGGGAAAGCGGGAACAAGCTGGTATTCCGCGAGGCGCACGTCTACGACAGCGAAGCGGCCCTTTCGCGGGATGAAATGCCGCAACTGCTCGACGAACAGAGTTTGAAACGGCTGAGCCTCGACTACGGTTCGATGAGGCTCCACGGCGCTAAGGCGCGATGCTGCACCGCGCAGGCCCCCTTCAACGTGAGCGTCGACGAGAAAGGGCGCCTGTTCGCATGCGATGGCCTTACCCACGATCCGCAATACACGTTCGGCAATGCGGCTACTTGGGACCCCGCCCGCCCGGAGGATACGGCGACGCACCCCGAAAACCGTCACTGGTTCATACGCGGAAGCCTGGACGCAGTCGCGGATGACGAGGAATGCCAGGCATGCATATGGCTTCCCGTCTGCGTCGGCGGATGCCCCAAGCGGCGGATGGCAGGCCAGCGTGAATGCGTGTTTTGGAAAGATGACCCCGAGAGTTTCGTGTTAGCGCAATATGCGAACATGGGCGAAAAACGCCGTGATGTGAAAGTCGGCCCTGAAGAAGTGGGACGCCTTGCCGCGCCCGTGCTCCGGAAGTTCGGTGTAGCGCGGGCCTGGGTCTACGGCTCGTTCGCGCTCGGCTGCGCAAACGCGCACTCCGACGTCGACCTGATTGTGGAGATGCCGCCCGACGTGGTCTTGGGCCGCTCGTTTTTCGACCTCAGACGAGAACTGAAAGAAGCATTCGGCCGCAAGGTCGATTTGCACCTGCCGCCCAATGACAGCGCACGCACCGAATACGTACGCGTGCTCGAACGCACGAAGGCGCTCGTCTTCGACGAGCGATCGGACGGATGACGGCGGGAGAGCGAAACGACCAATCCCCTCGCAGCGCCGACGTGCGTCGGCTGCCATAGAGGTCAAACCGGGCGAGGCCGAGGTGGCGGATGCAATCAAGGGCCCAGGCCACCGCGACGAGAAGGCCTGTTCCAGCCCTCGCGCGAAGACGGTGTGCCTGGGCGCCTTTCAGCAGTGCAAGCAGTTTCGGCGGCCATAGGCCACCGGAACCCCCTAGCCCTAGTTGTCTTTATTCGCCTCGAAACTCCAGTCCTGGTCGTTGGGGCGCGGCATCTTGTGGCCGCCGAGCATGTGAATATGCAGGTGGCGCACGCTCTGGCTCGCGTCATCGCCGGTGTTCAGCAGCAGGCGGAACCCTCCTTCATGGATGCCGGTGATATCGGAAACCTTCTGGACAACCTTGAACAGGTGGCCAAGCAGCTCCTCGGGCACATCGTCGGCCACATCGGAGTAGTGGTCTTTGGGAATGATGAGCACATGCACGGGCATCAGCGGCTCCATATCGGGGAACGCAATGCAGTATTCATCCTCGTAAACGGCCTGTACGGGAATCTCGCCCGCACCGATCTTGCAGAAGATGCAATCGTCTTTAACCATGAGCAAACCTCCTTATGCGTTGCAAAAGCATCATACCGCACCGTTTGCGGCAAAAGGCCAATCCTCGGTTGCGCTTCCGGAAGCGGCCGCCCTGGCTACTTGTTTCGGCGATACTTGCGCTTGGCCTTCTCGGCATCGTGCAGCTTCCATACCAAGTAGATAGCCAAAACGAGCGCGCAGCCAAACCCCAGGAACCCGATGATGGGAATGCCAAGCACCTTCGGCTCCATGTTCGTCATGCACAGCATGCTGCTGCCGATGAACAAGCCCGCCGTGATGATGCCCATCTCGAGACGCTCGACCGACCGGCGCAGGGCGTTCACCGGCTCCTCGAGGTTCTTGAGCTGCATGTTCACCTGCAGCTCACCTTTCTTCAGCTCGCTGAGCACATCGTACGTGGCCTGGGGAATCTGAACCATGTGCTCGGCGGCGCGATAGCTGTCGGCCGCCAGGTTCTCGGCGCGGGTGAACGGGTCCATCGTGTCGACCGCCGTGCGCTTGAGGTAGCGCTCGAGCGTCACCGTCACCGAGATGTCGGGATTCACGTGCTGAACGGTGCCCTGCAGCGTCATCAAGCCGCGCGCAAGCGACAGGAACGAGCCCGGCATGTCGATCTTCTGCCCGCGCAGGATGTTCAGCAGGTCGTTGATGCCATTCGTCAGGTCGAGGTTCGCGATATCGCGCCCGGCATAGCGAGCGAGCATCGAGTCGATGTCGCGCAGCAGGCGCGGGTGGTCGATCTGCCCGCTCGCGTGTCCCCAGATGAGCAACGTGCGCTTGACCTCGGCCGAATCGCCGAACGCCACGGCCGTGAACAGCTGGCGCATGAGCTCGCGCTCCCCGCGGGTGAGGCGCCCCATCATGCCCAGGTCGATCCACACCACCTCGTCGTTGCGAATCATCATGTTGGCCGGATGCGGATCGTCGTGGAACAAGCCGTCCTCGAGCATCTGCTCGAGATAATTCTGCACGATGCGCTTGCCGAAGTCGCGCATCTTACGCTCGCCATAGCGCGCGGTCAACTCATCGAGATGCTCGAAGCTCAGGCCATCGATATACTCCATCACCAGGACATTCTCGCTGGATAGCTCCTCGTACACACGCGGGCTCGCAATGTCCTTGCGCTTCAGGTTGTTCTCGTAGAATTCCGACAGGTTGTTTGCCTCGATGCGGAAGTCGATTTCCTCGTTCACGGTGCGGTCGAGCTCATCGATGAACTGGCTCACGTCGAACTCGATGCCGATCTGGTCGGCCACCTCGAGAATCTCGCTCGCCTTGCGCAACAGCTTGATATCCTCGTGCAGCTTCGGCTTGATGCCCGGACGCTGCACCTTCACGGCCACCTCGTCGCCATTCGCGAGCACGGCATGATGCACCTGCGCGATGCTCGCGCTGCCGAGCGCCACCGGGTCGACCGAGGCGAAAACGTCATCGTACCCATCGCCGAACGCCTCGTGCAAAATGGCTTCGATCTCGTCGAACGGAAGCGGGTTGGTCTGGTTGCGCAAACTCGCAAACGTCTCGCAATACTCCGCCGGAAAGACGTCGGAATGGCTCGAAACCATCTGCCCGAGCTTGATGAACGTGGGGCCGAGGTCCTCGAGCACCGCCTTGGCGCTTTCGGGCGTGGGACGACGCAGCAGCTGGTGCTTGTTCAGAATCGAGACGATTTCAGACAGCCGCTTGCGCGATTCGGCATCCATCGTGATGCTCGCAACGGCCCGGGCCTTGGCCACGGTTCCACGCGCGTTAACCGCCATGTCGTCTCCTTCCTCTTAGATGCACCTGCTGTACGAATTGTAATACGCCCGCTGCGCTAGAACGCGGAAAGGCCAAAGGGGTCGTACGGTCCGCGCAGGTTGTTCACCAGGGCCTGGCCGAACGCAAAGGCCGCCTGCGGGCCATTCGCGGTGATGACGGGCGCGCCGTTGACCTCGGTCTCGACCACAGGTGACGTGCTGACCTTTACCCCGTGCTTGCGCAGGTCGTCTTGATCGTCGACGAAGCTCGTGGCCTCGGCACCGCGCAGCAGCCCGGCATGCGCGAGGATGCAGGGCGCCTTGCAAATGGCCGCCACCAGCTTGCCGCGCTCGTTCGTACGCAGCGCCAGTGCGTGCGCAACCGGGTCGTCGATATAAGTCTCGCTGCCGGCGCCGCCCACGAACACGACCGCATCCCAATCTTGCTTGGCAGCATCTTCCAAGGTCATGCGTGCGTGCACGACGCTGCCACGGCTGCCATAGCACTTGCCCACCGCACGGCTCACGGTCGTGATGTCGGCTTTCGCGAGGTTCAAGCTCGCATGCGGCTGCGCATACTCCTCGTCCCGGAAAAACTCGGGCGCGATGACGATGGCCACCTTCTTGTCGCTCAGTTCCTTCATGTTCCTGCTCCCAAAACGCAAATTCGATTCAGAGGTACCAGGCAAGTGTAGCGCACGGCGCGAAAACACCCGCCGGAAAAGAACCGGAGGTCGCATCCTTCGGCTCTTTTCCAAAACACGGATCAACGATGACCCGTGGCAAAAAGCAAGCCGGGGGGATGCCCCGGCTTGCTTGTACGTCGAATGCGCTCGCGCCCGTTATGCCTTCAGGATTCCCTGGGCGGCCTCGATGAGCTTGGCGCGCAGGGCCTCGGTGGCCTCGGCGGTTGCGTCATGCGCGAAGATATACGCCTTGATCTTCGGCTCGGTACCCGACGGGCGGAAGATGACCTTCTGGCCACCCTCGAGGTTGAACTCGAGCACATTGGCCTTCGGCAGATCGGCGACACCCGCCTGATAATCGAGCACGCCTTCCACGGCAAGTCCGCCAATTTCGGTCGGCGGCTGCGTACGCAGGCCCGCCATCAGGTCCTTCATGGCCTGAGCGCCGGCAACGCCCTCGAACTCGGCGGTCTCGGTCTTGTTGCGGTAATACCCATGCTCTTGGTACAGGTCTTCCAGCGCCTGCGCCAGGTTCTTGCCGCGCGCACGATAGTACCGCGCCATCTGGCAAATGAGCATCGATGCGACCACGGCGTCCTTGTCGCGGGCATGCGTGCCGGCCAGGTACCCATAGCTTTCCTCGAAACCGAACACGAAGCGCTCGGGATGTCCCTCGGCCTCGAGGTCGGCGATGACGCCGCCGATGTACTTGAAACCGGTCAGCACGCGGCGCACCTCGATGCCGTACTTGGCAGCCACGGCATCGACCATGTCGGTCGAGACGATGGTGGTGACCGCCACGGGATTTTCGGGCATCGTGCCCTCGGCCGTGCGCACGCGGCCGATATAGTCGAGCAGCAGCACGCCCATCTCGTTACCGGAAGGCAGCAGGTAATCGTCGCCGTTCTTCACGGCCGTGCCCACGCGGTCGGTGTCGGGATCGGTGGCCAGCAGCAAATCGGGATGCACCTGTTCGCACAGGTCGATGCCCTTCTGCAGGGCCTCGAGCATCTCGGGGTTCGGGTACGGGCAGGTGGGGAAGTTGCCGTCGGGCATGGCCTGCTCGGGCACCACGGTGATGTCGTCGATGCCGATGCGGTTGAGGATCTTGGTGACGGTCTCGAGGCCGGTGCCATTGAGCGGCGTGTACACGAGCTTGAGCTCGGCGGCATCGTCGCCGGCAGCCGTCACGCTCTGCGCCTGCACGGCGTCGAGGAAGGCCTCGAGGGTCTCGTCCGAGATCCACTCGATGGTGCCGGCGGCCAGGGCCTCGTCGAAGTCGGCCTTCTTCACGTCGTCGAATGCGTCGGTGCGCAAAATGGTGGCCTGAATCTCGTCGGCCATCTCGCTCGCGATCTGACAACCGTCGGGGCCATAGACCTTATAGCCGTTGTACTTCGCGGGGTTGTGGCTTGCAGTGACGTTCACGCCCGCATCGCACCCCAAATGACGCACGGCAAACGAAAGCGCCGGCGTGGGCTCGAGGCGCGGGTAGATATGCGCCTTGATGCCGTTGCCAGCGGCGATGGCGGCCGTTTCGCGCGCGAACAGGTTCGCATTGATGCGGGAGTCATAGCAGATGGCGATGCTCGGCGTCGCGCCTTCGGCCTTGTGAGCGTTCAGGTAATCGCACAGGCCTTGCGTGGCCTGCCCCACCGTGTAGACGTTCATGCGGTTCGTGCCCGGCCCCAACACGCCGCGAAGGCCGGCGGTGCCGAATTCCAAGTTGCGGTAGAACGCGTCCTCGATGGCGTCAGCGTCGCCCGACGCCAGCAAATCGGCCAGCTGGGCCGCGATTTCAGGGTCGGTCGCCTTCTCTTGCCACCGTGCGATAACCTGCTCGTTTGCCATATCGTTTCCTTTCCTTAATACTCCTGTATGTACTTGCAATCCAAAAAGCGCTTGCAATTATTCCGTCACGTGGGTCAAGCCCTGTGCCAGCATCGTGATAACGTGGTCATCGTCCAATGCATACCGCACGTTCTTGCCATCGCGCGTGGAGCGGATGAGCTTCGCCTGCTTCAGCGTGCGCAGCTGATGCGACACGCCGCTTTGCGAGATTCCCACTGATTCGGCGATCTCGTTCACGAACAGCTCGCGCTCCATCAACGCATATAGTATACGTATGCGCGTGGTATCGGCGAATACCTTGAAGAGGTCGGCCAAATCATACAGCACCTCTTCGTCGGGAAGACCGTTCGCCACCACCCCCGCACCCATGTCCTGCATGTTCATTTCACTGGCCATGTCGCCCTCTCGTCTGCTTAAACGCCTCGCTTCTAACTGTTCGATTATAGCCCACTCTGCGCACAACCCCGGCAAGTGCGCCTACGCAAAGGAGCCGCCCGAAGGCGGCTCCTTTCAACGCTCTGTCGTGCTGGTAATTAGCCGACGTACTTGGGGAGCAGGTACTCCATCTGGCCGTTGTGCTTCTGAACGCCGCGGGCGATCGTGATGCGCTGAACGGTCGGGGTGCCTTCCTCGAGCCACATGGCGCGGGAGTCACGATACAGACGCTCGACCGGGCCGTACTCGCAATCCTCGAAGTAGCCGATGCCACCGAAGATCTCGAGCATCTCGTCAGCGACGAGGCGGGTCATGTCGATGGACTGCAGCTTGCAGAGAGCGGCCTTCTCGTCGATGTACTCACCGTGCGGGTTGGCATCGAAGTACATGGCGAAATCGCGGACCATGCAGCGGGTGGCATGGATGTACTGCTGCATGTTGGCGAGCTTCATCTTGATGGCCTGACGCTGAGCGATCGGCTTGCCGAAGGTCACGCGGTCGTTGGCGCGGGCGATGGAGAGCTCGAGCATGCGCTGAGCCATGCCGATGTTGGAGCAGGCGATGTGCACGCGGGAGACGGAGAGGGAGTGGATGGCAACTTCCATGCCCTGGCCCTCTTCGCCGAGCAGGTACTTCGGGTCGAGCTTCAGGTTGGTGAAGCGGAGGCCAGCATGGCCAGCGCCACGGCAGCCCATCATGTGGGGCATCGGGACGATTTCGAAGCCCTCGGCGTCGTTCGGCACCAGGAAGGCGGACAGACGGGAGTCCTTGTCGTCGTTCGGGTCGGTGACAGCGATGACATAGGTGTAGTCAGAGCAGTCAGTGTGGGAGATGAGCCACTTCTCGCCGTTGAGGATGTAGTTGCCGTCGGCATCCTTGGTAGCGGTGGTGTGGAGGTCGGCGCCGGTGCCGCCGGTGGCCTCGGTGATGGCGAAGTTGCAGTAGATGGTCTTGTCCTGGAACTTGTCCATGAGCTCGGCCTTGACTTCCGGCTTGCCGTAGTCGTCGAGGATACGCCAGTTCATGTCAGCAGCATGATGCAGGTGCATGCGCATGCCGCCGGGGCCGCGGGAGAACTCTTCCTGCACCTGGAGGATCTCAAGCTCGTTGAGGTCCCATCCACCGTACTCAGAAGGCATATAGAAGCGATAGAGGTCGTTCTTCTTGGCGAGCTCGTAGAACTCATCCGGGAAGACGTTGGTGACCTCGATCTCCTTCTGCATCTCTTCGAACGGGCCCTCGGCCAGCTCGCGGATCTGCTTCAGGTACGCCTGGAACTGCTCATCGGTAATCTTTGCATTAGGATTCATGCAGGACTCCTTTCGCGGGCATGCGACGCATGCACTAATCAGGTTGCCTTATTGGCTATGCATAGTATTTTGCCGCACGCGCGAATCCACTTCCAATAGAAAAAACGCCGCGAATTCCGGCGTTCGCAAAAAAGTATGAATGGTTTTCGCAATAATCGATAGATTCGACAACTACCAGGCTAAATAGGCCATGCACAACGAACGGCACCGGGTAATGCTATTGGGTCAATTTCCGGTAATTGATGGTCATTTGCCAGCAACTTCGAGGCGTGAAAACCGGCGCGCGCTGCATTGCCGGAATTAAAACAGGCGCGCCCCGCATTGCCGGAATTAATTCGGCGATGCGGGGCGCGACGTGCTCCTGCATGCGATTTAGCCGCGAATTCCACCATGGCCGCCGGGAATCGACTTGCCGGCCAGGCCCTCGGGGGCGCCGATGAGCTCGTCGCCGAGCAAGGCGTCAGACCGCAGCACGCGACCCGGCGTCACCGTTCGGTCGGAGGCCGTCCGCGAATCGCCCAGCGAATTCATGTGCAGCCGCTGGACCATCGGATTCCCGTCGTTGAATTCCTGCACATACTGGATGAAGTTCTCGACCGACCGCGGCTGGAATGCGTTTTTCCGGTAAATGAGATACACCATGTGGAAATCGTCCGGCATGCCGGTGATGGGCACCACCTTCAAACGCGAGAACGGCAAGATGCCGAGCGTCTCGAGCGTAAGGCCCACAGCAGATGAATCGGAATCGACCATCGACCCGAGCGTTATCTCGTCTTCGGCGGTGCCATAAATGGTGATGCCGGGCATCTTCTCGCGCAACACGTCGTCGACCTCGCGCCCGAGCGCAGTCGTCGTGGGGTAGGTGTACACCTTCGCGTGCGACAGCTCTTCGAAGCTCACGCTCTCGCGCATGGCAAAGGGGCTGTAATCGTGCACGAGCGCGACCAGGCGCTGCGAGACCACGGGGACGTAGCCCAAATCCTCGCGCTCGCGTATGCGGCTGCCGAAGACCACGTCGTAGCGCCCGGCGACCAGGTCGTCCACCAGGCTTTCCGTAAGGCCTTGGAAGGTGTTGATCCTGATGTTCTGCCCGTACTTCGCGCGGAAACCCCGCAGCAGCCGGGGAAGGTAATCGGCCTGGATGGTGTAGATGACGCCCAGATCGAAGCTGCCCGACGGAGCGCCCGCCTGCTCGTGAGCCACGTCGATGGCCTTGTCAACCAAATCGAGCGCCTGAGAGATATAGGCGTTGAACTCGCGCCCCTGTTTGGTGAGGCGCACGTTGCGACCGTCCTTTTCGAACAGCGGGATTCCCAGCTCCTTCTCGAGTTGGCTCACCGCGTTCGACAGCGTCGGTTGCGTGATGAAGAGTTTTTCTGCAGCACGTGTGTAGTGCTGCACCTCGGCCAACGTGCGGAAATAATACAAATGCGAAAGATTCATCGTGCCTTACCTGCCCAAACCGCTCTGTAATCTGCTTCTATAAACTCTCTGAATGGTTCTATAGATTTTACTAAAAGGATAGCACACTTCTATTGGTTTGCCCGGAATCTATAGGGCAACGGTGGGCAATGCGCTATAATCGTTCGCGTGAAAAGATGCCGACCGAAAGGCGGCATCACCTACATACCACTAGGAAAGGAAGTTTCACATGGCAAATTGGTTTGCAACGACGCCGAATCAGGTTATGGCTGGCAAGACCGCGGTCGTCATGGGCGGCGGCTCCGGCATCGGCAAGGCCACTGCTGAGGCCCTCATCGCAGCTGGCGCCAACGTCATGATCTGCGGCGTTCCCGAGCAGCTCTGCCTCGACACCGCTGAGGAGCTGAAGGCTCAGGCCACGACCGGTGGCGTCATCGGCATGTTCTGCGACGGCACCAGCCAGGAGAGCATCGACGCTATGCTCGCCAAGACCGTCGAAGAGTTCGGCACGGTTGACTACGCTGTCTCCACCGCCGGCATCGCCCTGCCGCGCACCAACGCTCTGGACATCACCCCCGAGCAGTATGACAAGATCTTCGCCGTCAACGTGAAGGCCAACTGGTTCCTCGCCACCTCCGCCGGCAAGATCATGCGCGACAAGAACGGCGACAAGGGCGGCAAGATCGTCCTCGTGTCCTCCGGCCGCGGCGACCGCGCCATGGAGAACATCGCTCCGTACTCCACCACCAAGTCCGCCGTCATGGGCATGATCCGCGCCCTCGCCGTCGACCTGGCCAAGTACAACATCACCGTCAACGGCATCGCCCCCGGCTATGTCATGACCCCGATGGTCGAGAAGGTCTTCGCCGACAACCCGGCTCAGGAGGCCTACGTGAAGTCCCGCACCCCGCTCCGCGACTTCCACTACATGGGCAGCCTGGACGAGATGGCTTCCGCCATTATGTTCTTCCTGAACCCGGTCAACGAGTACACCACCGGCCAGTACATCACCCTGGACGGCGGCTGGAGCATCCAGTAAGCAACTTCCTTCCTGGACCTGCCGGGGCGCCCTTCGGGGCGCCCCTTTTTTCGTGGTTTTGGCGAAAGCGGTCCCATATCCAACGAATATCCTCGAGCCGCCTGGAGTAAACGACGCTCTTCTGAATGCAAACTCATAATTGTGCTGTGTGCGTCTGGCTCATTGCGGGATGCATCGCGTGCATAGGCTGGTATGATATGGGTTTAAAACGAAACCGATGAAAAAGGGGTCGCATGTACTGCCCATATTGCGGAAGGGACATTCCCCAGAACACAACGATATGCCCAGCCTGCCATGGGTTGATTTCCGAAGCCACGATGGCTGCGTATTTCCAGGGGCAGAGTGCGGATTCCATCAACGAGTATTCCCGCGCCACCGTCGAACGGCAGCTGGCTGAAAAGCAGCCGCGCCGCATATGGCCCATCATCGTCGCCGTGGCGGTTGTCTTGGCCCTGTTGGTCGCCTTCATCGCGGTGCCGCTCATTCAGGAATCCGTCGCATCTGCACGCACCGATCACCGCGTGACCTTCCTGTTGAAGACCCCGGGCTATAACGACGAGGCTACCGCAATTCCCGTGCACGTCACCGGCACGAAAGCCAACGGGTCTGCATATGACGAGATAACGTATCTGGATGGCGGCGGAAACGGCGTGTCGCTCGAACCGGGCGAATACCAGCTCTCGTTCCCCGGCGGATCGATTCTGGCCAACGGCACCGTGCTCGTGGCGCCTAAGAAGAAGACGCTCGACGTGACCGTTCCCGACGGGCTCGCGCGCAACGAGTTCGTCCAGGTGCCCACCGAAAAGGCCATCACCTACCAGGCAATCGCTCCCCTCGACCTCACAGACGAGGTGCTCGACGCGGTGTATGAATACGCTGCGCAGGCGCCGAACGATAGGGGCAAAGCCGACCGGTTGCGTGAAAACGCCATGCAGGTGCGCGCTGACGAGATCGAGAAGAAGGAAGCGCATGCCGCCGCCATCGAGAAGGAGGCGACCGGCAAGCTGAAGGTGTCGCTCGGCGATGAGGCGAAGTTCATCGGCACGCTCGAGATCAACACCGCCGAGGAAGTGGCGAACCGCCTGGGCGACGAGAGCATCATGTGGAACCTCGAGGGTCAGACGCTCGCCGTGCTGTGGCTCGACAAGACGCGCAAGGTCACCGTCGAGACGAACATGACCGACGAGTATGACGGCGGCGAGCTGTACTTCGACGAGGACGACGGCATGACATATACCGATTCCCAGCAATACGAGGTGAAGTGCCTGGTGCTGAACTCGGACGTCGAAGGCATCTACGGCGGAGGCGACGACGGCACGCTCACCGCGCACGCCGGCAAGCGAGTGATCGCCACCGGCAGGGTGAACATGCCCGACGACTGGGCGAGCAGCCTGGTGTCGCCCATCATGCTTGCGAACCCAACCATCGAGAACCTGTAAACACGGGGCGGAGCCTTTGGCTCGCCCCTTTCTTTGCCTGGAGCCAATCGATGGCAAGAGAATCTCCGCTGCTTGCGCCGGGGTGCATCTCCCACGTCGTCAAGGCGGAACGAGCGACTTACTCTTCCGAATCGCTCGCCTGCGCAAAGCTCGAGAGCACCACCTCAAACCGGTCGAGGGGGACCACCGCGAAGGTGTTGCGCGCAACAAGCCGTAAGCAACCGGCAGAATCGAGCAGGAATCCGTCGGGATCACCCGAATAACGCACCGGCTGCGCCCAGTCCTCGCGCTCGGCGTATTCGCGCATGCGGCCGATATCGTAGGTCACGTCCACGCCATCGATGGGGTCGATTACACGATACGTCCTCAGCGGCTTACGCGCACCCGACACCTGGAGTTCGGGAATGTCGAGCAGCTTTGCCGCCAAAAGCGAGGTCGCCCGCTGCACGACGATGGCCTGCGTCATGGATGCATCGCGCTCGTAATCCACCATAAGGCCATCCAGCTCTTGCTCGGAAAACGTCACGGCGGCGGAAGTATGCGACTCGATGCCCCGCGCCCAATCGGCAATCATGGTCCGCGTTGCTTGCAGCGGCAGACGTTCCACGCATTCCACCTGGGCAAACCGACGCATAAGAGCCGGGTCGAGCATATCGACGCGATTGGTGGCGGCCAGCAGTACCACGCCCGAGGGCAGCCGGTCAATCTCCTGCATGAACGTGACCGTCGTACGGTTGAGTTCGCCATCGGCTGCGCGCACCGCCGATGCGCGCGTATTCGCCACGCAATCGAGCTCGTCTATCATCAGCACGCATGAGCCCCGGTGAGCGTGCTGGAATACGCGCGAAATGTTCTTAGCGGTGCGTCCCATCAAACTGTCCACTGTACTCGACATGTTCACGTACATAAGGGGGAGTCCCTCTTGATACGCAATCCAGCGGGCCATTTCGGTCTTGCCTGTACCCGGGTTGCCATACAACATGGTGGTGTTGCGCGCGGGAAGGCCCAGCGCCCGCAACCGGGGCGCGCTCACACGCATCGCATGCACCTGAGCGGCAATGCGCCGCGCCTGGTCGGTTACCCAGTAACGCGATTCGTCGAACGTTTCTTCGGGGTGTTCCATGAAAACGAGCTGCGAGACCTCTTCAGGAATCGACTCATCCATTTTCGTCCCATTGCCCATCCGATACGCGCGAATGGCCTCATGGCAAAACGCCTTGCCCGGACCATCGAACAGAACCTCGTGCGCAACCACTTGATACGCCGCATCACGCGCCTTATCCGGGTCGCCGTCGATGAGAAGCCTCTCGATGAGAACCTTCACGTCCTCGCTAAGCGTCATCGTTTTCCACCTTCCTGGATAAGCCCGCACACACCTTGCCATGCAGGCCGACGCCAAAGAACGCGCCTTGTGCCAACTCCACGCGGTAAGGCAAGGCCCCGCATTGCATCGGGACCTTGCCAGTGCCACGCCCTATTGTGGAGTTAACGCTTATGCGCCGGCGGTTGCGGGGGATTTGCCCGGTTCCTTTACCTGCTCTTTTGCCAGCTGGGCCTTATATTCCTTTCGACCCTGCCACAGCAACCCGACCGCGCCTTTCAGGAATTCGAAGTCAATCATCTTGGTGGCCTTGTACAGGTCGAGCGGGGTAATGTAGAACTGCCCCGGCATGGTTCCCATAAGCACACCATCCATCGCGACCTTGCCATCGCGGATGTAGATCTTCTTCGCCGTCATGAGCTTGGTGCCCTGGGCGTTGATGATGTCAAGAACAAGCTTGCCTGCCATTGTCGCTCCTAACTATTGATCGCGGCATCGAAGTCGATGTCCATATCCTCGAACAAAACCTGCGCCACAGCGCGACCGCCACCGGAAACCGTGGGTCCCGGCCATGCGGAGGCGCCGCCAAGATACAGGTCCTTGATCGGGGTGGCAAAGCGCGCCATCTCGGGGAATGGACGGTTCGAGCTGCCCTGATCGGCTTCCTGCGAGATGTGGCAGAAATCGCCGCACAGCCATGCGTCATTCCAGCGTGCAAAGTCGAGCGGATTGTGCACGGTGCGGGTGAGGGCGTCTTCGGGCTTGATGTTGGTGGTCATCTCGCACCATGCCTCGAAGTTCTTGTCGGCAATCTCCTGGCCATACTTATCCCAGTTAGCGGGATCGCCATACAGCGCATAAGGCTCATAGTTATACAGGTACAGGGTGTGGTAGCCGCCCTCGCCGCCGCGCGATGGGTCGATCAGGGTCGCGTTGCAGGTTGCCGAGGAGTCGTACGGACTGGGGTTGCCGGCCTTCAGCTCGCTGAACACGCGCTTGTAGTGCTCATGGCCGTGGCTTTGCTCGGTGATCAGGCCCGGCGTGGGCTTGTCGCCAAGGGCCTTGTAGCGCGGCGCTTCCTTCAGCGTAATGTTCTGCAGGAAGCCAACATAGTAGCTTGGACGCAGGTTATCGACCTTTTGGGTAAGCCACTCGGGCACGAAGGCCGGGTCGACCATGCCGTTGCTGCCGAAGAGCTGCTTGATGTTCAGGGTGCACACATACTTCTTTGCCTCGACCACTTCGCCGCTTTCAAGGACGAACCCGGCGCATGCGCCGTTCTCGACATTCACCTTGGTGATCTTAGCGCCGGTGCGAATCTCGCCGCCGTAATCCTTGATCATGGCCGCCAGGGCTTCGGTAAGCTTGCCCGAACCGCCTACGCAATGCGGCATGCGATACTTGCTCGGCGCGTGCATCATGTACATAACGGCCAGGAAGGTTCCGCCGGTGGCGGGATCGAAGGGGCTCACCATCGACTCGGACACGAAGCGAGTCGTGACCTCACGAAGCTCGTCGGTCTTGAAGACCTCACATACGATTTCGTAGGCGCTCATGCCCAGGTAATGGATGAGGCGTTCGCCGATGGGGCCGAAGCCGGCCAAGGCCGATACCATGGTTTCGGAATCGACCGGGGGCGCGAACATGCCCAGCGTGAGCATGGGGCCAATGGCCTGCGTGAAGTCGTGGAACTCGCGATACGCCTCGGCTTCTTCCTTACCGAGCTTCTCTTCGAGTTCGGCGCAGCAGCGGTCGATATCGAAGTACAGCGTGATGGCCATGTTCTTGTTGTTGAAAACTTCGGTCGTCGAAGCTTCGGGGTATACGTAATCCAAGCCATACTTAGATAGCAGGCCCAGCTCGTCAGCGGCAATCATAGGATTCAGCTGAATGAGCGTATGCACGGTCGACGCCGCGTCGTGAGTCACGCCAAGTTCGTCCTTGAAGCTCACGGCGCCACCGCCCAGGAAGTCCCTGCCTTCAAGCACACAAACCTTCAGGCCTGCCTTTGCCAGGTACGCGGCGGTGGAGAGGCCGTTCTGACCCGCTCCTGCGATAACGACATCATACTGAGACACGGTTACCTCCTTCTTCCCGGATTTCCATCGCTAACGGCGGCTGGGCGAAGCACTCGGTGCAGCACCCGGATGCCGTCGGCATCTTGCGTATGCCTTTCGTACCAACCGCACCGGGGTCGTTTCAATACTTTTTGGGGATGAAACCCGCATACCACTCTAGGAGTAGATAGCGTTTTGCCTGATGGCAGGGATACCATTACCTGATTTTTGCTACACTGGAATAGGTGAACCACATCTGCTATGGAGGCGTGCATGTCAAATGAGGGCGAGGTGAAACAGCTGGGGCTCTGCTCCCTTTTCGGCCTTTCACTTGTCTGGTCGCCCATGTTCGGCACGACCGAGGCCATGGTGTTTCCCGCCCTTTCGGCATGTCCCGACATGCTGCTCGCCTCGCGCATCTGCAACCTTGCAGGGTTCGGACTTGCCATGGCAATTCTCTCGTTCGCGGGTGAGAAAATGCGGGCGACACATAAGGGCGCAGCGCTTCTGACCGCGATTATGCTTCTCGGATCAACGGGCATGATCATTGGTTCCCTCGTGGGCATGGGGATGCTTCCCCCGCACTGGCTTATCGTGGGAGCCGCGATGCGCGGCCTATTCTACGGAATTCTCACGGTATTCTGGATTGGCGTGTTCGTGCGGCTTGATGACAACACTGTCGGCGCAGCGGTCGCCGGCTCGCTTATCGTCTACGCCGTAACCGGCATCGCCATCACCGGAGCTTCTGCCTTTTCGCCTGTGCTGGCCCTCGTCCTTTTAGCGGCATGCCCTGTCGCAACCATCATGGCCTATGTAGGCACCCGCAACCTGCCCAATGCCCATGCACCTGTCGACCAGGAAAGTGCGCAGGCTCCCCTGCGCACGCGCGTGCTGCTCTATGTCGCTAACTTCGCATTCAGCATCATGCTCGGGGCGCTCCTGCACTATTTCGCCTTCTACGACACGCCCACGGCACTTCTTGCGTTCCTCATCACCGCCATCTTCTTTTTCGCGGTGTTCACCGCAGGATACAATAAATTGGGGGCAGACCTCGTATACCGCATCTTCATGATGTGTTTCGCGCTGGTAGTGGCAGTGGTGTTGCTGGCCGGCTGCTTCGACCAATCGCTCGCCGTTCTCGTCGCATCGGCGGCGCTCGCATTCCTCGTCCTGTATACGGTCATCATCTTCACCGACACGCAAGCCCGCTTGCGCAATCCCTACTGGAAAGTGCCGGGCATGTGCCAGGTGTTTGCCTCGATTGGCATGATATGCGCATCCGCCCTGTTCCAGACTACGTATCCAACAGGCGAAATCCCCGGACCACAGCTCATGCTTCTTGCAGGCGCATGCATCATCTTCGTGGCAGGCGTGTTCTCGCCAAGCAACCGCACGCGTCAGAGGCCCTGGGGGTTCTCGAGCCTCATACCGGCCGAGTCTCCCGAAGTCCACGCTATGCGCCGTTGCGGCGAGCTCGCCGAGGAGTGCGGCCTTACCAGCCGCGAGCTCGAGGTGTTGCAGCAGCTCGCCACCGGTATGACGAAAGACCAGATTGCAGAGGCGCTCTGCATTTCGCCCACCACAGCGAAGACGCACATCCGCAACATCTACGCGAAACTCGGCGTACATTCCCAACGCGAGCTTACCGCCAAACTGGAATAGCCCCTCCATAGGCGTCGGAAGCTCGCTTCGCCCCTACACCATCCTCCCATTGCACGTCCCGCAGGATTGCAGGGTTAATGCGCGCTCGCCAACCCCATCAGCCCACGCACGGCAAGGTCGCGACGAATGTGGTGCCGGCTTCCTCGCTGCTGGTGACGGTGATGGCGCCGCCGTGCTCGTGAGCCACTTCCTGCGCGATGGCCAAACCCAAGCCGACGCCGCCCTCGCTGCGCACGCGCGCCTTATCCACGCGGTAGAACCGGTCGAACACATGCGGCAAATCTTCGGCGGGAATGACGGCGCCATCATTGCAGATGGCGAGTTTCGCCTGGTTGCCCGCCCGCGTTAGCTTCACCGACACCTTCGTGTCGGCGTATTTGCAGGCGTTGTCGATAAGCGTGCTCGCCAGGCGCTGCAGGCGGTTCGCGTCGCCGAGCACCGAGATTCCGGTGGCCACCTCGTCTTCCAGAACCACGCCCCGCTCGAAGCACACGGCCTCGAACTGCAGGGTGTTGCGTTGCACCAACGCCGAAAGATCGACGGTTTCACGCACGGTCTGACGTTCGGCGTTTTGCGGACGCGCGAGGAACAGCATATCGTTCACCAGCTCGAGCATCTGCCGCGCCTCGGCCTGGTTGCTCTCGACCCAACGGCGTTGGTTTTCCACGGTGTCGCCGGCGTTCGAGAGCAAGATGGAATTGTTCGCCATCATCACGGCAAGGGGCGTTTTCAGCTCGTGGCTCGCGTCGGCGACGAATTGCTGCTGCTGTTCCCAGGCGCGTTCCGTGGGACGCACGACCCATCGCGCCAACAGGATGCTGATGATGAGGAAGGCCACCCACACGCCAGCCGACACGGCCGCGAGCACCATGGCCAGGTTCGCTATGCTGTTCGCGACGTATGCGCCGCTCGCAAATGCCACTTTTGCGCCGCTCGTCGTATTGCGCACACCGTAGTACAAGTCGCCATCGGCGATGTGCCCGGTAAGGCATTCATCGGCGGAATCGGCGGCGTTCCACGATTCGAGGGCGGCAGCCAATGCGGCCTGCGCGGTTGCGTCGTCAAGCTCGAGCGCATTTACCAGGGTCTGCGAAATCGCGCCGTCAGCATCTACGAAATACACCGAAGTCGGCACCATGTCGGCGCCCGGCGCCCGCTCGGTGCGGTGATTGCCGCCGTGACGATATGCGTCATCGGCAACGTTGCCCACAAGGTCGCCCGCTCCAACGGCGTCGGGCTCGCCGTCGGAAGCGCTGGCGGATTGCCCGGACTGTCGATTCATCGCCGTGCCGTCTGCGGCAGCGCCATCGGGCCACTGGGCGTTATTCGCCGACATGCGGCCCTCAAACGCAAATGCCGTGGTGGCATATTCCACCGACTGCTTCACATCGCTAGAAAGCTGCTGGTAATTGATGTAGATGATAACCCCGGCCATGATGGCGAGCGCCGCCGTGACGAGCGCCATGATGATGAGGATGAACTGTCGCCGCAGCTTGTCGAGCATGCTAGGCACCCGGGGCTTCGTAGTCGAGCTTGTAGCCGATCTGCCGCAGCGTGACGATCTTCACCCGCGAGTTCAGGAAACCGAGCTTCTTGCGCAAAAACGAGATGTACGCTTCGACGTTGTTGCCTTCGGCCGATGAATCGTAGCCCCACACCTTGGCGATGAGCGTGTCTTTCGAAACCGCCTGCTGCGGGTTCGACATGAACACCTTCAACAGCGAGAACTCCTTATAGGAAAGGTGGATGGACTGGTCGCCGCACGAGACGTCGCAGCTCTCGAGATCGAGCGTGAGGTCGCCAAAGGAAAGCTGCTCGAACTGCACCTCGCCCTGCCGGCGGGTGAGGCTGCGGATGCGCGCGAGGAATTCGGCGGTCTCGAACGGCTTCGTAAGGTAGTCATCGGCACCGGAATCGAGCCCCGTCACCTTGTCGCGCGTCGCATCGCGGGCGGTGAGCATGAGCACCGGCGTCGCGATCTTCTTGCGGCGCAGCTCGCGCACGATTTGAAAGCCGTCCATGTGCGGCAACATCACATCGAGCACGATCACGTCGTAGATGCCGCTTTCAGCCCAGGTGAGGCCTTCGGCGCCATCGTGAACGAGGTCGACATGATACTGCTGCCCTTCCAGGATGTGCCCAACGGCCTGCGCCAACCGCACATCATCTTCCACCACTAAAACCTGCATGCCACGCCTTTCTATTTTGCGAACACTGCCATTGTACCAAGCCACCTGAAAACACCCTGAAAGCAGGCAATTGCTAATATAGGAACATAGGAACCCGCGCCAATCGCGCCCGCAAGGCGGGTCGGACAAGCGTTCCGCCCTCGTCATTTCTACGAGCGTTCCGACCTCCGTCATTTCGAGCGCAGCGAGAAATCTCCCCCGCATCAGCCGCAGTCGGGACGTGGGAGATCCCTCACTTCGTTCGAGATGACGTAAGGGGGACGCCCCGCGCCGGGCGGGCACGCGGGGTCGTCTGAGCGCCATATCCGCGATTTCGCGAAGCGGAATCGCGCGTCTTAAAACGCGAAGCCAGCGCAGCGCACGACGAGGGAATGCCCAGTGGGCATTCCCGAGGAGCAGCGGAGCGTGGCCCCGCGGGCCCGCCCGGCGCGGGGGGCGGAGCGTGGCCCCGCGGGCCCGCCCGGCGCGGGGGGCGGAGCGTGGCCCCGCGGGCCCGCCCGGCGCGGGGGGCGGAGCGTGGCCCCGCGGGCCCGACCGGAGCGGGGGGCGGAGCGTGGCTCCGCGGGCCCGACCGGAGCGTGGCCCCGCGGGCCGGGGCACGAGCAAACGAATCATCCGCTTTCACAATTCTCCCACGAACCTTTAAGGCTTTTTTAAGAAACGCTCCTTAGAGTAAATGGTGGCTCGGGCGGAACCCCAACCCCCCTCCCCTTCACCGCCCGAGCCCTACCCCACACACGACGCCGGGCGGCAGCGCCGGCCCGGTATAACGAAAGGC
>SUUF01000026.1:20567-21760 GCA_015062635.1 Coriobacteriaceae bacterium | reverse complement strand
GCCTATTCCCTGCAGAAGACGCCGCGCGCCATGCTCTCGCGTGCCGTCGTGATGCAACGCGCATCGACGCTCGTCATCAACCTGCCTGGCAGCGAGAAGGCCGCTCGCGAGAACTGGGAAGCCATCGAGGGTCAACTCGAACATGCCGTGAAGATGACGGCAGGCGGCGGGCACTGACGAGGTGGAAATCAGGCCTTCCACCTCGTTTTCTTGGCTTCAGCCTGGCATAACGCCCAGGGCGTACGCGCTCTATCGTTCGCATGTTCCCGACAGTTTTGCCCGTTGAATCGTGTTGGCAATGAAGTATAAGTGAGGTAACGGGCCACAAGCCCCGTTCGGGGGAAGGGAGCATATCATGAGCAAGCTCGGGTACCTGGCCATCGCGGGGGTGTGCGCCGCGACCATCGCGCTCGCCGGATGCGGCGGCGCGCAGCAGGCCACCAGCTCGTCGGCCGAGCAGTCCGCCTCAACCGCAGCCACCGAATCGACAGCCATCGATGGGGGTTGGTCGTTTGCGCCGCTCGACGAAATCCACCTCTCATCCGACCTCGGCGACATCTTCGCCAGGGCTGCGAAGGGAACCGATGCCGAAGGGTATTCCCCGGCGCTTGTCTTGGCCACGCAAGTGGTCGCTGGCACGAACTACGCATTCCTATGTGATTCCGGTAATCAAAGCTGGCATATCGTGGCCGTGTACAACGACCTGCAAGGCAACGCCTCGATTATCTCGGACGAAGAGATCGACATCGCCAACGTGAAAATCGCCGACGCCGAAAAGCCCGGCGGCGATGAGGACATGGTCGGTGCGTGGGAAGTCGTGAACCCCGAGGAACCGGGCGTGGTTTCTGAAGCGGCCATGTTGGCGTTCGAGAAAGCCTCCAAAACGTACACGGGGATGAACTTCGACATCCTGGCCGTATTGGGAACGCAAGCGGTGGCCGGCACCAACTACAAGGTGCTCTGCGCCGGTGCGCAGGTAACCGCCGACCCCGAAACCGAACCGTCGCTCTATGTCGTCGACGTGTACGAAGACCTCGAAGGCGCGTCCGAGATAACGGATGTCAGCTACTTCAACCTGCTCGGCTACATCAACCAATAAGGCACCAGCCAGGCAACATAGCAAGAACGGAAGGGCCGCGCGGCCCTTCCGCTGTTTCTAGGGCAGGCGGTAACACCGCGCCCGACTTTTGCAA
>SUUF01000026.1:0-20467 GCA_015062635.1 Coriobacteriaceae bacterium | reverse complement strand
CCGGTCTGGCGATTCCATAGATGGGCATAGGCGCCGCCGGCCTCGATGAGTTCGGCATGCGGGCCGTCTTCGACGACCTTGCCGTGGTCGAGCACGACGATGCGGTCGAGGCTCGCCACCGTCGAAAGGCGGTGCGCCACCACGATTGACGTGCGCCCCGCCATCAACTTGCCCAACGCATCCTGCACCAGGCGTTCGCTTTCGGAATCGAGCGCGCTCGTGGCTTCATCGAGCACGAGGATGGGGCAATCGGCGAGCATCGCGCGGGCAATGGCCACGCGTTGACGCTGGCCGCCCGACAACTTCACGCCGCGCTCGCCCGTGATGGTGTCGAATCCTTGCGGCAGCTGCTCGATGAACTCGAGTGCATTTGCCTGACGCGCGGCTTCGCGAATCTCGTCCATCGTGGCTCCGGGTTTGCCATAACCGATGTTCTCGGCGATGGTACGGTGAAACAGCAGCGCTTCCTGGGGAACGTAGGCAATCTGCCGGCGCAGGCTCTGCTGCGTGATATCGGCCACATTCTGCCCGTCGACCAGAATCTGCCCCTGTTGGATGTCGGACAAGCGCAGCAGCAGCTTCGTGAGCGTCGTCTTGCCGGCACCGCTCATTCCCACCAAGCCCACGCGCTGCCCTGCGGGAATCGACAGCTGGAACTTATCGAATACCTGGGTCTTCGCATTGCCGTCGGTGTACCAGAAATCGAGGTCCTTGAATTCTATTGCCCCTTCGCGCACCACGAGCGGCTGCGCATCGGGGGCGTCGGCCACCAGGCGCGGCTCGTCGAGCACCTGCGTGAGCCCCGCCGCATCGCCAAAGGCGCGGTTGAAACGCTGCAGGCCCGTGTTGATGAAATTAAACTGGTTCGTGATGGTGTAGGTATAGGTGAACATCATCACGAGCGTGCCGGGGGTAATACCGAACCAGGCATTGCCGCCTGCGATGAAAATGCTCGCCACCGCCATGATGACCACCGCAAGCGATGCCGTGATGACACCGCGTAACAGCGACGCCATGATGCGCTTCGTGTCTTTCTCGACGACTTCCCGGTTCGCCCGGTCGAACAGACCGCGCTCGTAATCCTCGCGCCCATAGGTCTTCACCGCCAAGATGTTGGTGACGGCGTCGGACAGTTCGCCCGAGAGCTGGTTCTGCGCACCGGCAGCCTGCTCGTTCAACGACAGGATGCGCTTGTACATGACGTACGAAACCACCATGTAGATGGCCAGCAGCAGCATCAGCACACCCACGTATTCCGGCACGCGCGGCAACAGCAGCACGCAGGTGGCCACCACCGAGCACACAACGGGAATGAATGGGAACGTGAGATTCTCTACGATCTGATTGTAGGCTGCGAGGAACTTCGAGGTCTGCGATACGAGCGTGCCGCCAAACCGGTTGGAATGGAAGCTCATCGATTGGTTGGAAAGCGCATCGAAGCTTTCGGTGGCGAGGTCGTATGCCACGGCGATCTCGAGCTTCCACAGCGTGTAGTCTTGGATCTTGCTGCACGCCTGGCCGAAGAGGTTCACCAAGATGAGCGCCGCGACGAACACGCCAAACACCTCGAATACCTGGTCGGGGCCCACCCCGCCTTCGCTCACGCGGTCGACGATGAGGCCCATCACGAAGGGGTTGCCATATTGCAAAAGCACGTTGAAGCCGATGGTCGACACCATGAGCCCGATGAAGAATCCCAGATGCTTGCGGGTAGCACGCCAATAGTAATGCAGCGTCCGTCGCGCCGTCGACGTATCGGTCTTCGCCATGCAACCACCTCCCAAATGGGCGCCTATCGTACCCGGTGCATGCGAAGAAATTGCGAAGCGTGCCGAGGCCAGCCTGGCGAAAAGGCACGGGCTATACCAGGGTTCATGCCGCGCACACGGCCGTCAACGGGTATACTGTCCTTATTTCATAGTTGTTTACTAGGAGTAGTCATATGCAGACAGGCAGAGTCCGCTCGGTGAATGTCGCGCCAAAGAAGGGCCGCAGCAAAGAACCCGTTCCCCAAATCGAGATTCGCGAGAATTGGGGCGTGGTTGGCGATGCCCATGCGGGCATGCGGGAAGACGAAAGCCATAAGGGCTGGGCGCATCGACAAGTGTCGCTGTTGGCGTGGGAATCTATCTGCAAGGCGCGCGATGCCGGCCTCGATGTGAAGGAGGGCGACTTCGCCGAGAACATCACCACCGAGGGCATCGATTTGCTCACGCTGCCCCTCGGCACCATCGTGCGCATCGGCACCGATGTGATGCTTGAGCTTTCACAGGTGGGGAAGGTATGCCACACGAAGTGCGCCATTTACCACCTGATGGGCGACTGCATCTTCCCCCGCGAGGGCATATTCTTCGTGGTGCGCAGCGGCGGCGCTGTCCAGGCCGGCGATTCCATAACCATCGTCGCCGAAGGCACCGGCACCTGCGCCGACACTCCCCAATCGGCCTTAGACGAACTCGCCGCCACCCGATAATCCACACGCCAAGCAACCCGCACGTGCACGTGACGAACCCCTTGGGGGAATCATCCTGCGTCTCCGCCGAAGTCGCATTGCACGCGACACACCCGAGAGCCCCCGGTTCGCCGGGGCAAAATAGCCCAGGAACCACGTAGGGACATACACCTTTAGCGCGCTAGCGTGCCAAAGGTGTATGTCCCCGGGCGTCACATGTATGTCCCCAACCGTGCACCCGTGAAGCCCCAGGTTCGCCGGGCACGACAGCGAGGGGCGCCTAGGTGCCCCAGATTCGCGTGAAAGCCGAGCGAAGCGGCCTTGGGGCCGTGAGCGAGGCTTGGAGCACGAAGCTGGGGTGCCTGGGCGCCCCGCAGCGGCAATTGGTCCGCTGTTCGTCAGAACAGCGGAACCCCAACCTTAGAGCATCGCGCCGCGGTCTACAACGATCTCGCGTCCGGTGAACTTCGTGGCAGCCTCGGATTCGGCCAGCCACACCACCATCTCGGTGACGTCGATGGGGTTCAGGAACTTGATGCCGCCGGGATTCTTCTCGTCTTCGAACATCTCTTGCCAGTTCTCGAAGTTCTTGCCCATCGTGGAGTTGACGAAATCCACGTACTGTTGCGTCTCGCACATGGGCGTGCGCACCTTGGTGGGGCACACGACGTTGCAGTAGATGGGCAGGCCGGAATTGCGCAGCTCGAGGGCAAGCGTCTTGGTCAGGCCGATGATGCCGAACTTCGTCATGCAGTAGGTGGCCAGCTGCTCGGTGCCCTTCAGGCCCGACACGCTCGAGATATTGATGATGCGGCCGTACCCCTGCTTGCGCATGTATTGGGCGGCGTACTTGTCGGTGCGCCAGGTGCCCTCGAGGTTCACGGCCAACGCCTTTTGCACCTTCTCGTCCTCGAGTTCCCAGGTATAGCCGAAGTTGATGATGCCCGCATTGGCGACGACGACATCGAGGCGGCCGAATTTCTCCCACGCCGCCGCAAACGCCGCTTCCATATCGGGCGTGCTGCAGATGTTCGTCTTGATGGGGAGCACTGTCGCGCCGAGACCCTCGACCTCGGCGACAGTCGCCGCAAAACGCTCATCGCTCGGATCGAGCATATCGAGCAGCACGCAGTCGTACCCCACCTTCGCGAATTCGACGGCATGCATGGCGCCTTGCCCCATCGCACCGCCGGTAATCAGCACAACCTTTTTGTCAGTCATTTCGATTCCTTTCGACAACACGTTCCAGGCAACGGATTCCCATTCCCTATTTCACGCAATCGGCCCGGGTAACGGCCTCGACGATGAACCCAAGCTGCTCGAGCGAATCGTAATAGGTGAAATAGCAGCCCGGCGTGACGAGCGATTCGCCCTGCATCCAGATGTCGATGCCCTTCTCCTTCATCATGGCCGTCACACGGTCGTTGTCGGTGACGTCGAAGCGCAGGTGATGCAGGCTATGCTGCCCCATCTTCAGGTAGTCGCTCCAGATGGTGTCCTGGTCGCCAAGCGGCTGCAGGAACTCGAGCTGGATGTTGAAGTAGTTGTAGAAGGCATTGCGCACGGGAGCGTCGATGGTCTGGCCACGATACAGGCACTTCTCGTAGCACACATCGCCTTCCATATCGGGCTCGAGCCCGAACACATCGAGCATGCCCTGCTTGATCTTCTCCATGTCCTCCACGATGATGCCCACCTGCACGATGTCGTGCAATTCGTCGGTGAGCGTGAGGTCTTGGATCTTGCCCATTCGTCCTCCTCGGATCGGTAATCATACGGGGCTATTCTACCCTTATTGCCGGACAAGTCGCCCGGTCGCGCGCAAGGCATTTCCCGTCCGGATAAATCGGCGTATCGAACCACAATGAAAACCGTTCCGAATAGGAATCAGTAAAATCTATAACCGTTCTTTATCGAAATCGAAGAAACCGAAAAAAGGGCGAATTGGCTAGATAAACGCCAACCAGGTATCATTATTCGCGTGAACACAAGGGGAGTAAACCCGTTCGCAGCCTTAGTCCAAGATGAGCCGCTGGCGCGGCCGCTTCACGAATGGAGGAAAGATGGACTTCAACCTTACCGACGAGCAGCAGCTTCTTATCGAGAGCGCCAAGGAGTACGCCGAGCGTTACTTCGACGAAGAGGCTCAGAGGGCAGCCTACGACAACCACCACATCAGCATCGAGCAGGCCATGGCCTACCGCGAGGCCGGCTTCATGCACCTCGGCCTTCCCGAGGAAGTCGGCGGCGTGCCGGTTGACAAGCTCACCGAGATCCTCCTGGTCGAGAAGCTGCACGAGTACACCGGCTGCATCCTGCCGTTCGTCACCGACTTCAACACCATCACCGACGTCATCGACTTCGGCACCGAGGCCCAGCAGGCCATGGTGATGGACGCCATCGAGAACGTCGAGTCCACCTGCATCGCTTGCTCCGCCATTTCCGAGCCGGCCGCCGGTTCCGACAACAACGCGATGACCTGCCACACCGTGAAGCAGCCCGACGGCACCTACCTGCTGAACGGCCAGAAGACCTGGGTCACCCTGGGCGGCCTTTCCATCTGGACCATGGTTGTCGCCAAGGACGAGGACCCGTCCTACGAGAACAACTCCTACAGCCTGTGGCTCGTCCCGAACGACGCCCCCGGCTTCACCATCGGCCATCTCGAGAAGGTCGGCCAGCAGTCCATCCCGTTCGTCGACCAGTTCTTCGACAACGTCGTCCTCACCGAGGACCAGCGTCTTGGCGAGCCTGGCCAGGGCTGGAAGCTCCTCATGAAGAAGCTTGAGTTCGAGCGCCTGCTCGTCGTCGCCTCTTCGCTCGGCCTCGCCCAGGCCGCGATGAACGACGCCGCCGCGTACGCCTCCGAGCGCGTCTGCTTCGGCAAGCCGATCGCCCACCTGTCCGCCATCCAGCAGCACCTCTGCGAGATGGAGAACATCCTGCAGAACGTCCGCGCCCGCCTGTACCAGGTCGTCAGCATGATCGACAACGGCGAGTCCACCCGCCTCGAGTCGGCGCTGCTGAAGGGCTACGCGTGCCGCGAGTGCACCAAGGTCGCCGACCTGGCCATGAGCATCTACGCCGCCATCGGCTACACCAAGGAGATCCGCGTCGGCCGCATCTGGAACGACCTGCGCGGCAACGAGATGGGCGGCGGCACCACCGAGATCATGGAGTACATCGCCGGCCGTCAGCTCGTGAAGAAGTACAAGCAGAACTAAATTCCAATCGGAATACCGCATCTGCAAGCGCCCGGGCATCTGCCCGGGCGCTTTTCGTTTGCAACATCCAATCTCGCCCGAAAGAGGCGCCACCCTGCAGAGGCAGCGCCTCTTTTATTGAGCGCTATTCGTTCGTTCCCGCGGGCGCGAGGAACGTCGAGTACACGGTGGGCGACATCAACACGCGACCGGTGCCGCGATACACGTTCACCAGGCCCTCGCCTGAAGCAGCAGACCCGATGAGCGTCTTGCTCGAACGCTCGACGGTGAATTGCAGGGACGGGCTCCAGCACAGGGCCATGTTACCGTCGATCTTCAATACGTCGTTTTGCAGGTCAATCTGGATGAGCTCTTCCTGCGGACAGGGCGCCTCGAGCACTGCCACGCCATTGCCGGAAAGCGACAGGTTGAACAGGCCCTCGCCACCGGCGAGCGCCGACGATACGTTGGTGCGCGCAACCGTCGAGTGGCGCAGGCTCGACTCGCAGGCGAGGAAAAGGCCGTCGTCGAGCACGATGCCGCCACCCCACTGACCCACATCGAGCAGGATCATATACCGGTAGGTAGGCTCGAGCACCAACATGCCTGATCCCTGATATTCGGGCTTGATCGCGCTTTCCTTCGTCACAGCGCCGCGCAGCGCCTTCCCGAAGAAATCGCCCACGCCCTTCACGCCGGTCGTGGCTTCGACATTGCCCACCGACCATTGCATCGCGCCGGCTTGCACGGTAACTGCAGACTGCGCCAAGTTGCACACCACCTGGCGCCGGCGCACGTTCATCGCGGAAGAGAACCACGCCTGCTGCGCCGTGGCACCGTTCACCGACAGGTCGCGCTTCCACTGGATGACGCTGAACGAGCCGAGCTGCGCGATGATGTCGACATCGTCGTTCTGGAAGAAATTTGATACCTGGTACATGAGAGATTCCCTTCTCGAATGACTTCAAGAACACCTTGGCTGCATTCTACGGCATTTGACCTGGTGTTATGGCCAACCCCGTACTTAAGAATCTAATATTATTGGACTTAGATTTCCTAATCTAATGTGACGCATTTATGTTGATTAGCACTCGTGACTTTACTTTGCTAACCTACAGTCATATAACTTGAATCGAGCTAAGAAAGACGGCTTGGATGGAACCCGGAAGGGCGGCGCGCATAACCTCCTCGCCAATCCCCTTCCGGGGCCGTCGAAGCCAGCAGAAAGGAATGATGAGCCATGACGAACATGATGATTCCGCGCACGCACCGTAACTTCTTCGACGACTTCATGATGAGCCCGTTCGACGCCTTCTTCGACGCCCCCACCACCAAGACCGGCGCCACTCTGATGAAGACCGACGTCCGCGAGACCGAGACCGCGTACGAGCTGGCCATCGACCTGCCCGGCATCCCGAAGGAAAACGTGACTGCCGAGCTGAAGAACGGCTACCTGAAGGTCACCGCCGCTACCCACAAGGAGACCGAGGACAAGGACGAAAAGGGCACCTACCTGCGCAAGGAGCGCTTCGAGGGCAGCTGCACGCGTTCGTTCTATGTGGGCGACCAGGTGACGGAAGAAGACATCACCGCGACCTTCGAGAACGGCGTCCTCGATATCACCGTCCCGAAGCAGACCAAGAAGGAACTCGAAGAGAAGAAGACCATCACGATCGGCTAATTGCATCGCGACAAACACGGAAGGCTTACCGGGCACTTCACACAGCAGAACCATCTCGGCCCCGGCAAAGCCAAGGGCGACCCACTTGTCTGGGTCGCCCTTTTTCTTTCCCCTCTTTCACGCACAAGAGGCGCCTCACCCAACAGCCAAACGCCCAAGTAGTCAAACAGCCGACACAACACAGGCCCCGTGCCAATGGGCTGCCGGGGTCGTCTGAGCCACCAATAAAGGGCGGGGCACTTGTCTTGCCGCCCTTTTTCTTTCCTTCTTTCAAGCATGGAAGGTGTTTTAGGCGACCCGAACAACACAGGCCCCACCAACGGGTTGTCGGGGTCGTCTGAGCCACCAAATACGAATTTTCGCGAAGCGGAAATTCACGTTATAAAACGCGAAGCCAGCGAAGCGCACAAACAAAAAGGCCCAGTGGGCCTTTTTGTGAGCAGCGAAAGCGTGTCCCCGACAACCCGTTGGCGGGGCCAGCGCAGACAGGGCAGGTAGAGCAAGTAGAGCAGATAAACTACGCCAGATGCCCCAAGAAGTCCTTGGTACGGTTGTGCTTCGGGTGGTCGAACACCTCTTCAGGCGTCCCCTCTTCCACGACCACACCGCCTTCCATGAAGATGACGCGATCGGCCACGTCGCGGGCAAAGCCCATCTCGTGCGTCACGACGACCATCGTCATGCCGGCTTCCGCGAGCTCGCGCATGACATCGAGCACGCCACGCACCAATTCCGGGTCGAGCGCCGACGTCGCCTCGTCGAACAGCATCACATGCGGGTCCATCGCCAATGCGCGCGCAATGGCCACGCGCTGCTGCTGGCCGCCTGACAGCTGCGAGGGTAGGTAGTCGGCACGATCAGCCAAGCCGACGCGCTCGAGCTGTTGCAACGCAATGCGCTCGGCCTCCTCCTTGCTGCGCTTCAGCACCTTCACCTGCGCCAACATGACATTCTTCTTGGCGGTAAGATGCGGGAACAAGTTGAATTGCTGGAACACCATGCCCACATGCTCGCGCAACTTGTCGACGTTGGTCTTGGGGTCGGTAATCTCTTGCCCCTCGATGTAAATGTGCCCGCCCGTGGGCTTTTCGAGCAAGTTGATGCAACGCAGCATCGTCGATTTGCCGGAACCGGACGGTCCCAGCACCACGACAACCTCGCCCTTTTCAATCTCGATATTCACATCGCGCAGCACGACGTTATCGCCAAAGGCCTTCTCGAGGTGCTGGATGCTCACCATAGACTCACTCATCGCGGCCTCCTTCCGCCCCGTGCGCTGACGTGCCGTATTTGGCGTCGGCTTTCTCCTTCGTGAACTCGCCGCTCGCCACGCTCGACACCGTGCGGGGCACGAATTCGCCGCTGGAAGATGCCGCCGTCATGCCAACGTCGCCGTACCCGGCAGCAGCCGCCGTGCCTGCAACGCCC
This sequence comes from Coriobacteriaceae bacterium, assembly GCA_015062635.1. GTDB lineage: Bacteria > Actinomycetota > Coriobacteriia > Coriobacteriales > Eggerthellaceae > UMGS1519. The sequence continues at coordinate 11,703 of SUUF01000026.1, read as the reverse complement.
GAAAGCGCCGGCGCGCTCTGGCTGCGCTTCCCACGCTTTGCCTTCTTTTCGCCCGGCTGCTGGGAGCCGCTATCGTTTGCGGCCAAGCGCTTCTCGAGAATCGTGACCACGCGGATGAGCGGCAGGGTGACCACCAGGTAGAAGCATGCGGCCACAATGTACGGGGTCATGTTGCCCGTGACGGACACGATGGACTTCGAGTAGAGCATGAGCTCCATTACGCCAACCGCCGCCAACAGCGAGGTGTCCTTATACAGCAAGATGAACTCGCTCGTCATGGTGGGGATAACGCGGCGCACGGTCTGCGGGATGATGACGCTGAACATCGTCTGGCGCGCATTCATGCCCAAGCTGCGTGACGCCTCGAACTGGCCCTTCGGGATGGATTGGATGCCCGCTCGGAAAATCTCGCACAGATAGGCGCCCGAGTTCACGGCCAGCACCAAAATGGCGAGCACGTATTCGTTGATCTGGACGCCCAACAGCGGCATGCCGAAGAAGGCGATGTAGATTTGCAAGAACAGCGGCGTACCGCGGATGACGCCGGTGTACACGGCCGCGATGCCATGCAGGATCTTGCTGCCCCGGCCGTTGGAGATCTTCATGAACGCGGCGCCCAAACCGATGGGAATCGCCAGGGGGAACCCGATGAGCACGAGCATCAACGACAGCAACCAGCCAATGGCCACCGTCGGGATGGACTGCACGACAAGCGTCGGGTCGAGGAAAAGCTTCAGGAAGGTCACGCTGTTCCACGCCTGCACCCAGCCTTGCTCGCCCAACCAATCGGCCATCCGACGTTCGGGGCTCGCCGAGGTGACGGTGATGGCCGGCGAGGAACCCATGTCCTTCACGGCACCCTTCGTATCGGTGTAGGTGCTGGTAAGCTGCACTTCGCCATCCACGTTGGGAAGCTGCACCTTGTACATTTCGGCGCGTACGCGAATGCCATCTTCCACCGGCTCGGTGAAGACGATGTCATACGACGCATCATCTTGGTTGATGGTGGTATCGGCCATGTCTTTCATGCGCTCGGTGCCCCGCAGCAGGGTCACCTTGATCGTGGGATCGGCGCCAAGTCCCGAACCTTCAGGCAGCTGGATATGGATGGACGCCACCGAATCGCCCGGCTCGGTAACGGCTTCCCACGTGACGCGCGTGTCAATGCCGCCCAACACGTTATTCGTGGATGTCTCGTTGCTCTTTGCCGTCGTCACGTCGGTCGAAAGGCCGCCAGCCAATAGCGGCGACTGGACCGAAAGCACCAACGACAACGCGAGCATGAGCATGAATGCTTTCACGAAATGGCTTTTCATCGTCTGTGTCTTCATCTGGTTCCTATCTCCGGACCAGCGGGGTTCTCCCCTTCGGTTCGGCATTTGCGTTCGCACGGGAAGGGGAATTCGGCATATCGGCAGGAATTCCACTCCCTGTATGAACGCGCTGAACGGAACCAGGCAGAGCCCGGTTCCGTTCCTCGTAAGCGTTATCGGCTCGGGTTTGCTACTTCACAAGCTCCTTGCCAATCTCGTCCATCGTGCCGTCTGCCTTCATGTCGGCCAGCGCCTTGTTGATGGCTTCGGTCAGCGCCTTGTTCTCCTTGTTCACCGCGATGCCATACTGCTCGCCAGTCGGAATGACCTCGAGCACCTTGCAATCGGTGTAGCTGGTCTTCACATACTGCTCGGCAACCGGAGCGTCGAAGACGAGCGCTTCGACCTTGCCGGTGCGCAGGCTGGAAAGCGCCTCGGTCATTTCCTGGAACGGAGTGTAGTTCTCGTCACCCACGTTTTCCTTCACCCAGTTCTCGCCGGAGGTGCCAGACTGAGCGCCGATGGCAACGCCCTTCAGGCCGTCGAGGTCGGCAATCTTAGAGTCGGTCTTGACGACGACCGCAAGGTTGGAGTCGTAGTACGAGTCGGTAAAGTCAATTTCAGCCAAGCGCTCGTCGTCGATGGTCATCGCGCTGATGCTAACGTCGGCAGCACCGCCGGCAACCTGCGTGATCAGGCTGTCGAAGGCCATGTGGCTAATCTGGACATCCAGGTCCAGACGCTTGGCGACTTCGGTGATGATAGCCGCGTCGTAGCCGACGATGTTGTCGCCATCCATATACTCGAACGGCGGGTAGTCGGCGCTCGTGATAACCGTAAGCGTGCCTTCCTTCACCAGCTTGATGTCGCCATCAGCAGCGTTGTCGGAAGAACCGCCACCGCATGCGGAAAGAGCGAAGCATGCCAGCGCAGCACCCATGGCAAGCGCCAAAACCTTCATGAACTTGGTCTTCATTTCTCCTCCAATGTAGTGTCCCCTTGTACCGCTTTTCAGCGGCCCCGAATAGGTACCGGCCAATATACCGCAATTGCGAATAGCGCTCAATCGGATAACCAGGTTATTCAAGCGATGAGCATCAGTCGCACCAGCCATATATGCGCGAAACGCCGACACAGGGCACCGGCGTTTCGCTCATGGCGCGCTTTAGCCGATATACTGCTCCTTCAGCTTGTCGATCGTGCCGTCCTTTTCCATCTCGGCTAGGGTGGCGTTGATGTCCTCGACGAGCTTGGTGTTGTCCTTGTTGATGGCGATGCCATACTGCTCGCCCGTCGCGATGATGTCGAGCACCTTGGCATCATCCTTGAACTCGTTAGCGACAAGATTCTCGGCAACCGGCTGGTCATACACAGCGGCGGTCACCTTGCCCGTGCGCAGCGCGGCCATCACCTCGGTGATGCCGGTAAACGGAGCGAGCTCGGCATCGGGAGCGTTCTCCTTCACCCAGTCTTCGCCGGAAGTGCCCTGCTGCACGCCGATGACGGCGTTGGAAAGGTCGTCGACGCTCTTCAGCTCGGAATCCTTCGGCACCACGACAGCCAGGTTGGAATCGTAGTACGGGTTCGAGAACGCCACGGTCTCGGCGCGCTCATCGGTAATCGTGATAGAGCTCACGGCGATGTCCATTTTCGCGCCCGACGCCACCTGCGTGATAAGCGTGTCGAAGTTCTGCGGCGGCAGGAACTCGCACTCGAGGCCCAGGCGGTTAGCGATTTCGGTCATCATGGCAACGCCGAAGCCCGTAGCCGTATCGCCATCGCGATATTCCATGGGCTTGTAGTCGAGGTCGGAGCCGACGATGATCTTACCCGGCTCGATGAGGGTGTATTCGGCGGCAGCCGCATCCGAGGATGCATCGCTTGCAGCGCTGCTGCTCGCGGCGCTGTTTCCACCGCCACAACCAGCCATCGCCAGGCACGCCACGACGAACGTCGCGCACAGCACCAGCAGAATTCCCTTCTTCTTTACAGCTTTCATGAATATTTCCTTCCTTATATCCGGCTATATTGCATATTATTGGCGACCTACTATACCATGCGAAAGCAACGGCGCAACCCCTTACATGGAATTCCCGCAGCTCGCAGCAAATACGGTAACACCGGGGAAACGATCTGGCGCCAACCGGCCCCCGACAGGTTCATCGTGACGCCTAAACGGAACGCGCGCCACCTGGCATCACGTCACATCCCGCACGCGCACCGAGACCATTCACGCGCGGTCATTCCGCCTGATAATTCAACGTTTTGGCAACAATGCGCATTTGCCCGGGCACAGGCCCATTGGCTACAATGCGCCTGCATCTGAATCGGGTGGAAGGCACAGCGAATGACATACCAATGGAACGTAATGCCCCTGTATAGCCAAACGGAAGCCGATATGCGCATCGGCGCGGCCAGCTACCTGCGCTTCTTCCAGGATGTCTCGGCCAAACACCTGCTCAGCGTCGGGAAGGGAAACGATACGATTCCCGTCGATTACGGCATTTGCTGGATCGTCTCGAAATACCGCTTGCAGATTCTCGAACGCGCGGGCATTGAAAACGATCTGATCGTAGAAACCTGGATAGAACCCGAGAAATCGAAGGTGCGCCTGCATCCGAACGTGCGCATCGCCGATAACGCCGGCAAGGTCTTGGCGCGCGGTCAGATGGAGCTGTGCCTGACCCACATCGCCGAGCAGCGCATCGCGCTCTTGCCCGAAATCGAATTCCCCTTCGACCTGTGCGCAGACCCGGACATCGAACATCCCAAGGTGCGCAAGCTGCGTTTGCACGAAGACGCGCTTGAGCCGGCGTATTCGCGCGTCGTGCGCTACAGCGACCTCGACAACAACCACCACATGAACAACCTCCGTTACGTGAACGTGGCCTTCGACGCATTCGCGAGCGACTTCCATCGACAGCATCCCGTGCGCGAAGTGGAAGTCGAGTACCTGGGCCAATGTCATGAAGGCGATACCGTCAACGTGTTCCGCGCCGTCGAAGACGACCATGCCGACATCCTCGCCCGCAACAGCGCTGGCGAAACCGTCTTGAAGGCGGTCCTGCACTTCTAGACGCTCGCACTTACGCTGAACTGCGCGAAAGAACAACCGGACGCCCCGTCAGGCATCAGCGGTGTCGCTCGACCTCGTATCCCGCATCCCCGAGAGCCCGAAGCGCCTTCGCAAGATTTTCGTCTTTCACCAGGATATAGTCGGTGTTGAAGGTCGAAACCGCGAAGATTCCCACACCTGCTGCGGCAAGCACCGTGCTTATCTGCGCCAAAATGCCCACAAGCGAGAAATCGAGCACGCCCTCGATGCGAAACGCCCGCCAGCCGTCTTCTCGGGCGAGGGTTACGTCGGGCACCGCGGCCGTGGGGCATACCAGCGACAACTCTTCGTCGGTACTGCCCGTAAACGTCAGCTCCCGCGAAAAGTCGACCGTATCGAACGTTATCACCTTGCACACGCTCAACAGCTCATCGAACACCCGTATCTTCAAGGCGTCATCCTCCATCGCATCTCCGACCGCACTGTCATTCGCCACCCTGGCGGTTAGTCCCGCGATGCATGATAATGCAATTTGAAATCATTCAGCCAAGCAAGGAGGTCCCATGAAAAAGAATCTCGGCGCCGAAGGGGAGCTGTTCCCGCAATCGGTATTCATCGTGGCAAGCTATGGCGACGACGGCACGCCCAACGCGATGAACGTGGCCTGGGCCGGCGAATGCACCCGCAAGGAAGTGCGCATCAACATCGGAAACCACAAGACCACGGCCAACATCCTCGCGCGTGGCGCATTCACCGTGGCGCCGGCCGATGCCGCCCATGTGGTCGAGGCCGACTATTTCGGCATCGCAACGGGCAACAAGGTGAACAAGGCCGAACAGTCGGGCATGACCTTCGTGAAGTCGGAATTCGTCGACGCCCCGGTCATCGAGGAATTCCCGCTGACGATGGAATGCAAGGTCGTCGATTTCCAGGGTGATGCAACCGGAGCGCGCATCGTCGGCGAAGTCGTGAACACCCGTGTGGACGAGAGCATCCTCGATGAGAACGGCGTCGTCGACTTCGCGAAGATGCGTCCGATCGTCTACGATTCCACCCGCCGCATCTACCGCGTGGTGGGCGATGTCGTCGGCGGCGCCTGGGATGCCGGCAAGGCATTGATGTAGCACGTCATCCCCGATGCCCATGCAGCGGTTTCTCTTCGCATCCGATTCGTTCAAGGGCAGCCTGTCTTCAGCGCGGGCGGCCGAACTGCTGCGAGAAGCGGCACTCGCCGCATTCCCCGCTGCCCAGACGCGCATGCTCGAAGTCGCCGACGGCGGCGAGGGCACGGTTTCGGCCGTAACCGCAGCCGTAGGCGGGCAATTGCGCACGGCATGCGTGAAGGGTCCCTTGGGCGAACCGGTGCCGGCAACCTATGGGTTGCTCGACGGCAATCGCGCCATCATCGAGATGGCCGCCGCCTCGGGGTTGCCGCTCGTTCATCCCGCCAACCGCAACCCGTTGCTCACCAGCACCTATGGAACCGGCCAGCTCATCTTGGATGCGCTGGACCAGGGCGTGCACGATATCTCGCTTGCCATCGGCGGGTCCGCCACGAACGATGGCGGCATGGGCTGCCTGCGCGCGCTGGGCGCACGGTTCCTCGATGCCGACGGCCGCGAACTCGAAGGGCGCGGCGCCGACCTTAGCCGGGTATGCGCCATTGACATGGCAGGATTGGACAAGCGACTTGCAGCCGCCCGCTTCCGCGTGATGTGCGACGTCGACAACCCGCTGCTGGGGCCGCAGGGCGCGACCCGGATATTCGGCGCCCAGAAGGGCGGCACGCCCGAAGCGCTCGACCAGCTGGAGGCTGGCATGCATTCGTATGCCCGCACGCTGGCTCGCACATTCCCAGGCTTCGACCCGATGGCACCGGGCATGGGAGCCGCCGGCGGCCTGGGAGCTGCAGCGCGCGCGTTCCTCGACGCCGAGGCCCTCCCCGGCGTGGAATGCGTGCTTGACCTCGTGGGATTCGACGAGCTGCTCGAAGGCTGCAGCCTCTGCGTCACCGGCGAGGGGCACGCCGATGCGCAATCGGCTCACGGCAAGGTGATAAGCGGCATCGCCGCCCGATGCAAGAACGCCGGCGTTCCATGCGTGGCCGTGGTCGGCGGCATGGACGCATCGGCCGAGGACCTGCTCGAGCTGGGCATCGAGGCGCTCATTCCCACCGTGCCTGACATCTGCACCATCGACGAAGCGATGGAAAATGCCGAGCGCAATTACCGGATGGCTGCAAATCGCCTGTTCAGCCTCATTAAACTTGGAAGCGCGCTCGCCTGAACGACACGCCCGCCCGCAAGCCAGGCGCATGCCAAACATCGGCATCCACCAGCCTATGTCAACATCGCGACAAGTGCGTTCAGCGAACGTCCAACCGCAGACATGTCGTTCGCCTCGTCGATAACCCCGCGCGCGAGGGAAACATCATCGGTGATGACGGTATCGACCCCGTTTCCCATCACCCGTCGCATAGACGACTTGGAATTCACCACCCACGCGAGCACCTGCTTGCCGTGTTCATGCAGGTACGCCACCATGGCCGGCGTCGCGCTCGTTTCCTCGAGCGAGAAGACATCTGCCGCATCGAGCTGGCAGAGGTCGCCATATGCCAGGGTCGTCACATACGTGCAGGTGATTTCCGGTGCATATTCCTTTATGCGCGCAACGGTATCGTACACCTGGCTCGTCACGATGCACCGGTCGGCGAAATCGTGAGCACGCACGATATCGGCGACTGATTCCTCGAAGCGCACTTCATGCCCGGTGGGTTTGAGCTCGATGTTGAGCCTCATATCGTTTTTCGCAGCCCATGCGATGACCTCGTCGAGCAGCGGATACCGCTGCGGCTCGGCACTGCCCTGCCAGTAGGAGCCGGTGGCGTCGAGCTCGCAAACCTCAGCCCAGGTAAGCTCCCACGCACCCTTGTCCACACCCGATATCCGCTTGAAATTGGAGTCGTGGCTCACGAAGATCATGCCATCGGAACTCTGCTGCACATCGAGCTCACACACGTCGGCGCCATCACGTTTTGCCTGTTCAAATGCCGCCATTGTATTCTCGGGAGCACCGAACGTACCGCCCCGGTGCGCCGTCAGCTCAACATCGCGCGACAGTATCGACCCCATCGATTCGGCGGGAACCACCGCATGCGCCCACGTGAAGTAGGCGCTCCCGGCAATGGCCACAACGCAGGCCGCGCAGAGGACGAACGGCTCGGCAGCGGGCGGCACCAGCGGCTCCGGCAACGTAGCGGGCGAAACGGCGCTTCCCCGTGATTGCAGCACGGCAAGACATGCCGCATAGGAAATCGGCGTACCGGCCAAGATGACCGCCAATGACGCGAGCACCTGCCCATTGCCCCACCACAGCTCGAAGCCATCGCTCTGCAGCAACGCCGGAGCCGCCGCCACCATGCACAGCAATCGAATGCCGATCGTGAATGCGAAAGACACCAGCATCAGGCGCGCAACATCGAACGCGACATGGCCCTTGCCGGCCAAACGCGCCATGCGTGCCGCTTGCGCGAACGTGACGTCATCTGCCACCAGGAACACCACGAGGAACACGTACTGGGCAACGCCGACGAACAGGATTGCCACAAGAACGAAATACGCCAACGCATATAGGGGGTTCATCTGGATATATTCCATCACGAACTCGGGCACCGAAAGCGAGCGCACCATGCCGCCCACCGTCCCCAAGCCGAGGAAGGGAAGCAAAACCAAAAGATAGGGAATGGCGGCTATGTTAGCTGGTCGCACGGCGCGTCCCACGCGCCGCAAGGCGAAGCGAGCGGCATCCAAGACCTTCGGCCGGCCGCTCGACGCATCGAGCGTAAACGAGTAATGCAGCCCCGCAAGCTCGAACAACGCCATAAGCGCAGCCACCGCCGCGAATGCGACCGCAACCACGATGGTTGCCGGCGACAGGACGAACGCCCCGATGTTTTCCCAGGTGAGATAGGAATACCCCGTAAGCGCCATCGCAGCATCGACCGACAGCTTCAAGAGGGGCCCGATAAGCGACAGGTACACAACCTGGTATAGCAACTCGAAGCCGACCCACGAACGCCAACGGCGCCTAAGCATCTGTGCCAGGGTGCGCAGCATGTCTAAACCCTCATCCTCTTGCAATAACCAGCCTCTATGCGGCCATGCGCTATTTCCCGAACGCTTTCGCGCACAGGGCGAGATCATCCACGATGGGCAGGTTCTGCGTGCACACGTTTTCGCACGCCCCGCAGGCTATGCAATCGCCGGCGAGGCCACCGCCTTCCACCGCACGTTCGTAATGGCGCTGCGCCGCCTCGAGTTGCCCGTCCAACCGCTCGTTCATCGCTTCGAACACCCGGGGGATATCGATTTGCTGCGGGCATCCCTCCAGGCAATACCCGCACGCGGTGCATTCGATGCGCGTCGCAGCCCCCATCAGCTTTTGAGCTTGGCGTATCACCCGCATCTCGTCAGCGGAAAGCGGCTGGAAATCGCGCATGTATGCCAAGTTGTCGCGCATTTGCTCAAGGTTGCTCATGCCCGAAAGCACGCTGAGCACGCCGTCGAGCGACGCCGCGAACCGAATGGCCCACGAAGCATATGACGCCTGCGGATTCGCGGCGTCGAACAGCGCCTTCACCTTTGCCGGCGGATTCGCGAGGTTGCCGCCCTTCACCGGTTCCATCACGACGATAGGCTTGCCATGGGCACGGGCCACCTCGTAGTTCGCCCGCGACTGCACGCGCGGGTTCTCCCAATCGGCGTAGTTCAGCTGCAGTTGCACGAATTCTGTTTCGGGATGTTGCGTTAACACCCTATCGAGCACCTGCGGCCCACCGTGAAAGCTGAAGCCGACATGGCGAACGACGCCTGCCGCCTTGCGTTCGGCCGCGAAATCCCAAAGGCCTAGCTGGTCATAGCGTTCGTAATCGGAATCGGTGATGGAATGCAGCAGGAAATAGTCGATGTAGTCGGTACCGAGCCGTTTGAGGCTCGTACCCAGCTGCCCCTTTGCGGCCTTCGCCGTAGGCGCAACCTTCGGGTACACCTTCGTGGCCACGGTGAACGAATCGCGCGGATGCCGGCTCACCAGGGCCTTGCGCGTCGCTTCCTCCGACCCCACATACACATACGCCGTATCGAAGTAGGTGAATCCGGCATCCAGGAATTCATCGACCATCTGGGAGGTCTGCTTGATATCGGTGCGGGCGAGCTTCTTAGGAAGCCGCATCATGCCAAATCCGAGTTTGCCGGTATCACCCGCCATGTCGCCCACCCCTTTCGCTCACCAGTTCGTATGGGCGATTATCCCTCATAATCGGGCTGATGACAGCGCAGAGGTGCTTGGTTGTGCACGGCCTGGGATGCCCTACAGCCCTATCACATGCGGTGCGATATCAGGATCGTGGTTTGCAAGCGACTCGACGCACCGCGGGTCGAGGCTCTGCTGGCGGATCCAAGCGAGCGATGCCTTCTGCTGCTGCTTATCGGCGGCGATGCCCGAGGTTATCATCTCTTTCCAGCTCTTGCGCGCATACCCGCCATCGCTAAATCAGCCATTGCCGCTGTGCAAAAACGCAAGGACGGGGATGCTTGCTCAGTTACAATCGTCTTTCGTAATTCGGATGAACGGGAGGCTTGCATGATTGAAACCGGCATCGAGGGCATCGCCGAACTCACGGTGAGCACCAATGACACCGCCCGCAAACGGCACAGCGGCACGCTCGACGTTCTGGCGACCCCCGCCTTGGCCGAACTCGTGGAACGCTGCTGCTGGGAAAGCGTCGCCGGGCACCTCGACAAAGGCCAGACGACCGTGGGCACCAGGTTGGAGCTGCATCACAACGCGCCGACACCCGTGGGAATGACGGTGCGCTGCGAAAGCGTCTTGATATCCGTCGACCGCCGCGCCTTGTCCTTCCGGGTTCGCGCCTTCGACGCCGCAGGCGAAATAGCCACCGCCGAACACGACCGGTTCATCGTCGACGCGCAGCGTTTCCAGGCGAAGGCGGACGCCAGAGCCTAGATCGTCGTCTACATACGCTTCCAGGTTTTCACCGCCTTGGCTGCAAGGAAGGCCTATGGGCCCGAGCTCCCCTTCACCCGCGCTTGCGGGCAGTGCTCGACGATGTAGTCGAACACGAAATCGTAGTCGTCGCGCTCGACGTACACCTGGTTCTTGGCGAGGGGTTCGTTCACCTTAATTACCTGCAAGGTGCGCGAACCCTTCACGCTCGTCACGGCCGAGAAATCGCTGGTCAGGGAATCGCGATTTGATGTAATACCCAAGCCCACTTGCCCGGGATTACCCGCCATAACGCCCGCAATCACGTTGAGCGCGCTCACCACCTGCGCTTTCTTGTATTGCCGAGGTAGCTGCTTATGCACGATGCCATGTTCGTCCATCGTGAACACCACGCAGTACTTCCCGCCCTGCATGAGGGCATACACGGCATAGCCCACACAGGTAAGGACAAAGAAGAACAGCATGAAGAACCCGCCGAAACGCAACGCCTCGAGAAAGTCCTCCCCGCTCGCAGTGCCCCTCGTAAGGCCCGGGAGCATGCTCGCCAGCAGTATGACAACTCCCACGGCGAGAATACCGAGGAGAATCTTGAGCACCGTGAGGAGTATCGTGGGGTTCTTTAACAAGTTGAACTCGTACACCCAGCGGTAGGCGCCGTCCTTATCCTGCACAATGGCCGACATCGCAACACGCTCCATCCGTTCGCATGCCCGGTCGTCGGGCTCCATTCAGGGATTCAGCTCACCGGTATCGTATGGCTTCAGGGTAGCATCCATCCGCAGGCGTTTGCACCCACAAACGCGCTGTCATGCCGGGTAATACTTTGGTTTACGCGCCAGCAGGTCGCACCGGATGCCGCACCACCGTGCGCAACTTCTCTGGAGCGGTACGACGGGCATCCGACAAATAAATCTCGTGATGCCGGCGGGTTTCCGAGAAATCGAGCTCGTAGCCTTGGACGGCCGCATAGGCATGCATCGCATCCACTGTCGCCGGCTCATCGTCATACGGCCCGATGTGCATGCACTGCACGCACAGGCCTTCCTCCACGGTCAGGAACTCCGCCTCGCTGAAGTCGGCTTTCTTCTTGCGCGACGCTTCGGCAACCGCCCAATCGAATTCCTCGCGCGTCACGAATTCCGGCAGGCGAATGCAGCTGATCCACTGAAAATCGGCCTTGCGCGCGTAATCCATGCCGTTGGTCCCCGGCAACCACCAAAAACCCTCGAGCGGCGGCACCACGTACGAGAAATACCCATCGATGTCGTGCCCCGCCTTCGGCGACATCTTGATGGTGAAGGCGATGCCATA
>SUUF01000025.1:9867-22096 GCA_015062635.1 Coriobacteriaceae bacterium | reverse complement strand
TTCGGGCGAAGCGGGCGCTGCGCCCCTGACGTCGTCCAGCCGCTCCTTCGACACTTTGCGCCACACAGCCGAATTGCCGACATACTTTGTGTCGCAAAATCGGCTGCCTGGCGCAAACCCGGTTCACCCGCGCCGCTTCGTCCATATCCCGTGCCACATAGCCGATTCGTCGGCGCTTTCCTTGTCGCAAATTCGGCTGCGTGGTTCATGTCGGTGGAGATGAGTCAAAGGAACGTCTTCCAACTCATAGTGCGCGATGAGTCAAAGGATCTTCGATTCATCAAAGGAACGGCCTTCGACTCCTTCGACTCATCGTGCACGACACGAGTCGGCCGGCGGGGCCGTGCCACGGAACCGGTGTTGGCCCGCGGGGTCGTGCCATGAAACCGATGGGATTCGCCAAAAATTTGCCATCGTGAACGGTTCGTTCGGGCGAGAATCGTTCACGATGGCGAAAAATTGGCGTCCTAGCTGGTTCAATCGTTCACGATGGCGATTTTTTGGCCTCACGATGGCACATTTTTGGCGGAATCAACCCTGCGGTTGGCACGGACGGTATCGGGCGCCTGAAGGGATGAGCTGCCGACGTAGCCATTCCCGCGCAATAACGCAGGGCGTGGCTGATGTGCCGTGACTCATGATTTGCACGCAAGCCCGTCTCACGCCCCTTGCACCATCGGTCTGACGCTGTTTCCCGCAAACCGCGCGTGAAGGGTGAGGTCGCCAGCGTACGCCCAGCCTCTCGCCCGAACTACTTCGCACGACGTGCCAACGCCCCGCTTCACCCCTGCATTGCGTAAATGCCGGTAATTAATGTGCAAACTTCGCCTTCCGAAAAACGCGACCTGGGGTTTTTCGGAGCGAGCCGCGAAGTTTGTGCAGTAATTTCTGAGGAGGCGCTCTAGCGCCCAGTTGCACTCGTGGATGTGCCCCCGATTCATCCTTGCATCCGTATCGCAAGCACATCAGCCCTGCTTGCTGGCCTCGTTCGCAGCACCTGCACCGCTTGGAAACGGTAGAATGACGCAATGCGCTGCCGTTGCCGTTAGCTTCGGGGTGGCGCGACAGAGACACGAACAGGCGCGATTCGCGAAAGGATGGCCGGTGGTTTCTTTGGCCGACAGCATGGGCATTTGCCGTGACGCTGCGCTGCGCTGCGTGGGATGCGGTTTGTGCGAACAGGTGCAGAATGAGGGCTGCGGTTGCGCGGCCGGCACCTGGGGACCTTTCGCGGAACGCGTGGTGGAGCAGGCCGATGCGGGCGCATTCGACCCGCGCACCGAGCGGCTGTTGTTCACGTGCGCCTTGTGCGGCGCCTGCACGGTTTCCTGCCCCGTCGGCATCGACGCTGCAGCCGTGGTGTGCGCGGGCCGCGAACTCTATCTGCAGGTGAAGCCGGAGTTGTCAGACCGCTGGCGGCCGATGCGGGTCGATTATGCGGGTCATGCATTCCGTGGCATCCGCGCCTGGCAGGGCGTGCGCTACGACGATGCGCTTGCGGCCGGCGAACCGTGCGAATCGGTGTTCTTCCCGGGGTGCACGCTGACCACCTACGCCCCCGCGCTCACGCGTGCGACCATGGCGTTCTTGCGGGATGCGGGCTTGGCTGCGGGCATGACCGACCTGTGCTGCGGAAAGCCGGTGCGCCTGATGGGGCTTGCGCAGCAATATGACGGCTATGCTCAGGCAATCGGCGCGCGGTTGGCGGCCCATGGCGTGCGCCGCGTTATCGCCGGGTGCCCCAATTGCTATTACGAATTGCTGCACGCGAAGGAACAGGGCCTCATCGATGCTGGCATCGAGGTGCAGGCGCTCCCCCGGGTGCTGTTGGAGGCGGGTCTGCGCGTGCCCGAGGAACGCGGCGTCGCGGCCGATGCGCGCACTTTCAGCGTGCACGATTCCTGTTCCGATAGGCAGACGGATGAATTCGGGTCGGCGGTGCGCGCCCTTTTGCCGTCCGGCTCGTGCCGCGAGATGCGCCACCATGGCGCTGACACGATATGCTGCGGTTCGGGCGGGGTCGTGTCGTACTACGACGTGCGTGTGTGCGAAGGCCGCCGCGCCCGCCGGATGGCGGAATTCGGCGATACCGGGGCCGACTGCCTCGTCACGGCTTGCGTGAGCTGCGCGAATTCGATGCTGCGTGCCGACGGGGCCGCACCGGTGCGCCATTACCTCGAGCTGCTGTTCGACGTCGAGATCGACTGGGAAGCCTACCGGCAGGCGAGCGAGTCGTTCGCAGCGACCAGCGGATTCGCCTTCGATCGCGCCGAAGACAACGAGCCGCTACTCGGCCCTTCTGCGTGAGCGGTTTGCGCTTCCGCCATCTCGATTTCAAAGTAAAGCGAAGGTGGGGCGAACCCCTCCGGGGCAGTCGCTTGGTTTGTCAACCCGACAACGCGCCCAGGGGGTGTGCCGGGTTTTGTGCCCTGGCGTTCCGGTTGGGCGGAAGGCGAACCCGCAAGGAGAAAGAACGCCTGCGACCCGCTTCCTCGGCCGTTCGCAGATTAGAATGAACATGGGAACATTCAGGCTTGCCGAGGCCGAGGAGGAGCAGATGGCACGCGAGGTGCGCAAGGGGAATTGCCACTACTGCGGGTATCTGTGCGGTTTCGACGTGACGGTCGAAGATGGCCGGATCGTCGATGTGAAGCCCGACCCGACGCGGTACCCCTATAGCCCGACCGTCGCCGCCCGGTGCCGTCGATGGCGCATGAACCTCGATGACCTGGACGCCCCCGACCGGCTGAATTTCCCGATGAAACGCGTGGGCGCCCGGGGAAGCGGGCGCTTCGAGCGGGTGAGCTGGGACGAAGCACTCGATGACATCGCCGCACGGCTGCGCGCGTTGCGCGAGGAATTCGGGGGTCGCACGCTCGCGAGCGCCATCGGCGGGCCCCATGCCACGTATTGGCCGCTGCACCGGTTCATGAGCCAATTCGGCAGCCCCAACAACATGGGCATCGGGCAGATTTGCTGGAACCCGCGCATATGGATGGACGCGGTCACGTTCGGGTGGCCGACCGAAAGCGAGCTCGGCGATAACACCCGCGCGATGATGCTATGGGCGACCAACCCCGCCGAGAGCGACAACTCGCTGTTCTGGACCCAGATACGGGCGAAGCACAACGCCGGCGTGCCACTGGTCGTGGTCGACTGCCGCAAATCGAAGACGGCGCTTGCAGCCGACGTGCACCTCATGCCCTGGCCGGGAACCGACGCCGTGCTCGCCCTTTCGCTCATTCACGTGGTGCTGCAGGAAGGTCTGTTCGACCGCGATTTCGTGGAACGGTGGTGCACGGGCTTCGAAGGTCTGCGCGCCCATGTGGCTCCGTATACGCCCGACGAAGCGCAACGGGTTACCGGGGTGCCGGCCGATGATATCCGCCGCGCCGCGCGCATTTATGCGACGAACGGCCCGGCCCTGCTGCTGTCGGGCCGCGGCATCGACCAACTCGGGCCGAACACCGAGCCGACGGTGCGCGCGCTTTGCCTGCTGCGGGCGATAACGGGCAATGTCGATCGCCCGGGCAGCTGCTATGTGAACGAGCGCAGCGGCTTTCGCCAAGAGGCGCACATGGAGCGCCCCGACCTGTTCGCACGCGATGAGCGCGCGTTCCAGCTGAACCCCACGCGGCTGCAAAGCTATGCGGGATACGACCTGGTGAACGGGCAGACGGAACGCTTCGGGCGCACGTTGCCCGAGCGGTACCTGACCTCGGCGCACCCGGGCTTGGTGATGCGCGCGATGCGCGATGGCACGCCCTATCCGGTGCGCGCGCTGCTGGTGATGGGGGCAAATCCGGTGCTCACCTATGCGAACACGCAACTGGTGCTGGATGCCCTGGCATCGCTCGACCTGTGCGTGGTGGCCGACTACCGCATGACGCCCACCGCCCAACTGGCCGATTACGCCTTGCCGGTCGCGGCGGCCTTCGAGCGGCCGACCTGCCAGATTCACGGCGGCGTGGCCGATTACGCCTATGGCGGCGCCGCGGCGATTCGCCCGCTGCACGAACGTCGCACCGACTACGAGATTCTGCGGGGGCTGGCGTTGCGCTTGGGTATGGGCGCCGAATGGCCGGCCGCCACGCTCGAAGACGAGTACGACGTGTTGTTCGAGCCGGCGGGGCTCACGTTCCAGCAGTTCGCGGAGCAGGGCATCTATGCGCCGCAGCCCACCTATCGCAAACACGAGGCTCCGGGCGCCGATGGCGCACCGGTTGGATTCGCCACGCCGTCGGGGAAGGTCGAGCTTGCGTCATCGCTGCTCGAGCAGCTTGGGGGCAGCCGGTATCCTCAACCGGTGCTGGAAGCGGTGGCCCATGCCGACCTTGCGCATGGCATGGTGGCGCTCGTGACTGGTGCCCGGTTCCAGCCGTATTGGGCGTCGTCCTATTTCCAGAATGCGGAATTCCGGGCGTGGCGTCCCTTCCCCCGGGTGCACATGGCGTCGGCGACCGCCCAGGCGCTTGGCCTGGCCGAAGGCGACTGGGCGCGCATCTCGAACGAACGGGGGGCGGCCGTCTTGAAGGTAGCGTACGAGGACATGCCGCTGGGCGTTGCGAGCGCCGAATACGGGTGGTGGCTTCCCGAGACGCCGGCGGGCGCGCCGGGTTATTCGGGCGCGCTTGTAAGCAACGTGAACCTGCTCACCGACAATGAGCTTTCGGCATGCGAGCCGCTCATTGGAACCTGGACGTATAACGGCCTGGAGGTTTTCGTCGAGAAGGTCGCCTGCCCCGGGGAATTCGCCGCCGTCGAGGAAAACGAGGAGTCGAAATGAAGGTCTTGATGCTCAATGGCAGCCCGCGCTCAAACAGCAACACGGGCGTGGCGCTCGCGCAGATGGAAGCGGTTTTCCGCGAAGAGGGAATCGAATGCGAGACGCGCCAGGTGGGCGCGCTTGACGTGCGCGGCTGCATCGCCTGCGAGCGGTGTCGCAAGACGGGTGCCTGCGCGTTCGACGACGTCGTGAACGAGCTGGCGCCCGTGTTCGAGCAGGCAGACGGCTTGGTGGTGGGCGCCCCCGTGTACTTCGGCAGCGCGAACCCCACGCTCGTGGCCCTGCTCGACCGGCTGTTCTACAGCACGCATTTCGACAAGACGATGAAGGTGGGCGCGGCGGTGTGCGTGGCCCGGCGCGGGGGCACCTCGGCCACCTATGACGAGCTGAACAAGTTCTTCGCCCTCACGGGCATGCCGGTGGCCAACGGCCAGTATTGGAACAGCCTGCATGGGCGCAACGTGGGCGAAGGCATGCAGGATGAAGAGGGGCTGCAGCAAATGCGCGTGCTGGCGCGCAACATGGCGTTCCTGATGAAGAGCATCGCGCTCGGCAAAGAGGCGTTCGGCATGCCGCGCACCGAGAAGCGCGTCCGCACCAACTTCATCCGCTAGGGCATATGCTGTGACGCCGCCCGACCCGGCGGGTCGAAGCTAGGCGTTCCTTGAATGCATGTGGGCCTCGCCCCATTTGTAGAGCTCGTTCAAGGCGGGGAGCAGGTCGCGGCCGGTTTGCGTGAGCGAGTACTCCACCTTCGGCGGGACGGTGTCGTAGCTATGGCGCGCCACCAGGCCGGCTTCCTCGAGCTCGCGCAGCGATTTCGTCAGCATCATGTTCGTGATGCCGGGGACGCGGCGTTTCAGCTCGTTGTAGCGGGTGGCCTCGGCTTCGTGCAGGTACCAGGGTATCGGCAGCTTCCATTTCTGCCCGACGACGTCGAGCGCATGCAAGATAGGGCAGCGCTCTCCCGTCACGTCTGTCATCGTCCCGTCAATCGGATAGGTCACTTCCGGTGCCTTGGCCACGACTCCTCCACCTTTCCTAGGGAAGAAAAAACTGCGTACTAGCATAAAACATCCCGCATTCTAGACTTTCTCATTGAAGGGACAAGAGGGAAGGCATCGCATATGGGAATGGGGATATTCGAACCGGTGGAAATCGGCGGCTTGCGGTTGAAGAACCGTTTGGTGCGTTCCGCGACGTGGGAGGGCATCGCCGCGCCCGACGGCGGCATCGATGCGTCGGCATCTGGGCATTTGGCAGCTGCCGGCCTTTCTGGTGGGTTCTGATGCCCAGTCCATCCTGCTGCCGGGCGTGCCCGCCCCCGGCGTCCTGGAGCGGGTGGTTCAGCGTTTGCTGGCATAAGTGAAGCGGCCGCCCACATGGGGTGGCCGCCTTGCCATTACATGCCCGCGGGTTTGCGGGTGCTATTTGGTAGCGGCGCCGATGGCGGTGACGGCTTCGCGCAGGCCGTCGGGCGGGAGGACGAGCGCGATGCGCACGTAGCCTTCACCCGAGGGGCCGAAGCTTGCGCCAGGCGTGACGATGACGCCGCTCTTCTCCATGAGTTCGAGTGCGAAAGCCTGGGAATCGGTGCGGCCGCCGGGAATGCGCGCCCACACGAACATCGAGCCGTGCGCGTTCGGGCGTTCCCAGCCCAACGCCTCCAGACCGTCGCACAGCGCGTCGCGGCGCTCCTGGTATTGCAGGCGTTGCGCTTCCACCTGGTCGCGCGGGCCAGTGAGGCAGGCGATGGCGGCCGCCTGCTCGGGGAAGGGCATGCCGAAATCGACCTGGCTGCGCAGCTTGCGGGCGGCGGCCACGACGTCGGGCCGGCCGACGAGGAACGAGATGCGCACGCCCGTGACGTTGAACGACTTCGAGAGCGAGAAGAATTCCACGCCCACGTCGAGCGCCCCTTCGTACGAAAGGAAGCTGTTTCCGGCGGGGCCGTCGTAGACGATGTCGGAATAGGCGTTGTCGTGGATGATGACGATGTCGTGTGCGCGGGCGAAGTCGATGATCTCGCGGTAGATCTCGGGGGTGCCCACCGAGCCCACGGGGTTCGCGGGCAGCGACACCACCATGTACTTCGCGCGGTCGGCGACGTCATCGGGGATGCCGGCGACGTGCGGCAGGAAGTTGTGTTCGGCCGTGAGCGGGTAATACCAGGGCGTGGCGCCGGCGATGAGCGTGCTGGCCTGGAACACGGGGTAGCACGGGTCGGGGATGAGCGCGATGTCGCCCGCATCGACGAGCGCCGCGCACGCATAGCTCATGCCCTCTTGCGTGCCGCGGCAGCTCATGGCCATGTCGGGCGTGATGCCCGCCACGCCATAGCGCTCGGCGTAGTAGGCGCACAGCGCATCGAGCATCTCGGGCGTGTCGTGCAGGCTGTATTTCCAGCTCTCGGGCTTGCGGGCGCTTTCGATGAAGGCGTCCACCACGTGTTGGGGCGGCCGGAAGTCGGGCGTGCCGACCGAGAGGTCGAACACGCGCCGGCCTTGAGCTTCCAGCTCGCGGCGCTTGGCATTGAACAGGGCGAAAATCTCGTCGCCGAAGAGGTCGAGGCGCTTTGAGAATTGCATGGGCGTATCTCCTTAGACAGTATGTGCCCCGCTAGTGTAGCACTGCACGTACGTGGGCTGAGACGACAGGCGCTTCGTCGCCCCATCGGTTCGGTGCTATAGTCTCCCTATACGGAACGACAAGGGGAGAAAGGCACTGATATGAAGAAATACCTGGTGGCCGCCTTGCTGGCGGCATTCGTGCTGGCGCTGGCCGGCTGTGGTTCCAACAGCGCGGCGAGCAGCTCGTCGGCGGGCGATTCCTCGGCATCTGCGAGCGCATCGGTTTCCGCGAGCGAATCGAGCGCGGCGGACGATGCGGCGGCGGATGCCGACGAGCCGGAAGAGGGCGACCAGGGCGTCAGCATCGATTGGCAACCGGTTGCGACTGCCGAGGAGGCCGCAACTGCCGCTGGCTGCAATGGCTTCAGCGTGATGGACGAAGTCACCCTCGGCGACATCACCTTCACCGACCCGACGTTCTCGCATGCCGATGGCGTTGCGCAGGCCGTCTACGAGCAGCCCGCCTGCATGGTGTACGTCCGCAAGGCCACGGGCGTCTATGGCGCGCCGCTTTCCGACCGCAGCTACGACGAGTTCGCGCACACGTGGACGCAGAACCACAAGGGCCTCGAGATCACGTGCTACGGTGCCGAAGAGGGTGCCGCCACGCTCATCCAGTGGAACGTCGGTGACGATGCCTATGCGGCCACGTACCAGGGCCTTGGCGGCGATGAGATGACGATGGACCCCGACGACATTACGTCGCTCGTCTCGGGTATCCAGTAAGCATTCTAATACCTGTGCCAACCCGTCAGGCCAAACCGCTTGCCGGCCGCCCCGGACGGGTTGGCGGGGTCACGCGTTAGCTGCTCGCTGAAAAGCCCCACTGGGGCTTTTCAGCTCGTGCGCTTTGCTGGCTTCGCGTTTTAGACGCGCGATTCCGCTTCGCGAAATCGCGAAGTTTGTGCTCAGACGACCCCGCCAACCCGTCCGGCGCGCCCGGCAAGCTGCGGTTGATGCAGGGGATTACGCGGCGGTCACCACGCCCTTGTCGTCGATGGTCACGGCGTTGCCCGAGATATCCTCGATATACCGGAAAATGCGGTCGCGCTCGGATTCGTTCGGCGCCCAGGCGGTGAAGGCGCCCGATTGGGTTCCGGGCAGCAGCATGACTTGCACGGCGGGCTCATCGCCGTTCGTGTCGACGACGAGCTCGGCCATCACCGTGTCGATGTCATAGTCGTCGAACCAGAAATTGCCCAGGTTGTACAGGATGGGCTTGCCGTTGTAGAAGTCGATGCCCTGCAAGATGTGCGAATGGCCGCCCACCACCGCATCGGCGCCGGCGTCGATGTAAGCGCGTGCGCTTTCGATTTGCTTCTCGGTGAGCTCGGTGGAATGCTCGGTGCCCCAGTGCGGCAATGCCACCACGTAATCGGCGTTCTGCGCGGCTTCGTGAAGGGCTTCGAGCATGATGTCGTCGTCGTAGCACCACATGATGCCCGGCGAATCCTCGCCGGCTTCGGGCGTGTAGATGGTGTATTCGGCGCACGATGCCGCCACGTAGGCGACCTTCACGCCGTTGGCCTCCAGGTATACCGGAGCATTCGCCTCGGCGGCGTTGCGCCCGGCGCCCACATACGGGATTCCCGCGTCTTTCAGCGTGTCGAGCGTGGTGAGGAACGCTTCCTCGCCGTAGTCGAACGTGTGGTTGTTGGCCAAGCCGGCGATGTCGACTCCAAGGTTCTTCAGGTATTTCACGTTTTCGGGTTTGGCGAGGAAGGTCCATTCCTTGCCGGGAAGCGCCTCGACGTCGGTGCCGTAGGCGAACTCGTTGTTCACCCACATCAAGTCGACGCTGCGCATGGCCTTCACGTAGTGCGCGTCGATGCCGTCATAAATGCTCGTCGAATCGAGCTCGGCCAGGTGCTGCATCGGAATGTAGTTGTCGGCGAGACAGATGTCGCCGGTGAACCCGAGGCTTACGACCTTCGTCTCTTCGGGTTCGGGGGCGGCCTGGCTCTGGGAGCCTTGGGCGTCGGCTGATGCGTTCGAAGACGCATCGTCGGCAGGTGCTGCGCAACCGGCGAACGCGATGAGGCAGGCGGCCAATACAACTATGAAGGGGCGGGTCCACGCCATGGCGGTCTCCTTCTTCGAGGGCGCGTCGCGGTGGCGCGCATCGGCTGGCGGGAGCGCGGGGCATCCCTGCGTGGATTATACGCCCGCGCGCCGACGAGACGGCCATCCGGTGTATATCGGGGTCACGCTCGTGTTTTTCACATTGCCAGCATGGTGCGGCTTGGTCGGTGGTCTAGCATGGGCGGTATCCCGAACTGGTCGGGCGCTGGATTGCCCTGGCCTGCGGGCTTGCTTGGCGAAGGCAGAGGGAGGTGCGGTTGCAGGCGGTGGGGAAAACGGCGATGCGTGTTGCCTGCGCCCTCGTGGCGCTTGCCGTGGTTGTCGCCCTGTGCGCGTGCGTTCCCGGCGCCAGCTCGCCGTGGAGTTCGCCCTATTACGACTGGGAGGGCTTTCACCAGCAGAATGGCCGGTTCGTGTACGAGGGTGAAGGCGGGCTTGTCACGGAAACCGGCGTGGATGTTTCTGACAACCAGGGCTGGATCGACTGGTGGGCGGTGGCCGACGATGGCATCGATTTCGCGCTCATCCGCTGCGGTTTCCGCGGGTCGAGTGAAGGTGGGCTCTATCCCGACGATTATTTCGAGTACAACCTGGCATCGGCGCATGATGCGGGCATCGCATGCGGCGTGTATTTCTTCTCGCAGGCCGTAACCGTCGAAGAGGCGCAAGAGGAGGCGCGTTTCGTGCTCGACCTGCTTGGCGGCGTGCCCCTCGAGCATCCCGTGGCTTTCGACCACGAACGGGAGGCCGAGGGCATCGATTCGCGCGTCGACGAGCTCACCGGCGAGCAGGCGACGGCTGTCGCGCAGGCGTTTTGCGAGGTCATTCAAGATGCCGGATACAAAACCATGATTTACGGGAATGGGTACGACCTGGCTCGGTACGACTGGGACGTCCTCGAACACGACGAGCTGTGGTACGCGGAATATGGGTCGTTCCCCTCGTGCCGGCAGCCGTATGCCGTGTGGCAGTACACGAACGACGGCCAGGTCGACGGCATCGATGGTGCGGTCGACCTGAACCTGGGTTTTTGGTAGCGGTGGGAAGCGCGCGCTATTCCGACCAGTAGTCCAAGGGCTGGTACTTTTTCACAAGTTCGACGCGGAAATCCTCGATGGGCGAGCAGTTCCCGATGAGCGTCACCGGTTCGCCGATGGCGGCGATGTCGCGGATGAGCGCGGGGTAGTCGGGTTGCACGCGCATGTTCTGCGGTTGCACGCCCGCGCGCAACAGGCGCTCGCGCATGTCATCGTGCTTCGGCCCGCCCACGATGACCTTCGTGTCGGGTCCGCAGATGTTCTCCCAACGCACGTCCTGAATCCATTCGGTGCTCAGGCCGTCCATGATCTCGGCGCCGAGCAGGCACACGAGGTTCTTCGGCGGCTCGCCTTCCGAGCACAGCATGTTGATGAGCTGGTTGCAGCCGGCGGTGTTCTTCATCAGCAGCAGGCGCGTGCGCGTGCCGTCGATGTCGAAGATCTCGAAGCGGTGGGCAGCGTGCGTGAAGTGGGCGAGCGCGCCGAACACGTCGTCCTCGTCCATGCCGCAGGCAAGCAACCCGGCCACGGCGGCGACGGCGTTGTACACGTCGTAGCCGGCGCGCACGTTTGCTTCCACCGTGCGTTCCTGGCTGCCGATGCGCAGCGTGAGGGTGCAGCTTTTCTCGCGGCGGTCCGCGATGCCCGTGCAGGCGATGTAGGGCGTGTGATGCTTTCGCCCGCATCCGGGGCAGGTGTAATCACCCAGGTGGGCAAACGTGCGCGAGCCGAATTCCAACGGCGTGCCGCATGCCACGCATTCCACGCGTTCGTCAAAGTCGCCGATGCCCTCTTCGTACACGGGGCATTCCATGCCGTACCACATCACCCGGTTCGGCACGGCGTCGGCGATGGAGGCCGTCACCTGGCAGTCGGCGTCGAGCACGAGGATGGTTTCGGGGCAGGATTTGGCTGCCTGGATGATGTAATCGCGTGCGGTGGTCCAGCTGGTATAGCGGTCGACCTGGTCGCGATACAGGTTGGTGACCACCATCACCTGCGGGTGCAAGGCGGGCAGGAGGGTTTTCGTCGCGCCCTCGTCGCTCTCGATGACGGCCCAGTCGCTTTTCCGCTTGCCGCCGAGCGAGCTGTCGAGGCACAGCGTGGTGGCGATGCCCTGCTCGAGGTTGGTGGAAGACGGGTCGTAGGCGGCGGTGCCGTAGGTGTTGATGACCGCCTGCTGCACGATGTGCGTCGTGGTGGTTTTCCCGTTCGTGCCGGTTATCACGATGGTCTTGTGCCCGGCAGCGAGCCGGCCGATGACCTTCGGGTCGATTTTCAGGGCGATTTTTCCCGGCAGCGCGCGTGCCGTGCGTCCCAGCAGGCGCATTGCCCGGTGGCTCGCCTTGCATGCGGCGATTGCCGCGCTCGTCCGTATGGCCATGATTCCGGTCTCCCTTCGTCGGTGGTAGCCGAATGCAACGCAAGCAGTATAGCGCGCAATATTTTCGCTGGTGGGCTGTGCCGGGCAGCGTGCGGTTAGTTAACACACTTGCATCGACGTTGCGGGAGGCGCTTCATCGCCCCTCCCAGCGTCATTTCGAGCGCAGCGAGAAATCTCCCCCGCCCCAACTCTGAAAGAGACGGGGGAGATTCCTCGCCTTTGGCTCGGAATGGCGGATGGGGCGGCCCGCTTTCCGCTGCCCCGACGGGCGCCCCACCTTCTACCCGGCGGCGGTATCATAGCGGGTGAA
>SUUF01000025.1:4762-9767 GCA_015062635.1 Coriobacteriaceae bacterium | reverse complement strand
CGGATGGGGCGGCCCGCTTTCCGCTGCCCCGACGGGCGCCCCACCTTCTACCCGGCGGCGGTATCATAGCGGGTGAAAGCCAGACGCACGGTGCGTGTGGCGGTTTGGAAGGACGGCGTGATGGGTGAATCGATACTTGGTGCAGGCGTAATCGCCCAGCTGGCGAAACGCTTTCCTCAACTGTACGTGGCGCCGGCGGAAGGCGCCCAAGACGCGCACCGGGCTGCGAGCGGCCGCGGCATCGCGCCCGAGGGGGCGAACCTCGACCACTTCATCACCAGCGTCGAAGACGAATTGCGCGTGGTCGACACGCCGGCTGGCCCGGTTGAGGTTGTGTTCTTGAGAGAACGCGCCGATTTCGAGACGCTGTTGCAGATCATCGGGCACAAGGCGCAGCCGGTGCCCATCAACCGAACGGTGGGGGCCATCACGTACCGCGGGCTTGCCGACTGGGGCAAGGTGTCGGCGCTCGCACGCGCCTACCGCGAGGCCGGCGGCGAGGACTGGCCGGCCGAATTCCTGCGGTTAGCCAAAGATCCCCAGGCGTTCCGGACCGAGATCATCTTCATTTCAGAGGGTCCGTACAGCAACGTGCCTGCCGGTAAAACCCCGTATGGCGCCGCGGAATGGATGCGCATCTCGCGCGAGATCCGTCTGCATCATGAATGCGCCCATGTGGTGTGTCGGCGCACGATGCCCGACGATATCCTGCCGGTGTGGGACGAGATCACTGCGGATGTGACCGGCCTGCTGTGCGCGACCGGCCGTTACGACGCAGCGCTTGCGGGCGTGTTCCTGGGCGTTGACGCCTCGGGATACACCGGCGGCCGCTTGGCGGAATATCTCAAAGACGACCAGAAGGCGAGCATCGATGCGCTGGCGCGTGACGTGCATGACGCGCTGTGCCGCGTGCAAGCGCAAGCTGAAGCCGTAACGGACATGCGCCCCTTCGAATTCCTGCTCGAGCTGAAGCGCGATCCGCTTATCGGTTTCTAGGCAAGGCGAATCGACGCGAGGACCGCTTCGATGATGGAACGGTTCGCCTCGGCGAGGTCTCGCTGGGTCAAGCATTGCACGGTGTAGGTGATGCCGCTTTCCCGGAAGATGATGGATTGGCCTGCCTGCGGTATTCCGCTGACGGTGTAGGCGTAGGTGAATCCCCGGGATTCCTGACCGGCGATAATCGTCTCGAAAAACGACCCGAAGGCGTGACCCAGCTTCTTGTGCGCCTTCTTGGTGTGGCTTTCGGCACGCTTGATGAGTGAAGCAAGGTCGGCCATGTCGCCGAAGAGGGTGTTCGCGACGGTGCCGGGGTTGTGCCAGTACATGGCGATGATGATGTGGCGATCGGTGTCCCAAATGCCTCAGCGGTTGGGGTTGTCATTTCCGTATGCCCGATTCATCTCGGCGTCGTCCATCACGTGGAAGCCGTCGGGGTATTCCAGTGAAAACCGGCCATTTACCAGCGCAATGCCCATGAGGGAGTCCTTTCTTCGCGGTGCCAGAGAGGGGGTGGCCCATAGATGCATTATAGCGTTGGCCGGATGATGGACCATTTTGCTGAAATTGCTGGGATGGAATGCGATATGTGCGCCTATAAAGACACGAACAGCGAATCGTGTTGTGGTACAACGGCGATCGAAGGGAGGGGAGCATGGACGAGGTGAGCATCGTGCGCGTTCTTCGTGCGGGTGTATCTGATGGCAACGAGGCATTTTGCGAGGAATTGCTGCAGCGGTGCCTGGCCGTGCTCGACTCTGGCGGCACAGAGGGTTTTCTCGACGACGACACGCTCGACCTGCTTTCAGCAGCCGGCGATGCGAATACCGTAAGAAACCCCGAGATATTGTAGCTGCCGTCCTCGTGTATTCAGGGCCGGCTCGAGATGCCGGTCGTTGGTTTGGGGGGTGCCCGATGGCTTGAGAGCCATCGGGTATTTTGTGTTGCCTCGGTTAACAAATGGGCACGTACGAGGGGGCTGCGGCCTGTTCGGATGCAGGTGGTGTACGATGTGGGACGCAAAAAAGCAAAGCACATGAAGGGATCTGGCATGGTCGAGCTGCGTGCGTACGAAGGACTTATCCGCAACCACGTCGAGTTGGCGTCGGAATTGGGCGTGAGCATCGAGGGCTGCACCCGTCGGGAGCGGGAAGAGCGCCTGGTGGTGGCTGCCTACGAGCGGTGGGGCCGCGACATGGGCGCGCATATCAACGGCCAGTTCGCCATTGTTCTGTACGACCTTGCCGCCGAAGAGCTGTTCCTGACGCGCGACCCCCTCGGCGCCGAGCTGCTGTTCTATTACCGCACGGGCGACGCCCGTCTGCTGTATGGCACGCAGATCGCCGATTTCTTCGACCAGCCCGGTTTCGTGCGCAAGCTCAACCGCGACCTCGTGCAGTTCTACCTGGCGTTCAACTACATTCCGGGCGAGGAGACGCTATTCGATGGCGTGTGCAAGGTCGAGCCCGGCGGGTATGTGGTGCATGGCCCGAACGGACTGGGCTTCGGGAAGTTCTGGGAGCTCGAGTTCCACCCCGACGAGTCGAAGACGCTCGACGATTGGGCCGACGAGATCACCGACGCGATGGAAGCGAGCTTGCACGACATCTGCGACGCCGACGAGACGCCCGACAGCTTCCTTTCCGGCGGCGTCGACTCCTCGTATATCTTGGCGAAGAGCCGGGCGAAGACGGGCTATTGCGTTGCCTACCAAGACCAGCGCGCGAGCGAAGAAGCCGATGCCCGCGCGACCGCCGCGCACCTGCAGCGCAACTTCGAGGGCATCGAGGTATCCCCCGAGGATTTCTTCGCCACGGTCGACGAGTTCCTGCTGGCGTACGAGCAGCCTTCCGCCGACGTGGCGGGACTCTCGCTGTTCTGCGCGTGCAAGCAGGTAGCCAAGAAGTCGACGCTGTGCTTCTCGGGCGAAGGCGCCGACGAGTTCTTCGCCGGCTATAGCGTGTATGGCCGCCCGTGGCGGTATCGCCTGGGACCGAAGCCGGTGTATTACGGTTCGACCTATATCTTGGATCCGAGCGAGCAGCGCCGCTTCCTGAAGTGCTACAACCCCAACCGTTCCACCCGCGATTTCATGTACAAGCGCGGCGCGAAGGGCCTGAAGTACGACCCGCTGAACTGGATGCTCTATGTCGAGCTGCGCAGCTATTTCGAGGCGAGCATCCTGTTCAATTCCACGAAGATCGCCCGCGGGACGGGGCTCGACATCCGCATGCCGTATTGCGACCTGCGCATTTTCGACATCGCCCTGCGCATGCCCTCGCGTTTCAAGGCGGGCAAGGAAGGGAACAAGATCGCGTTGCGCCGGGCGGCGTCGCGTGTTCTGCCGAACGAGGTGGCCTACCGCCGCAAGCTCGGATTCCCGGTGCCGGTGCGTTCGTGGCTGGCCGACCCGGCCTATAACGCCGACATCCGCCGTGCATTCGAAAGCCCCGTGGCCGCCGAGTTCTTCAACGTGGACGAGATACGCTCGCTGCTCGATGCCTTCGAGGGCCGCAAGCCCGCGAAAAACGCGCTGTGGCTGCGCCGTCGCAAAGACCAGCTGTGGCGGTACGTGTGGGTGGTGTACACCTTCATCCGCTGGTACGAGCTGTTCTTCGAGCAGCGTTAACGCCCAGCCCGCCCGCGGCGGCGGAAGGGTGCGACCGTTTCGCCTTGCACGGCAGATCGGTTCCCGCTCAAGCAGTTTGTTTGAATATCTATACACACGCATGTATGTGTCTATGTACAGATGCTGACACGTGATAGAATGCCCGTGAATTGAAGCGCATCAATTGCGCTTGGAATGACGAAAGCGGGTTCGGAATGGCGAAGGTGAAGATCGGCGATGTCGCGCGCGAGGCGGGAGTCTCGCTCGGGACGGTGTCGAACGCGCTGAACCATCCCGAAAAGGTGCGTCCCGAGACGCTCG
This sequence comes from Coriobacteriaceae bacterium, assembly GCA_015062635.1. Lineage (GTDB taxonomy): Bacteria > Actinomycetota > Coriobacteriia > Coriobacteriales > Eggerthellaceae > UMGS1519. The sequence continues at coordinate 5,839 of SUUF01000025.1, read as the reverse complement.
AGCACATCCATGCGACAATCGAGCGGCTCGGCTATGTGCCCAATCAAGGTGCCCGCCAGCTGGCGGGCGGCGAGAGCCGGGTGTTCGGGCTCGTATTGCCGCGCCTCGACCATGCGTTCTCGTTGCAAATCGCGAATGGCGCCCAGGCCGAAGCCCATGCCAACGGTTACGACCTGCTTATCGCGAACGCCGGCAACGATGACATCGTCGAGAACCACTATATGCGTTATTTCCTGGGCGCCCAGATGGCGGGCGTGCTCGTGCAGCCGATGGCGAACCGTTCCTGGAAGCCCGAGCATCTGAAGGGCGGCGTGCCGACCGTGTATCTTGACGTGCATGTTAACGAGACGACAGATTGCATCACACCTGACAACGAGGCGCAGGGACGCCTGATGATGGAGCATGCCATCGCGTGCGGCGCCCGCCGCGTGGCGGTGGTGGGGGAAGCCCGGTTCATGCAGTTGATGTTGCGTGTGCGGGGCATGTGCGACATGGCACGCGAATCGGGTGCGAGCGTCGAGCTCATCGGGTTCGGCGACTGGAACACGGCGGTCGACGGCTACAAGGCCGGTCGCGACTTGGCGTCGCGCGACGAAAGCGCGCGCCCCGACTTCATCATCGGCCTTACCGATGTGCTTGCGGCGGGCGTGGTCGACGGCATCTTGTCGGCCGGTTTACGCGTGCCCGACGACATGCTCGTGGCCGGATGCGACGGCAACCCGCTGGCGTGGGGCGGGCCGGTGTCGATTACCACCATTGCGAGCCCCGGCGAGGAAATCGGCCGCAAGGGCGTGCAGCTGCTGCTCACCCGTCTTGCGGGAACGCCGGTGGATGCCGCGATGCTTGAGCTGGCCCCGCCGACGTTGCTGGCGCGTGCGAGCACGGCGGTATCGCGCGAGCATCGGAATCGGGCCGATGTTCCCAACCTCAACCTGGGCGAATATCTGTAGCCGCATAGCGGCGTCTCGCGACCGTTCAGCGTGAAAACGCGTTCCCATAAAGCAAATCAATAGAAAAGCGCCTTGAAATTGAAACGCTTCAATCTATAATTCATTCCATAACTTGAAGCGCTTCAAT
>SUUF01000025.1:1666-4662 GCA_015062635.1 Coriobacteriaceae bacterium | reverse complement strand
CGCTGCCTTGACTTCGAAACCGCTGGCACGGCCGAGTGGCTGGGCATTGGATATGCAGGTGGCGCTGTGGGCGAGATGGTCGCCGACCTCAATCGCGCCGGCAAGCGTCACGCCGTCATCACCGGCGTCGTCGAGGGTGGAGACCCCCAAGTGGCCGCCGAGATCGAAGACTGGTGCCGCGCCGCGCAGGTGCGCCGCCGTCTGCGCTACACCAACCTCGCGCAAATCGGTCGCCCCTACCCTGGCATGATGGATCTCTACATCGATGAGACCAATCTCTACAACCGTATGGGCCTCTACACCAAGCAGTTCGACTGGGAGAAGATGTGGGCCATCGCCGACGATGTCACCGACGAGAATGCCATCGCTGCCAAGGTTGCCGACATCCACGACACGTTCGACATCATCGGCGACTACGACGAGGCGAGCATCCGCGAGATGGCGCGCTACGTCATCGCGTTCGAACAGTGGGTCAAGGACGAAGAGCTGGGATTTGTGGCAAGCCATTACGACGGCTTCGCGCAGGGCAAGGCCGGCGTGCTCGACTCCATGCTCATCCCCGCGTTTTCGATGCTTATCAAGCAAGGCATCGCGTGTGCCGTGGAAGGCGACATCAAGGTCGCCATGGGCATGAGCATCATGAAGACCATCAGCGGCGCCTGCCAACTCTCGGAGTTCTACACGTTCGATTTCAATGACGACGTCGTGCTCATTGGCCACTCCGGTTCGGGCGACGCGGACTTCTCGACCGCGCGCAAGGCGTCTATGGAAATCGTGCCCGTGTTCCATGGCAAGACGGGCGGCGGCTTCCTCACGCGCTTCTACCCCAAGGCCGGCCCCATCACCTACCTCGGCATCACGCAGGACGCCGACGGGAACTTCAAATTCGTCGTGAGCGAGGGCGTCATCGAGGACGGCCCCACGCTGGGCAACGGCGACACCACCTTCCGCACGCGTTTCTCCATCGGCGCGCGCGAGTGGAACAACCGCTGGTGCGAGTGCGGCCCGACGCATCATTTCGCCGCTGCACAGGGCAGCTGGACCGACACCATCCTGAAGGTCGCGAAGATCCTGGATGTGCCGGTCGAGGTGGTCTGCCGATAACAGGATTCGTGGGACACCACCCCGTAGGTGGTGTCCCACGTGCGCGAACGTGAAGGGGAAACTAATGGCAGAAACGCGTTACTACCTGGCCATCGACATCGGCGCATCGAGCGGGCGCCACGTTTTGGGCCACGTGGAGGACGGCAAGATCATCCTCGAGGAGATGCACCGCTTCGACAACATCCAGCAGCGCCGCCGGGGGCACGACTGCTGGGACATCGACATGCTGTGGAAGAACGTGCTCGCCGGCATCGAGAACTGCCGCGCCGCGGGCAAGGTCCCCACTTCGCTGGGCATCGACACCTGGGGCGTGGACTTCGTGCTGCTTGACGGCGAGGGCCGCCGCATCGGCGACGCCGTGGCATACCGCGACACGCGCACGCAGGCCGTCGCGGGCGCGGTCGACGAGCGCATCGGCCTTTCCCAGCTGTATGCCAAGACCGGCATCCAGCGCCAGGAATTCAACACCATCTACCAGTTCGCGGCGCTCGCGCAGGAACATCCCGAGGAGCTCGCGCAGGCCAAGCGCTTCCTGATGATTCCCGAGTACCTGAACTACCTGCTCACGGGCAAGGCCGTGAACGAGTACACGAACGCCACCACCACCGGCATGCTCAACGCGCGCACGCTGGAGTGGGACGCCGACGTGCTGGAGGCCGTGGGCGCTCCCACGAAGATCTTCGGGCCCGTTTCCATGCCCGGCTCCAGCCTGGGCGGGTTCACCGACGCGGTGAAGCAGCTCGTGGGCTTCGACTGCGAGGTCGTCCTGCCCGCCACGCACGACACCGGCTCGGCCTTCCTGGCCGTTCCTGCGCAGGATGACCAGGCCGCATACCTTTCCAGCGGCACGTGGAGCCTGCTGGGCGTGGAAAACGAGGAGCCCATCACCACCGAAGACAGCCGCCTGCAAAACTTCACGAACGAGGGCGGCTACCAGCGCCGCTACCGCTACCTGAAGAATATCATGGGCCTGTGGATGATCCAGTCCATCCGCCGCGAGCTCAACGGCGTCGACTACGTCGAGGGCAAGGGCGCTGGCCGCGAGCGCGCCGAACGCACCATCGGGTTCGGCGAGCTGGCCGACCTGGCTCGCGAGGAAGAACGCGCGACCGGCGGCGCGCCCGCCCCGCGCGTGAACGTGAACGATGACCGGTTCCTCGCGCCCGAGAGCATGATCGAGGAAATAAAGCAGGCATGTCGCGAGACGGGGCAGGCGGTGCCCGAAAGCACCGGCGCCGTGATGCGCTGCGTATACGAGAGCCTCACCAGCAGCTACGCCGAGGCCATCGCCGAGCTCTCGAAGCTCACCGGCAAGACGTACACGAGCCTGAACGTGGTGGGCGGCGGTTGCCAAGACGCCTACCTGAACGAATTGACCGCCCGTGCATGCGGCATCCCCGTGTTCGCCGGCCCCATCGAGGGCACGAGCTTGGGCAACCTGATGGTCCAGATGATCCAAGGCGGCGAATTCACCGATTTGCAGGATGCGCGTTCGGCGATTCGCGCGTCCTTCGACGTGAAAACCTACCAGCCCGCATAGCGGCGCGGTTTCGACATATGACGTTTGATGAAGGCACATTACAGGAAGGAAAGCCAGAGATGAGCGAAGAGATGAAGGCAATCGAGGAACAGCCGTTCATGAAGGGATTCACCCGCCTGTGCAACGACGGGTGGCTGCAGGGTTGGCATGAGCGCAACGGCGGAAACCTCACCTACCGCATGAAGGCGGATGAAGTCGAGGCGAGCAAGCCGTTCTTCAAGGAGCCCGGCGAATGGGTGAACATGGGCGTGCAGGCCGATAACCTGCGCGGCGAGTATTTCGTGACCACCGGTTCCGGCCGCTACATGCGCAACGTTCAGGAAGACCCCGCCCATAACGTGGGCATCGTGCA
>SUUF01000025.1:0-1566 GCA_015062635.1 Coriobacteriaceae bacterium | reverse complement strand
CAGCACGGCATGTTCGTGTCCGGCCCGGATTTCGACCTCACCTTCGGCCTGATGCACACCATCGAGAAGGCCGCGAAGATCCACGGCCAGGCGCTTGCGATGAACAACTGCTCCGGCGATTTCATGAACACCATCACCGACCAGGGCCTGCGCGACATCGCACGTGACTTTGGCCTCACCGTGAACGAGGACTTCCTCGACTAACGAAACCGGCAAACAGGGGGGCGGGGGCCACCCGGTTAAAGAAAGGATATTTCAGAAATGGCAAGGCAAACGAAGCAGCCGAATCCCTGGTGGGTGGCCGTCATCAATGGTATGGCATCCTACATCGATTCCTGCACCATCATCACTTCGGGCGTCGCGCTGGTCATCTACCAGAACGAGTTCGGGCTGTCGAATGTCGAGTTTGGCGCGCTTTCCGCGGCGCTCACCTTCTGCATCGCCTTTGGCTCCATCTTCGGCGGACGCCTGGGCGACCTCTTCGGACGCAAGCCCGTGTTTTCTGTCACCATGGTCATGCTCGTCTTGGGCGCGCTGCTCATGATCGTCTCGTCGAACTTCGCGGTCCTCTTGCTTGGCGAAATCCTGATGGGTCTGGGCGTCGGCGCCGACCTGCCGGTCTCTCTGGCAACGATTTCCGAGGTGGCACCCGACGAGAAACGCGGCAAGATGCTGCTGTTCAGCGACATCCTGTGGGTCGTGGGCATCGTCGCGGCCCAGGGCATCGGCTCCATCGTGGGCGACTGGGGCGTCGCCGGCGGCCAGATCATGTTCGCCCAGCTCGCCATCGTTTCGGGCATCGTGCTTATCCTGCGCCAGACCATTCCCGAATCGCCCATTTGGCTGCGTGAGAACGAACTGCGCAAGCAGGGCATCGTGAAGAAGTCCGACACTGGCAAGATCGGCGACCTGCTGAAGGCTCCGTACCTCGTGCCGTTCATCGCGCTCGCCATCTTCTACATCGGCACGAACGTGCCCGCGAACAGCCTCGGCCAGTTCAGCACCTGGATCGGCAACAACGTCGTCGAGCTGCCCGTCTCCACGGTCGCCCTCATCGGCATGGTCGTCTATCCCATCCGCGCAATCCTCGACTTCGTGTTCATGCACTTCGTCGACACCCCCAAGCGTATGCCGCTTTTCTACATGGGCGCCGTCCTGTACCTCGCCGGCTTCCTGATGTTCCCGCTGTTCGGCGCGTCCGTGTACACCTACGTGCTCACCCAGCTGCTGTACTGCATCGGCGCCGCGTTCGCCTTCGAGGGCATCCTGAAGGTGTGGATGCAGGAATGCTTCCCGACGCTGCTGCGCACCACCGCGAACGGCACCATCGTGTTCGTGAGCCGCTTCAGCTGCGCCGTCTGCGGTTTCTTCACCGCGAGCTTCATCGCCGCCTTCGGTTACCAGGTTGCCTTCCTGGTGCTGTCCGCGATGTGCTTCATCGGTTTCGCGGCCGCCATCTGGTGCTTCCACGGCAAGCGCTACAACACCTTCGAGCGTGAAGCCGAATAACCTGCTCGCATCCGCTTCATGATGTGGCAACGGCCCCGCAAACGCGGGGCCGTTTTT
>SUUF01000024.1 GCA_015062635.1 Coriobacteriaceae bacterium | reverse complement strand
CGAACTCTGCGAATTCTTCCTAACCAACGGCCCCAAGCTACCCGCATAGGCGCGCTCAACGCGCGCCCTTCTCGCTGGAAACGCGCCACCGGCGCGTTTCCCGGGCGCTCGAACTCTGCGAATTCTTCCTAACCAACGGCCCCAAGCTACCCGCATAGGCGCGCTCAACGCGCGCCCTTCTCGCTGAACCTGACAAACCCCTCCGGTGAGTTTGTCAGGTCGATAGGAGCCGATGAACCTGACAAACCCCTCCGGGGCATTTGTCAGGTTATGGTGACAAGGCGGGGGCGTCATGATTCCCGCTTCCGTCATTCCGAGCGAAAGCGAGGAATCTCCCCCGCCCCCGCCATAATTGGAGCGGGAATCTCGCACTGCGCTCGATGCGCGCATTTCCCGCGACTTAGCTGCGAGGCTTCCAGTCTTGCCCGACGATAACCTGAAGGTCGGTGCTGAATTCGTAGTAGATTCCCGCTTCGACCGGACGGCCCACGCCGAGCGCATCGGCGATGGCCTCGGCAACGGCGGCATTCTTCTCGTCTTTGTACACCACAAGCGTCTCGTTGTAGGCGAACTGGTCGGTATTGCCCGTCTCCTTCACCTTATAGCCGGCGGCTTCAAGGGCCTCGGCGCATTCGGATGCGGCTCCCGCCACACCGGCACCGTTCTTCACCGTAAGCGTGTATTTGGAGGGGTCGACCGACTGCACGGCTTCGGACTTCTCGTTCGGGTCGCTGCCGGCGTTCACTTTCTCCATCATCGTCTTCCAGCCATTCGGCGCCACCGAGAACTGCAGCTCGCCGCCCTCATAGCCGGAATACCCCGGCACGCGCGCCTGGTACACGTCTTCTGCCGCTGCCGACCCGTACCGCCCAAGCAAATCGATGACGGCCTGGGTTGAAAGATCGGTCTGGAAGGTCCCCGCAATGGCATCGAGCGTGCTTTGCCGCGCGCCCAAGCCCTCGCCGGCCCCCGCCTTACGCACGATGGCGGCCAGCACCTTCATCTGAACCTGCGCCCGCGTCTCATACCCATTCAGGTAGTTCTTGGCCTTGCAGGCGACGAGCGCCTGCTCGCCGGTAAGGGTCTGCGTTCCTGCGGGCAGGTAGATGCTGCCCGCCTCGGGGTCGTCGACCTCTTCTGTCAGCTCGACGTCGATGCCTCCGAGGGCGTCAACCAACTTCACGAAGCCCGCAGCATCGGTCGTCGCGAAATGCGCGATGCCGACGCCCGCGAAATCGGCGACCGTGCGCACGAGGCCGGCGTCACCGCCGACAGCCAACTCGCGGCCGATGAAACCGTTCGACCCATCGGACAACGTCCAGATGAGATTCGACGGGATGGAGATGATCGTCGCCTTGCCCGATGCGGTATCGGCCCTGACGAGCATCAGCACGTCGGCTTCGCCCGCAGTCTGCGCCGCATCGTCAAACGAACCGGCGAACAGCAGGTAATAGGGATCTTCCGCGTTCTCGGGCGCGACGAGCGCCTCGGCCACGGCGGCATCCTGCAGGGCCATGCGGTTGTTCACCGAGCCCTGGAACACGCACGATGCCACACCCGCCGCAATGGCGATGGCCGCCACCACGATAACGACGATGGTCACGATGCTGCGCACGGGAATGTCAAGCGGCGGACGCAGGGAACGGGCTCGACGCTGCGCACGGCGCGAGTAATCGGCCGCCGTCTCGGCGCTCTCGCCGCGCGGGCGCACATTGCCTATCTCGCCCGGACGATATGCCCGACGCGAACCCGGCTGAGAAGACGATGCGGCGTGCGCCGGCTTCGTCTTTTTCACGGAACGTGCGGTATGCGTGTTTCCATGGGCGTCGTAGCCGCCCATGTTCGGCCCGATAGAGGCATTGCGGTAATCGCGCCGCTTGCGGCGGCGCTTACCCGACGAGAACAGGTTCCCCTTGCGACGATTCATCGGCACCGCCCGTTATCGCCAGACATCGCTTTGCCCGAGGGTGCCGCGACGCACGTTGGCGCCGAGCGCGGCCAGTTTGCCGACATAATCCTCGTATCCGCGATCGATATGGTGGATGTCGTGGATGATGGTCTCGCCCTCGGCCGCGATGCCCGCGAGCACGAGCGCGGCACCGCCGCGCAGATCGGTGCACGACACCGGCGCGCCCTCGAGCTTGTCGACGCCCTGCACCACCGCATGGTGCCCGTCGAGGCTCACATCGGCGCCCATGCGCATGATCTCCTCGGCAAACATAAACCGGTTCTCGAACACGTTCTCGGTAACGAGGCTGCTGCCCTTCGCAAGCGCGCACAGCAGCATGAACTGGGCTTGCAGGTCGGTGGGGAATCCGGGATGCGGCAGCGTCTGGATGTCGGTGGGCTTCAGGTCGCCTACACGGCGCACCTCAATCCAATCCTCGCCGGTTTCCACGAGGCAGCCCATCTGCTTCAACTTGATTATGGCCATGCGCAAAAACGCCGGGTCGATGCCCTCCACCCGCAGCGGGCCGCCCATCAGGGCGCCGCCGACCAGGAAGGTGCCGGCCTCGATTCGGTCGCCGACCGTCGTATGCTCGCAGGGATGCAGGCTCTCGAGCGAAACGCCTTCTATCTCGATGGTGGAATTGCCCGCGCCATGCACCTTGCAGCCCATCTCGTTCAGCATGTTCGCGAGGTCGACGATCTCGGGTTCGCGGGCGGCGTTCTCGATGGTCGTGCGACCCTGCGCCACCACCGCCGTCATCATCGTGTTCTCGGTGGCGCCCACGCTCGCGAACTCGAGCATGATATCGCCGCCGTGCAAGCCGTTCGGCGCGCTCGCCTCGAGGAAACCATGGTCGACCTCGAATTTCACGCCGAGCACCGACATGCCCACCAGATGCATGTCGATCTTGCGCGCACCGATCTGGCAACCGCCCGGCATGGCCACGCGGGCATGCCCGAACCGGGCCACCATCGGCCCCAAAGCGGAAATGCTCGCACGCATTTTCGAGACCAGCTCGTACGGCGTTTCGCGGTCGGCAACGGCAGCGGTGTCAACGCGCAGCGTATGACCCTCGCGCGTCACCTTGCCGCCGAGGCGCTCGACCACCTTGCACATGATGTCGATATCCGAAATGAGGGGCACGTTGTGGATCACCGATTCGCCTTGCCCCAAAATGGATGCGGCGATGAGCTTGAGCGCCGAATTCTTCGCGCCCGACACGTTCACGGTGCCCGAGAGGTTTTTCGATTCGCGTACGATTATGACTTCCTCTGGCATGCGTCCGGCCTCCTATCGTCCTTCCCCTGCGAATGTGTGGAGCCATTATAGGCGAGCCCTCGGAACAGCGCGGAAAAGGCAGGGAAATAGCACGAACGCATGCATAGCGACGTTGCCATGCTTCGGTGTGCCAGACCTGCGTTGCAGTGCGATAATATAGTTGGTGCGGTATACCAAATGGGAGCTGATGTACGTGGATGAAGCAAAGCAGACGAGCTGGTTCATGAAGGCAGCGGGCATCGCCATTGCCGTCGTCGCCGCCGTTCTCTTGTTCGGAACCTGGTGGACCGGCGATAGCGCTCGGCAGGCAACGGAAGACGCGGTGCGCTCGGTGAGCTTGTTCTACCTTGACGAGCTGGCCGGACGTCGCGAACAGGTGGTTGCGACCAACCTGCAGAACAGCATTGAGGACCTCGAGAACGCCATCAGCCTGATGACGGAAGACGACCTTGCCGACAAGGAGCACCTCGAGGCGTTCCAAACGCGCATGAAGCAAATCTACTCGCTTGAGCGCCTTGCGTTCGTCGGCGCCGACGGGCTCATCTACACTTCGACCGGCATCGAGGAGGGCATCGAGAACTACCACTTCGACCCGAATACGATTTCGGAGCCCAAGATCTCGGTGTATGGCCTCGAAACGCCCGAGAAGAAAGTCATCATCGCCATACCCCTCGACGATATCCCCTTCCAGGACGACACGCTCGTGGCCGCCTTCATGCAAATCGACATGCAAGAGCTCGCCGCCGGCCTCTCGCTGCAATCCGACACTAACGACACCACATTCTGCAACCTCTATACCGCCGAGGGCGTCTCGCTTACCAACATGGTTTTGGGCGGCCTGGCAAGCGAGGACAACCTGCTCGACGCGCTTTCGCACGCCCAATTCGAACCCGGATACTCTTTCGAGCAGATTCAGCAGGACTTCAAGGAGCAGAAGCATGGCATCGCCTCCTTCGACTACAACGGCATCCAGGAAACGCTCGCATACATTCCCGTCGAGGGAACCGACTGGATGCTCACCTACCTCATCCGCGAAAGCGTCATCGCCGAGCAGACGAGCGCGATCTCGGATGGAATCATGACGCGAAACCTCGCGCAGATGCTCATCACCTTGCTCGCGTTGCTCGCGGTGTTCGCGATCATCTTCTCGCAGTTCCGCCGCAGCGCCCGTATCGACCTGGAACGCCAAACCTTCGAGGCCGAAACGCGCACGAAGCAGGAATCGATGGAGGAACAGCTCGCCTTGCAGGAACAGTTGCTCGAGCAAGAGCGGCAACGTGCCGAGCAAGACCACATGATCACCGCGCTGGCATCCGATTACCGCGGCGTGTATTACGTCGACCTCGATACCGACGAGGGCGTGTGCTACCAGGCCGATGCCACGCTGGAAAACCACCTGGAAGAGGGCGAGCACTTCGCGTTCCATCCGCGCTTCACCGCCTATGCAGACAAATACGTGGCCGAGGACTTCCGGGAGGGATTCCTGAAATTCGTCGACCCGGCGTCGATTCGCGCGGCGCTCGAGGAAGAGCCCGTCATCACCTACCGCTACCTGGTTACCCGCGATGGACGCGAGACCTACGAGATGCTGCGCATGGCGGGCGTCGGCCAGGATGAGGGCCACGACGGCATCCATGCCGTGGGCCTCGGCTTTGCCGATGTCGACCGCGAGACGCGCGAGTCGATGGCGCGAAGCCAGGCGCTCAGCGATGCGCTTGCCGTCGCCGAGAACGCCAACAAGGCGAAAACCGCATTCCTCTCGAACATGAGCCACGAAATCCGCACGCCGATGAACGCCATCATCGGCCTCGACAGCATCGCGCTCAACGACCCGGGGCTTTCCGCCCGCACGCGCGAGCATCTCGAGAAGATCGGCGATTCGGCCCGGCACCTGCTCGGGCTCATCAACGACATCCTCGACGTGTCGCGCATCGAATCGGGCCGCATGACGTTGAACAACGAGCGCTTCTCGTTCTCGAAGCTCATCGAGCAGGTGAACACGATCATCAGCAGCCAATGCAACGACAAGGGGCTCGAATACGGTTGCCGCATCCTCAGCGAGGTCGACGACTACTACATCGGCGACGACATGAAGCTGCGCCAATCGCTCGTCAACATCCTGGGCAACGCGGTGAAGTTCACGCCCGAAGGCGGCACCGTCGATTTCACCATCGAGCGCATCGCGCAATACGAAGGGCACTCGACGCTGCGCTTCGTCATCGCCGACACGGGCATCGGCATGGATGCGGAATTCATCCCTCGCATCTTCGACACGTTCAGCCAGGAGGACTCCTCGCGGACGAGCCGCTATGGCAGCACCGGCCTGGGCCTCGCCATCACAAAGAGCATCATCGAGATGATGAACGGCGACATCGAGGTGGCAAGCCAAAAGGGCGTGGGCTCGACATTCACCGTGACGGTGACGCTGAAGGACGCCGAGCGCATCGGCGCCGACGACGGCGAGGAACAGGAAATCGACCCGAAGACGATGAGCGTGCTCATCGTCGACGACGACCCGGTGGCCTGCGAACACGCCAAGCTCGTGTTGGAAGCCGTGGGCATCGGCGCGCAGATCGCGCAATCGGGCGCCGAAGCCATCGAGATGGTGCGGCTGCGCGATGCGCGCCGCGACCCCTACAACCTCATCCTCGTGGACTGGAAGATGCCCGAGATGGACGGCGTCGAGACCACGCGGCGCATCCGCGCCATCGTCGGCGACCGCTCGGCCATCATCATCCTGACAGCCTACAACTGGGATGACGTGCTCGAGGAGGCGCTGCAGGCCGGCGTCGACTCCTTCATCGCGAAGCCGCTGTTCGCCTCGAATGTCATCGACGAGTTCCGCCAGGCGCTGAAGCGCAAGAACGTGTTCACGGCCCACGAGGCGCACCGCGCCGACCTCGCCGGGCGCCGTATCCTGCTCGCGGAGGACATGGTCATCAACGCCGAGATCTTGAAGGAGCTCATGAAGATGCGCGACGTGACGGTCGAGCACGCCGAAAACGGCCGCATCGCCGTCGACATGTTCGCTGGTCATCCCGCCGGGTATTACGATGCCATCCTGATGGACATGCGCATGCCCGAGATGGACGGCCTGACCGCCACGACGACGATTCGGAACCTCGAGGGACGCCCCGACGCGAAGGAGATTCCGATTATCGCCTTGACGGCGAATGCGTTCGACGAGGACGTGCAGCAAAGCCTGCAAGCCGGCCTGAACGCGCACCTGAGCAAGCCCGTCGAAGCCGACACGCTGTTCGACACGCTCGAGCTGCTCATCAAGGATTAGGCGGCCAGCACGGGCGGCTGCAAGCCATTTGCCGGCATGAAAAAACGAGTCGGAGGACATTCCTCCGACTCGTTTTTCTTATAGCGACTCTACGCGATGCTAGTCGATTTCAACCAGCTTGCCGGTGTTGCCCGACTCGATGACGGCGTTGATGGTCTTCAGCGACGCGAGCGCCTGCTCGCCCGTGCAGCGCGGTACGGTTTCACGGCCTGCGCACAGGTCGATGAAGTGGTCGACCTCGGAGGACATCGGGTCGTTGTGCTCGACCTCGAAGTGCTCCTGCACCAGCGGGTGACGCCAGCCGTAGTGCTCTTTGTCGGGATAGTAGAAGAAGTCCATGGCCGGGAAGGCGAAGCAGCCGTCGGTGCCGTAGATGACCATGCTCTGGCCGTAGTCCTCGTTCGCCCACTGCTCGTTCTCGTGGGCGAGCAAGTCGTAGTTGAACGGGCTCGGGGTGCCGTCCGACACGAAGTAGGTAGCCGTAGGACCTTCCTCGAACTCGAAGAGGACGGTCACGCTGTCTTCGGCATTGTAACCGCGAATGAAGTTGCGCTTGGCGGCATACACCTTGCTCACCTTCATGCCAGCCACGTTGTTCAGGTCGTCGATATCGTGAATGGCGTTGATGAGCAGCACCGCTCCGCCCGGCTCCTTGTGCCATTCAGCGTCCCAGTAATCGAGCTGCTTGGCGATGGCGAAGGTGCTCTGGATGCTCACGATCTTGCCGAGGCGGCCGGTGGCCAGGAAATCCTTCAGGAACAGGAACAGATTCGAGGAACGGCGATGGTGCCCCACGAGCAGCGTCGCGCCGGCTTCGTTGCACAGGTCGATGATCTGCTGGCCCTCTTCCGGCGTGTTCGCGATGGGCTTCTCGAGCAGGATCTTCTTGACGCCCGCATCGAGGCAGGCCTTCGTGGCCGGCAGATGCAGCTGGTTCGGCAGCGCGATGGCCACGCCGTCGAGCTCCTCATTCGCAAGCAAGTCGTTGTAGTCGCCGTACAGCTTAACGTCGAGCTCGGCAGCCACGTCTTCCGCCTGCTGGCCGAAGCCGGCAACTGCCACCAACTCGGCGTCCTCGTGGGCTTTCATCAGGCGCGCGATGCGTGCGCCTTGGTTCAAGCCGAATACTGCAAGTTTAACCATGATGCTGTCTCTCCTGTTCTTTCCCGAAAGCGCCCTTATGAAAAGAGGGCATTCTCGACGAATTCGACATCCATTGCCTTGCCGGCGTAAATCTCCTCGGCAACGCTCCCTTGCCACAGTAGCATACCTATGCCGGACAGAGTCTTATTACCATGCTCGCGAGCCATGGCCAACAACTTCGTCGTCTTCGGATTGTAAACCGTATCGGCCACAACAAGGCCCTCATGGAGCATTTCTTCAGGCAGCACGCATTGATCTTCCATCCCCAAGGCGCCTACTTTCGTCGCATTCAGGAAAATATCCGACTCAGCCACGCAGCGAGCAAGTTCTTCGGTGTCAGCGAGGTCATGCAACATTATTTTCGCGCCGGTTGCCTGTGCGATGTCATCAAGACGCGTCGCTATCTTATCGAAGAACTCATCTTTGATATTGAAGACGTGTATCGTCGCCACTCCGTCCATTGCACACTGCCCCAGCACCGCCGATCCAGCACCGCCGGCTCCAACGATGGTCATGGTCTTGCCCTTGAGCTCAACCCCGTTTTCAACCGCATTGCGCGTGAACCCTTCTCCATCGGTGTTATAGCCAATAGCCATGCCGTCCTCTGTAAACTTGACGGTATTCACGGCGCCCATGAGCTTGGCGGCCGGAGACAGATCGTCTAGGTATGGCAAGATGTACGTTTTGTGCGGCATCGTGACGTTGCAGCCCATGAAGCCAAGCGCCCGCGCGCCTTCGACAGCCGCCTCCAGATTCTCTGGCAGCACATTGAGGGAAAGATACACTGCATCGATACCGGAATGCTCAAACGAAATCGTATGCATTTCCGGCGAAAACGATTCGCGAACATTGCCCCCGATAAGTCCGGTAAGCCGGGTATGCCCTGTGATATAGGGTTGTTCCAAACGAGAAGTCATACTTCTTCCTTTCATCAAGATCCTTGCCCGCCCTGGCCGATGGGGTATCCGATCTGACTGGCTGCATCGCGTCGATTGCATAAGGTTTACAGTCGTTTGATGCGATGCGGCCAATCGCTTTGGCATAACCTCACGTTAGGTTCACAAATGCATCGGGGAAAGATTCGACAATTTAACGGAAGCAGATTGGTTTTAGCCGAAAAAACGAATGCGCTCGGTTTGCGCACCGCATAAGCGAAACAAAACGCATTGCCTTTCAGGCGCACTCGGCAAATCACGTGTGCAAATGCTGCGGATATCGCCGCCAACGGCAAAACGAAAGCGACATTCTATGGCTTTTGTTAATGATTGCTTAAGTAAGGATAATTCGCATCTGCTTGTTTTATTGCACAAAACGACAGGGCGCAGGAAAAGTAATACAAATTTCCTCTCTTGTCTAGCACGAAGCATAATGGCAGTACGTAAGAGCAAGCCCCACCTTTGCCTGGCCGAGGCAATTCAGCGGCGATCGGATAAGGAGGTTGCGAATCGGGTAGTCCTCATTTTGGCACATTCGAGTAACGGAAAAGAAGCAAAGGAGGTTGTTTTGGCTTCTACAGCAGAGATTAATGCAAGGCTCGACGCGGTCCAGCATTCCGTCGACGGCTCCTTGCAAAAGTCCTATCACGGCATCGCAGCGCGCATCGATCGCTTGCCGGCGGGCAGGGCGCAACGCACGGTCCTGTGGCTTGCGGGTGGTGTGTGTTTCTGCGACTCCATCGACATGAACATCGGTGGCCCCATCATCGCCCAATTCCTCACCACCGGTTTTTCCGATTCCGGTGCGAATGCATTATTCGTGTCAGTCACCGCACTCGGCTACCTCTTCGGCGGCTTGGTGTCGGGCATTATTTCCGACGGCTTCGGCCGCAAGAAGGCAATTGTCACATTTGCATCGATCTTCACGGTGTTCGCCGTGGTAGCATCGCTCTGCCCCGACATGAATACGCTCACGGTATGTCGATTCTTCATGGGCCTTGGCTTGGGAGCCACATACCCCTGCGGTTACGGCGCCATGAGCGAATTCACGCCTACCGCAAAGCGCGGTCGCTATCAGGCGTGGGTTGGCCTCATCGCCAACTCCGGATCGCCTACCTCCGCTTTCCTCTGCGCAGTGCTTCTGCCCGTCATCGGTTGGCGTAACATGTTCCTGGTTGCCGCAACCCTGGGCCTCATCGTCATCCTGTGCATCCTCAAGTGGTTCCCCGAATCGCCGCGTTGGCTTGCCCAGCATGGTCGTAACGACGAAGCCGATGCACAAGTCACTATCATGGAAAACCAGATGCGCGCCGCCGGTCACACCGTCGACGTGGTTCCCGACGAGGAAATCAAGGCGCTCGTGGAAGCAGCCAAGAACGAGCCCAAGGAGCTCCCGTACAGCTTCCTCTTCACCAAGAAGATGCTTCCGCGCACCATCGTTGCCGGCACCATCCAGTTCTGCAACTTCGTGGTTTCGTACACAATCATTACCTGGACCCCGACGATTTTCGTGCAGCGCGGTTTCGATGTAGCATATTCCACCGCAATCACCGCGGTGATTCTGCTCGGTATTCCCACTGGCATTGCAATCCTGAGCCTGCTTGTCGACCGTTGGGGCCGCAAACCGCAGCTCATCATCGGCATCCTGGGTTCCGGACTCATCGGCTACATCTGGAGCCTCATCCCCGTCGACATGATTCCGCTCATCGTCGTCATGGGCTTTATCCTGGCCGCCTGGACCAATTATTGGGGACTCATCGCTTCCTCGGTGTACCTACCCGAGCCCTTCCCGACCCAGGTTCGCGTCCGCGGCGCAGGCGTGGGCAACGCCATCGGTCGCGTTGGCGCCGTCCTGAGCCCGTTCTGGATCGCCGCCCTGCTCTCCGGCCCACTCGGCGCCACCGGCGTCTATGCGGTCAACGGCCTGATTTGCGTGGCTGGCGCCATCATCGTCGGTGTCCTGGGCGTTGAGACCACGGGCAAGACCCTCGAGGAAATCGCCGCTCCGGTGCTCGAGGATGCCGCCAAGTACGAGAAGAAACGCGGATAGCATCCGTTCCGACATACGCTTATCTTCTCGGGGGAAAGGGTCGCAATGGCCCTTTCCCCTTCCGAGCGAAAGACAACTTCACCAGCGCATCGCTATACTGTTCGAGGGAGGTATCACACCATGATTCTGGATCGGATTCGCGCGCGTCGGCAACATGACGAAGCCCTGTATGAAGAGGCGCTGCAGCAGGCTTCTGAAAACGAAAAGCGCAAGAAAGCTGAAGAAGCCCAATGGGGTTGGCCGGAAGACAGTGGTTACCCCGCAATCGAGCGAGCGCTTACAGAAGAAGAATACGAACTGGTGCTACCCCTGCAAAACCGAGCGCTCTGCACAAAAGCCTCACCCCTGCTCTTCAAAGACCAAGCGGCTTTGCGTATATGCGATGACTGCAAATTGCCGTTGCCAGGACGAACGGCCGATGCGCACGCTTATCTGCAAGCCATCGCTCAGCGACACTATGTCGAAACCGCAAAGGTTTACCTTAAACGAAACCCCCAAGCATCAGTTATCGATTTGGGCTGCGGCTTGAACACCACGCTTCGGCAACTCGATAATCATAAGCTGCAGTGGTACAACATCGACTCAGGCAACACGCTCTCCTTGCGCACAGAATTCGGCATGGACACCACCGGACGCATCAAGAACATCGACGCCGATCCGAAGGAAATTGCCTGGTTCGACAAAATCCACTACTCGAAACGTAAGGGCATGATAATCATCGCCAATGACGAGTTGCAGCGCTGGAGCGCATGGGAGGCGAAGAATTTCCTGGTGGGCGTGCAAGAACGTTTTCCCGACACACTCGTGATGTTCAGCTGCATCGGCGGCGACGCTGGTAAACCATCCGAACGTTTCCGCCTGTTCGATCTCAACGCCAAAGCGGTGTTCCACGCCTGGCTCGACAAGCCCTCTACACGCGTCTACGAGACGAGCAGACTCCCAGAAGAGCTCTCGAAGGCCCCCGATATCGCACAAGACATCCGCAAGCAGCTCGCACGCTGCTATAGCCACGGCGACCAAATCCTAGTCGACATCGTCTTTTAGAAGGCGCTATTGACGACGGGCGGGGCCGCATATGCGGCCCCGCCCGTCGTCTATCCACACTGTTCCTCAGCTATACTGACAAATCGTATTCCGCCTCCTCGGCCTTCACCGTATGCATGAAATACCAGGTTATCGCTATCGCCACAAGCACGATGGGAGAGACAACGTCGAACGCCCCCAAATTGAGCACATACGCCAGCCAGGCAATCGAGATAACGCCCGCGATACCCGACGCAACACGCGGAGGCAACTCTCTTCCCCCTTCGTAGAACCAGACAAAACCCAGCAGGTGCGTGACCACCAACAAAATGCCTCCGGCGAAACAATAGCCCGCCTCGATGCGCATCAGGCTTGCCACGGATGTCCCATTGAACACCGTGCCGCCCGACGCGATGAGCTCGAGATCTTCAAAGGTTTGCCCTTGGAAATATGCTGCTATGGTGAAGCCGATTGCGGCGGCGATGCACAGCACCGCCAGCACCATCACGATATTGAACCAACGATGCATGCGCACCCTCGTCGGAGTCATATAGCGCCCATCATCGCCGATAGGCGCATTCTCAATTACATGTTCCATACTTGGCTCCTTCCAGATTCGACGCAGGACACTAGATGTTCACCACGCTGTCGTAATCGAAGTTCAATACATAATCGATGAAGCTGCGAGTCGTCGAGGGAATTCGCGGCAAGCTCGCCCGGTAACTCAGGTAAAACTTGCGATAGCCCT
This sequence comes from Coriobacteriaceae bacterium, assembly GCA_015062635.1. Classification (GTDB taxonomy): domain Bacteria; phylum Actinomycetota; class Coriobacteriia; order Coriobacteriales; family Eggerthellaceae; genus UMGS1519. The sequence continues at coordinate 9,734 of SUUF01000024.1, read as the reverse complement.
TCGGAGCATCGAGAATCTTAATCGCTCGCGCGCGTTCAAACGACCTCACAAGCCAGGTAGAACAGGTAAGAGCAACCAAATTCGGTTCGGTGCTCACCATCGAGCACATCGTTATTTCGTCGGCATACTTGTAATGGACGTCAAGATCGTGACCCTTCACCAGATTCTTCATGATGTTGCCCACCGGTCCGTCGAGCTTGTACGTGATGATGTTGTAGCCGCGCAAGTCATCGAGCCGAAGACCCTTATCGACCTTTTGCACCGCTAAGGGACAATCCTTATCTACAACGGCAACAACATCCTGCGACCAACAGGGCAGCTGCACAAGCTGGTCGTCAGGACCCATCGAACCGGCAATCACGATGTCGACATCGCCGCGCTTGAGGCTCTCAAGCAAGCCCGGGGTATCATCTTGATGAATCATGAACTGTGGCTTCTCACGAGCCTGCAGCCAGAACTCACGCATTATGGACGACCATATGAGCCCCTGCGCACTATAAACGATGCCAAGCCGCAAGATGCTGTTGCTCTCCTTTGATTTCCGCTTAATCGACTCCACATGCTCGTCGAGGATCTTCAGGCATTGCGCGACACACAGCGCGAATTCTTCGCCTTCTTCCGTCAGCTCAATCTTATTACGCCTGCGGGCGATGAGCGTTACGCCCAATTCCTTCTCGAGATTCGAAATCGAGAGGCTCAGAGCTGGCTGCGAGATGAATAATTCGGCCGCAGCGTCTTTATAGCTGCCGGTTTGCGTGAGGGTCCTATAGTAGTACAGCTGCGACAAGTTCATAATCGCCTCCGTTTGTCACTGCAAAGCTCTATGCGGTTCTTTTGCATTAGCAATTCTAGCAGCACGACCTATACCGTTGTTTTGCCGCGCTTAACATGCTTCCCCCGTTTTGAGCCTTTAATTCGACTTGTCCCAGTTCTAAGGAAAAAATGGATTCACGGCAATCGAAATCCGTTAAGCAGAGTAAATAGGAGCAAACCATGATTAAACCGATTTCCGAACTGCTGGTGCTCGATTTTTCCCGGTACCTGCCGGGTGGGTATGCAACGCAGGTGCTTGCAGATATGGGAGCGCGGGTCATAAAGATCGAAGACACCGATAAAGGTGACTTATGCCGCCACGATTACCCCATTCGCAACAATGTGAGCTTCTATATCAGCGCATTGGGACGCAACAAGGAATCGGCATCCCTCAACTTGAAAAACACCGAGGTGCAATCATATTTGCAGGAAGTTGCCAAGAAAGCCGACGTTATCGTGGAAAGCTTCCGCCCCGGCGTGACAAAAAAGCTCGGCGTTGATTACGAGACGATTCGCGCCATCAATCCGTCAGTCGTATATTGCTCGATTACGGGTTACGGCGAATTCGACCCCCGGAGCCTCAAGGTTAGCCATGACGTATGCGTGCAGGCCACCACCGGGTATCTCGACATCAACGGCGGAGTCATAACTCCGCTCCCCCTTGTCGACGTCGCTGCGCACTCCGTGGCTACGCAGGCGATTTTCGCCGCCCTCTACCAACGGGGTGCCACCGGTGAAGGCGCATATGTCGACATCTCGATGTTCGACACCTTCGTTTGGTGGAATTCGCTCATTGATTCGCGCTGGTGCTTCAATGGTGGCCAATGCACGGCCGACGATCTCGATTCCCCATCGGGCGCGAACAATCTCTATGAAACGAAAGATGGCCGCTACCTCGCCTTCAGCATGATCGAGAAAAAGTTCTGGGACGGCTTCTGCGATGCCGTGAACGCCCCCGAGCTCAAGGTGGTGCATCTGCACCGACGTTGGGAATATCCACGGGAATTCGAGCAAATCGAGAACATCGTTAAATCCCGAACGCTAGCCGAATGGGAGGAATTCTTCTCAGACAAAGACTTCGGCGTCGAACCGGTGCTCTCAAAGGATGAAGGGATTGCCCGAATCCTCGAGCAAGAACCGAATATGCTGCGTTACGTCGACTTCCCCCGCGCTGGGCGCGTGCTGCAAACGGGCATTCCCCACAAGGTGTCTTCCATTCCCTTCGACCTTGCTTCGGTGCGAGAATGCCCTGCTTTGGGAGAGCAGACCGAACAGTTCCTCGTTGAAGCAGGCGCAAGCACCGAGACCATTGCGCGTTTGGCTAAAGCGGGGGTTATCGGATTGAACAACGCCCCCATCGAACCCGACCGAATCCCGGTGGCGCCGCGTCATGATCGCCACGCTTGATACAGCATCCCCAAATTGCGAACTCGATAACGAAAGGAGAATACTCATGAAAGGCATCGAAGGCATCAAAGTGGTTGAACTTGCGGGTTATGTGGCGGGGCCGGCTTGTCCTCGTATCCTCGCAGAAATGGGCGCCACGGTTTACAAAATAGAACCGTTTTCTGGCGATGAATACCGCACGAATGCCCCCGGATTCCAAATGGATCGCACCGACATCGACGACCCGGCATTCGACCTTGCATCAATGAACAAGGAATGGATTTCGGTCAACCTCAAAACCCCCGAAGGCAAGGAGTTCGTCTACAAGCTCCTCGAAGAGGCCGACGTATTGATGACCAATTACCGCAACACCGCATTGAAGAAGCTCGGATTCGACTGGGAAACCATCCACGAGAGGTTCCCGGGAATCATTTGGGCCCAGATGCGCGGATATGGCGAATACGGCCCCATGGCAAATGCAAAGGGTTTTGACGCCACCGCTTATTCCGCCCGTGGCGGTTTGTTTGCGAGCATCCCCCAATTCGACGAGCACTATGCACCCGGCAACGTTCCTCCTGCCTTCGGCGACTGGAATGCCGCTATCGCCTTGACAGCAGGCATCTTGGGAGCGATTGTGCGTCGTGACCGCTGTGGTGAAGGCGATAAGGTTACGGTAAACCTGTACCATATGGCCTGTTGGGGCTTCCAAACTGGACTTGCCGGCGTGCAGTTCCGCGACCAGTGGCCAAAATCCCGCAAGCACATCGCCTGCCCCACCAACAACTCCTTCCACAGCAGCGATGGCGTGTGGTTCATTATGTGCTACGGCAGCTATAACATCTTTTACAACCATGTCATGAAGTTCATAGGTAGGGAAGATCTTATCGACGACCCCCGCTACTTCCCGCAGGAGAACATGGATTACGATACCACCGCCGAAATCATTCAGATAATCGAGGACGCATTCGCGCAGAAAACGTGGGAGGAATGGCAGCCCATCTTCAAAGAAAACGACGTCCCGGTCGAGAAGATCAACACCTTGAAAGATGTTTTGGCAGACGAAGAGGTGTATTCGAGCGATATCCTGCGTCCACTTCCATACGACGAGTTCGGAAAGAAATCCCTTACCACCAGCCCCATCCGACTCGGAAGCGTCGGGGACCCCGTTCTGTACCGCAGTCGTCCCATCGGCTACGACACCAAGCGCATTATGGAAGAACATGGCTATACCAATAGCCAAATCAAAGAGCTCGTGGACGCTGGTGCGGTCAAATGTTACGACGGCCCGGCACTTCCCGATGCTGTCACGGCGCCGAGCTACGGACGTATCAAGCCGATTCTCTAGCATGGAGCAATAAGAACCGACCTCCTTCAAACCGAATGGCGTCCTAGGGATGGGGACGCCATTCGGATTAATTATGTTTGGGCAAAACCATAGCCCATCGTTGCAATGTTTTTGTATTACCCGTTCAGCTCGGCGTTGATCTCGTCGACCGGCATGTCGATGCCGAACCAGATCTTCTCGCCGACAGCTGCCTGCTCGTTCATCATGCCGATGCCAGTGATGGCCTTCGCGCCCACAGCCTGGGCATCTTGGAGCAGTTGAGTGTACAGGGGCAGGTAGATGCAGTCAGCAACAGCCAGGTCGGCGCGGAGGAATTCCTTGGGAACCGGCGTATCGGTGCAGCCCGCACCCATACCCACATTGGTCGCGTTCGCGAGGATGCTGCTCTCGGCAATGCAGGCCTTCATGTCATCGAGGTCCTCCATGGCATGCAGCGTCGCGTCGCAGTTCGTGGCCTCACGCACCTTGGCGATGAGCTGCTCGGCATGCTTGTAGCTTTTGCCAGCACGCCGCGCGAACACATTCAGCTTGGCCACGCCATCGAGCGCCGCCTGCACCAGCACGGCGGAACCAGCGCCGCCGGGGCCGATGAGCGTCATCGTGGCGCCTTCGACCTGCACGCCCTGCTTGCGCAGGTTCTCCATGAAGCCCATGCCATCGCTGTTGTGGCCGATGAGCTTGCCGTCTTCGGTCTTCTCGATGACGTTCACCGCGCCGATGAGCTCGGCACCGGCGGAAAGGCCGTCGAGATACGGGATGACCGCCTGCTTGCAGGGCATCGTCACGTTGCTGCCCGCCCAGCGCTTCATTGCGCGCATCGCGTTCAGGACATCGGGCAGGGCCTCCGGCTCGATGTCGAATGCCAGGTACACGGCGTCGACGCCGCATTTCTTGAACGAGAGCGTGTGGGTGACCGGCGACTTCGAATGCCCCGTCGGCTTGCCAATGAGGCTGATGAGCTGAGTGTGGCCGGAAATGTCAAGCGATATTGCCATGCGTGCATCCCTTCTGCGAGGTGGGCGTAACCCGCGCCCGGTTGTTGGAGTGCCGATGAAAGCCCAGTCTTTGCGTATCCACCGGCATCGTTCATTCTACGGCAAAGACGCACCTCCGCTTATCGAAACCCTGAATAACGGAAATTCATCCCGCTGTTCGGGCGCAACGCACGCATGCGCTAGAATCGATTCGTGAATCTGGATATGCGAATTGCCACGCGCAATCGCGCGCGAACGGGAGCCCAGCCATGAATCAAACCCGCATCCTTTTCGTTTGCCACGGCAACATCTGCCGATCGTCGATGGCACAGTGCGTGATGCAGGATTTCGTGAACCGCGCCGGCAGAATCGAAGAATTTGTCATCGACTCGGCCGCCACGACGAATGAGGAAATCGGCGAACCCATGTACCCGCCGGCCCGGCGCAAGCTCGCAGCCGAAGGCGTGCCCATCGTTCCCCACCGCGCGCGGCGCATTCGCGCGGACGAGGCCGATTCGTGGGACCTCATCGTATGCATGGACGAGGAAAACCTCTGGCATCTGCGGCGCATACTCGGCGCGCAGGGCATGTCGAAAGTCCAGAAGCTGCTCGCTTATGTGGGAGAAGACGGCGATGTGGCCGACCCGTGGTACACCGGCAATTTCGATGCCACGTACCGCGATGTCGTGCGCGGATGCCGAGCGCTCCTCGAGCTGTGCGCGGAATAAGCACGGGACGGGGCATGGAATGCGATCCTTGGCTCGCCTCCCTGCTTCAACCATGAAAAAAGGCCGCTCCCGAAGGAGCGGCCTTGCTTGCAAGGATGTCGTTCTTGCTTATTCGGCCTCGCCGAGGACGAAGCGCTTGAACTCGGTGATCTCGATGGTGTCGCCGAGCTCCTTGGCAACCTTGGCGGTGTAAGCGGCAACCGTCAGGTCGGAATCCTTCACGAACGGCTGCTCGGTCAGGACGAACTCGCCGAAGAACTTGTTCATGCGGCCCTCGGCGATCTTGACCTGAATCTGCTCGGGCTTGCCGGACTCGGCAGCCTGGGCCTTGTAGATGCTCATCTCGTGCTCGACGGTCTCGGCCGGGACAGCCTCGCGCGTGGCGGCGATGGGAGCGGCAGCGGCGACCTGCATGGCGATGTCGCGGCCATAGGCCTTGAATGCATCGGTAGCAGCGGTGGCAGCGTTGCCCAGCTTGAAGCCGACGAGGATGCCGATCTTGCCGCCCATGTGGATGTAGGAGGACACAGCGTCGGCCTTCACGGAAGCGAAGCGGGACAGCTGGGTGTTCTCGCCCATCACATGGATGCAGTCGGTGACGATGGCCTCGACGGTCTCGCCGCCGAACTCGGACGCCTTCAGGGCGTCCATGTCGGCCGGGTCGTTGGCCAGCACGGCGTCGGCGACCTTCTCGGCATAGGCCTTGAACTTCTCGTTCATGCCCACGAAGTCGGTCTCGCAGTTGAGCTCGACGACGGCGCCCATGGTGCCATCCTCGGAAACCTTGGCGAAGACGGTGCCCTCGTTGGTGGCACGGCCAGCCTTCTTGGCGACGGCGGCAAGGCCGGCCTTGCGCAGCACGTCGACGGCGGCATCCATGTCGCCCTCAGCCTCGACCAGGGCCTTCTTGCACTCCATCATGCCTGCGCCGGTCATCTCGCGCAGTTCCTTAACCATAGCGGCTTTGATTTCGGCCATAGTTAATTCCTTTCGTTCATGCCGCATGCGCGGCGGTCTTCATACGTAGGTGAAGCGCTTATTCAGCAGTCTCCTCGGCCGGGGCGTCCTTCTTCAGGAGGTCGGCGAGGTCGATGGCCTCGGGGGCAGCCGGAGCGGCCTCGGGGGCAGCCTCGCCCGCCATCTCCTCGGCGGTCACGGCAGCACCAGTGCCGGCGATAACGGCGTCAGCCACGAACTCGGTCATCAGCTTGACGGAGCGGATGGCGTCGTCGTTGCTCGGGATGCCGTAGTCGACGTCGTCGGGATCGCAGTTGGTGTCGAGCGTGCCGATGACGGGGATGTTCAGGCGATGAGCCTCGCGCACGGCGATGTCCTCGCGGTTGGTGTCGATGACGAAGATCGCATCCGGGGTGGACTTCATGTTGCGGATGCCGTTGAGGTTGGTCTGCAGCTTGGCGAGCTCCTTGTGCAGCAGGATCTGCTCCTTCTTCGGCAGCAGGGCCATACGGCCGTCTGCGTCCATGGCCTCGAGCTCTTCCATGCGGTTCACGCGGGTGCGGATGGTCGCGAAGTTGGTGAGCATGCCGCCGAGCCAACGGGCGTTCACGTAGGGCATGCCGCAGCGGTTAGCGGCCTCGGCAACGCTCTCCTGAGCCTGCTTCTTGGTGCCCACGAACAGCACGGTGCCGCCCTTGGAAGCGGTCTGCTGGACGAAGGAATACACACGGTCCATGCCGATGAGGGTCTGCTTGAGGTCGAGAATGTAGATGTCGCCGCGGCTGCCGAAGATGAACGGCTTCATCTTGGGGTTCCAACGACGGGTTTGATGCCCGAAATGGGCGCCTGCTTCGAGCAGGGTCTGGATGCTGACCTTAGCCATAATCACTCCATTCGTTAGTCCTCTGCGCGGCTTCGCCCCTTGTCCCGCAGCCTTTTTCGGTTGGCCACTCGCAGGCAAGGTCCACCTCGCATGTGAAATATAGAAACTCTGGCAGTATAGCACCAAACGGCGCTGACCACGGGAAAGACACATTCTGCATACTGTTGCGGGGGCCCTGCACAACGTTGCCGTCGCGGCTGTCGTCCGCGCCTATGCGAACCCGTCCACCCGGCACTGCGGGGAGGTGGGCCCCTGGCGACCAAGGCCTGGCGCGATGCCATTCTCGACTACCGGGAACCCCGCACCATCTACATCCGCGAGCAGCTGAATGAGTCGGAGGCCGTTCGACTCATTCGGCCGCCAATCCGCTCGTATGCCCACCTAAAGGACACCCTTTAAACTCGAGAAGCTGTCATGATTACGCGGTTTCGTCAGAGTGGAACTAGCGCAGACAAAAGGAAATCGTTGGCGATAGACGGACATGCACCCCACTGACCGCGTAACCGAATTCGCGTTCGAAGCGCTCGGCGGCGATTTGCAACACGGGTATAATTGGAGACTGTCCCAATTGTTCGCTTTACGCACAAGCTTTTATCCAGAGCCGGGATAGAGAGTTGGCTCCACGACCCCGGCACCAACCTGCAGCATGCAAGGTGGTCCTGCCAACATCGATGAAAGGACGAGCATCCATGACACACTGGCCCGATGAGCCTGAGCACCGATACCGCACGGTAGAGGATATGACCCCGTATTTCCGCAGCCGGCACAAGCAGAAGCGCATCTGCCCGGAGTGCCACCAGGCGGCGCTTTTCGTGAAACCCACGCCGAGCCCCAATGTCGGCATCGACAAATGCCCGAACTGCCGTTATTTGCAGGTGGTGGAAGCACCCGCAGGCGCTCGCGTGCCCGACGACTGGACACGCCCACGCGATACGGGCTGCCGAATCATCCGGTTCGCCGACCTGTATTCGAGATAGCGTGCGTAATCTGACCCCACCTTCACAAAACCCAAGGTCGCATTTTGCGGAAACCAGATTACGCACGCTGCATTCCACGGCCCTACTTCAGAAGCGGCTTCTTGCCGGTGGCCTCCACGATGGCGGGCTTCTCGGGCAGCTTCTCGTAAATCACCACGCCGCGCAGCGCGAAGAACGTGCACACGATGCCCATGAGGTAGTACCAGGGGTTCACCTCGAGCGAGAAGAAATCGGGCGCGATGGCCATCCACATGTTGCACCAGGGGTTGAACGACACCACGGCCACGCAGATGAACACGATGTTCAGGATGCGGGCGTTGCCCAGGCGGTAGCCGCGACGCTCGAGCTCCAGGCCCGGCACGGTGGTGATGAGCACCTGCGTGAAGATCCAGAACTTCCACATCGTGGGGTCGTGCAGCTCCACGCGCAGCAGGTTCAGGCCCACGAAGAACACGACGACGAGCAGGATGATGTTGGTCAGGCGCTGGCGGAACGACCAGTCGGGCTTCCAGTTGAGCTCGCGCTCGTAGGTCATGGCGCGCTGCAGGCAGTACGTTTCCATGGCCACCCAGATGGCCTCGCCCAGCGCCAGCAGGCCGAACATGTAGAACAGGTCGTATTTCAGGAAGGCGTCGAGGAACACCCAGATGCCCATGAAGTCGGCCGCCCAGTAGAAGCAGTGCAGCCACAGCGGGTACGGCTGGATGTGCTCGGTCTCGGTGAGGATGATGGGGATGATGTACACGAGCAGGCCGAAGGCGACCGCCAAGATGACGGCCGTCAGCGTGAAGGCGAAATCCGGCGCGCCGGGGGTGAGGTGCTGCAGGAAGTTCTCCGGCAGGCAGTCGCCCGACGGATAGCCCGACACGAGCATCGCGATGAAGTAGCCCATTGCGTCTTTCCTTTCATAACCAGCGGAAACATCCTGAGCGGAGCGGTAAAGCGAATGCCGCAATGCCAACCCGAGCGGAGTGATGAAGTTGCAATCCCCTCTGCCATCCTGGGCGGAGCGGCGAAGCCTCGACCCCGTCATCCCGAACGGAACGGCGAAGCCGCAACCACCCCTCTGTCCCGATTCCGGAGCGAAGCGGAGGTATGCAGGGCGGCGGAACGCCGTAGGCGCGGGGTCGAAGGGTCTCCGCAAGCAGGTCACCGCCGCAACTCCTAGCCCCAATGTAGAAGCGGTAAGCCATATTCACAATGAGCATTTATTAGGCATATGATTAATAATAAGCACATGCTCATAAATTGATGGGGGAGGAACGCCATGTACCGGACCTCGAACGACCTGCGCTTTGTTAAGAATCGCGAAGCGCTGCGCCGCGCCTACATCGACCTGGTGAAGGAAGAGGGCACGGGCAACATCTCCGTGAAACGCCTGACCGAGTGCGCGAATGTGAACCGCATGACGTTCTACTCGCACTACGACACGATTTCCGACATCCTGACCGAATACGTCGATGACATGACCGCCGCCATCTTGGGCGACCAACCGGAAGCAGAGGGGCATGGCGTCGCCGGCCTGCTCGAGCGCGCGACTACGCAGATGAACCAGGAGATCGACTTCTTCCGCCTGGTGGCGCAAGCCGATGGGTTCGAGACGTTCCGCAACCGGTTCCGCCGCGCGTTCCGGCGCATCTTCGAGGAGGAGCTCGGGCGCACGCTGGGCCT
>SUUF01000137.1:3768-5082 GCA_015062635.1 Coriobacteriaceae bacterium | reverse complement strand
GCCTGATGGTGTCGATGCGCTACTTCAAGGTGGAAGACGAAAGCAAGCTCTCGCTCGCCGCCATCGCTCGCTTCCTCAGCGAGCTCGCAGGCGCAGAAGGGGAATAACATCATTTCGGGCGTCATTTCGAGCGAAGCAAGAAATCTTCAGCATCCCAACCATGTTGGTCGCTTGGGGACATACATGTGGCGACCGGGGACATACATGTGGCGACCGGGGACATACATGTGGCGACACATGTATGTCCCCAAGAGACCGCCCGCGCCCCTGAAAACGAACGGGGATGCCGAAGCATCCCCAATTTACGTGAGATATGTCGCAGAAGGCTACTTCACGGTGATGGTCTTGCTCACCGTGGTGATGGCCTTGTTGTTGTGGAACACCTTCGCGGTAACCTTATACTTGCCCTTCGCCTTGAAGGCGCCCATGCAGACAGGCGAACCGCCGCCGGCAACCGATCCGGCGCCGATGAACGCGTTCTTGTTGAAGTTGCCCTTCTTGGCATTCCATGTCGCCGTCTTTCCAGTCTTCAGGTTCTTCACCGTCCAGGTGTAGAACGGCTTCTTCGTGTTGTTGTAATCCCACCCGAACGACGCGCCATTCATCATGAGCATCATTTGCTGGCCCTTCTTGACGGACGACGTGCTGCGAGAGGCAATTTGTCCGTTGCTCTTGAAGGTCTGCATCTTGATCTTCACGGCCGGCTTCTTCTTCACGACCAACTTGAGCTTGTCTTTCGCGATGGTGTTGTTGTCGTCATCGGTCGCCTCGACGGTGATCTTGTAGGTGCCGGCCTTCGGGACCTTGCTGATGACCAGCTTGTTGCCCTTCAGCGTTACGTCAGAGATGCCGCACGCGAAATTCCAGGTGCAGGATTGATTGCTGTATTCCCAGCTCTCATTGTCGCGCAACGCCAGCTTGTACACGACTTTCTCGCCCGGTTTCGCATACAGGCCGTAATCGCCGCCGTACATGTTCGTTACCGCAACCGAGTAATCGTATTTGTCGCTGGCCTGGGCAGGCTGCGCGCTTACGGCCATCGCCGCGAAGGCAATCACCGCCGCCACCGCAAATGCAAGCAATCCATGTATACGTGTGTTGGTAGTAACCCGCTCCATCGAGCCCTCCTCTTCTCGACTGGCAATGCCTTATACGCTTGTCCACGATTATACAATGCGCTTGATTTACACAACCTCTGCGAACTGGGAATTGCCCTGCCATTTGAACGGGCATATCGCGCACGATGCAACGTTACCTCGTTGCCCTCACAACATCGCGCATGATGCAACGTTACCTCGTAGCCTTCGCAACATA
>SUUF01000137.1:2330-3668 GCA_015062635.1 Coriobacteriaceae bacterium | reverse complement strand
CGGGCATGGGCTACAATGGCCTTGATTGGAGGTCGACATGAAGGTGTTCAGTAGCATCGTCGGAATCGTGGGCACCGTGTGCCTGTGCGTGACGCTTTTCGCGGCAGGGTATTTTGCCTGCGCATTCCCGCTCACCACCGAGGTGCTGTCGCAGAACACCAGCAATTTCGAGGATTCCCCCTACACGCTCGACGATTTGAACGTGCTCGCGGTTGCCTCGCGCGATTACACCGTCGACCCTCGTCCCGAGGGCACGTCGACCGAGGACGCACGCGCTATCTTCAATACCGCGGTGATGAACGCGGCGACGCATTCTGCGCAGCGGTTCACGAGCCTCACGAAGGACGACGGCAGCGACCTCGACCGCGCCAAGAAGCAGCTGTGGACGAACTTGCTGTTCGAATTGAAGGCGAACACCCCGAACAATGCCTTCGGCAAGGAAGACGTCAACGATGTCGCCACGAAGATGGCGGCCGTGAGCGACCGCTTCGCGTTCGACGAAGACGCGTTCCAGCACCTCGATGACTGCAATGCGCTCATCAACGGCCTCATCCCGGTCATCCGCATCGTCAGCATCATCGCGCTCGTGTGCTTCCTGTTGCTGCTGGTCACGCGCCGGTGGCGCGCGCTCGGGCGCATGCTCACGGTGGCGCCGCTCATCCTCATCATCAGCTTTGCGTTCATGGGAACCTGGGCGGTCATCGACTTCGCGAGCTTCTTCACCGCGTTCCACGGCATCTTCTTCCCGCAGGGGAATTGGACGTTCGACTACGATAGCTTGCTCATTTGCATGTATCCCACTGCATTTTGGATGGGGATGGGCGCTTTATGGTTGGCTACGACCGCTGCGGCGAGTATCATCGTGCTGTTTATCGGCCGCGGGTGTTCCGGTCATGCCGACCGGCTTGAAGACCGGGAATACGAGCGCTAGGTAAACGCGTTAGCAAGACAACACGAGACAAGGATACCCATGTCCAATACTTCAGAGGTTAGGGTGAGGTTTGCGCCTTCGCCCACGGGCAAGCTGCACATCGGCGGCGCGCGCACGGCTATTTTCAACTGGGCTTACGCCCGCGCGACCGGCGGGAAGTTCATCCTGCGCATCGAGGATACCGACCCCGAGCGCTCGACCGAGGAAAACAAGCAGATCATCCTGCGCGCGATGCGCTGGCTCGGGCTCGATTGGGATGAAGGCCCCGAGGTGGGCGGCGAGTACGGCCCGTACACGCAGATGGAGCGCATGGACACCTACCGCGCGGCGCTCGAGACGCTGAAGGAGCGCGGTGCTGCCTACCCCTGCTTCTGCACGAAGGAAGAACTCGACGCGAAGCGCAAGGC
>SUUF01000137.1:0-2230 GCA_015062635.1 Coriobacteriaceae bacterium | reverse complement strand
CCGGTTCCCACGTTCGCGCACCTTTCGATGATCCTCGGCTCCGACGGCAAGAAGCTCTCGAAGCGCCATGGCGCGACGAGCGTCGAGGAATACGCCGTGCGCGGCTACCTGCCCGACGTCATCGTGAACTTCCTCGCGCTGCTGGGCTGGTCGCTCGACGGCGAGACCACGATCATCCCGCGTGACGTGCTGTGCCGCGAATTCAGCCTCGACCGCATCACGAAGAAGGACGCGATTTTCGACGAGCAGAAGCTCGATTGGATGAACGCCCAGTACATCAAGGAGATGGGTGCTGCCGCGTGGGTGGATGCGAGCCGTCCATGGCTCAAGCGCGCCCATGCCGCCGGCAGCGCGGTTGCGTCGACGCAGATCGTCACGCCGGCCGAGGATGCCCCCTCGTTTGCCGAGCTCGAGCTCGATGAGGCGCAACGTGAAGCTGCGAATGCCGACCTCGAGGCCCGCCGTGGTTTCTACGAGGCGACGTACCCGCTCATCGCCGAGCGCGAGCAGCGCCTGACGGAATGCGCCGACAAGCTCGCCTACCTGTTCTGGGGGCCGAACGTGCAGCTCGACGAGAAGAGCGTTCAGAAAGTCCTGCTGAAAGAGGACAAGAAGCCTCGCGAGGTGCTGCAGGCGACGCGCGACATCCTGGCTGACGAGAGCATTCCATGGGAATGCGAGCCGCTGCAGGAGCGCGTGCGCGGCCTTTCCGAAACCTTCGACCTGAAGGCGAAATTCGTGTTCCAGCCCATCCGCGTCGCGGTGTGCGGCAACATGGTGAGCCCGCCGCTGTTCGAGAGCATCGAGCTGCTCGACCGCGCCGATGTGGTCGCGCGCCTCGACAACACCATCAACGCGGTTTACGGCGCCTAACATATGGAAGAGGCCACCGACATCCAGGAAGAGACGCGGGAGGAGGATGCGCCCCTTGACGAGCGCATCCTCTTCTTCCCCGAGCCGTGCATCCGGCTGGCGGGGGAGGAGTGCACCCGTTGCCAGGCAGTTTGCCCGGCGCAGGCGATCTCGTTCCCGGAATCGGGCGAACCGGTTATCGACGATGCGGCATGCACGCGATGCGGCATCTGCATCGGGGTATGCGACAGCTTCAGCTCGAGCCGCCTGACGACGGTCGACCATGCGCATCGGATGGTGCGCCATGCCGAAGACGGGCGGATTTACCTGTGCTGCGAAGAAGACGTGTTCGAGGGGCTTGACCCGGCGGGCAACGTCATCGCCCTGAAATGCCTCTCGTCGCTCTCGCCCGAGTTCATCGCCTACATCCTTTCCACCGGCACGCGCATCGTGCTATGCCACGACCTTTCATACTGCGAGGGGTGCGCGGCAGGCGGCCGGTTCGGCGGGAAGCTGTGGCAGCGTGCATTTGACCTGGCCCAGGAATGGACGGCGCGCGAAGTGGAATCGGCCGACACGATTCCCGAGAAGGTGCACCTTGCGCAGAAGATGCAGGCGCCCGACCGGCGCGAGCTCTTCACCGGGATAATCGGCGCGGCAGGCGAGGTGGCAAGCGGGGAATACCGCAAGAGCAAGTCGACGGTCGTCGAGGATTTCATCGCACGCCGCGAGCAGATGCGCGCTAAGCTGCAGGCGCCCACGAAGGCAGCGCTGTTCCTCGACGAGGAGTCGCGCATTTCGGCGCGCAAGAGCCGCTTTGCCAAGAAGAAACTCATCGAGCTGGCGATACGCAACGATCCGGCAATTGCTCAGAAGCTCGCGGCGCCTGGTTCCGACGAGCCCAGTTGATTCATCGCAAGGGACGATCGCAGCGGGGGATAGCGCGAGAGGAAGTGAACCATGATTGACGAGAACCTGCCCATCGAGGAGGTGCGCGCCATCTTCGCGAAGGACCAGTTCGCGACGATGGCCGGATGCACCATCGTCGAGGCCTCCAAGCACCATGCGGTGTGCGAGATGACCTTGGCCGATTTGCATCGGAACGCCCAGGGCGGCATCATGGGCGGCGCCATCTTCACGCTCGCCGACTTCGCGCTCGCGGTTTCGGTGAACGTCGGACAGCCCGATACCGTCGCCATCGACAACAACATCCGCTATCTTTCGGCGCCGAAGGGCGAGAAGCTCATCGCCACCGCGCGCATGGACAAGGCGGGGCGCTCGCTCGCGTTCGTCACCGTCACGGTGACCGACGACACCGGCCGCGATGTGGCCGTGATGACCGCAACCGGTTTCCGCAAGGCATAGCGCTCCTGTTTGC
>SUUF01000023.1:20489-22987 GCA_015062635.1 Coriobacteriaceae bacterium | reverse complement strand
TCATACCTGCAAATATTTGGCGTTTCGGGGTCCTGGGGCAGTGCATACCTGCAATATTTTGGCGCGGGCGCCGTATCGCATAGTGCATACCTGCAATATTTTGGCTTTTCCTCCCCGTTTTCCTGCACGGAGTTCATACCTGCATTTTTTTGGCGAATCGCGGGGTGCGATTGGCGCGACTGGCGTCCGATCCGCCCGAACGTCTCTTGCGCCACCGGCTCGATGCCGTTTCCCGGGAACCCGCGGGGTTCATTACCTGCTCTTATTGGCGCGGCCGGGGGGCGGCGCCCCGGGGTGGCTCGGCCTGAGTATGACACCCCGGGATGGTGCGGGTTTTGACGCAGGCCGAACATGGCGGCCCGGGGTGGCGTGGCCCGAGCATGACATCCCCGTTTTCACTGCGCATAATGCAACGAAGGCCGCAAGGAAGCATTACCTCGCGCACGATACATGTTACGAAAGCTACGAGGAAACGTTACGTCGCGCACGACATACCTGCCCCCTGAGGGGGGTGTCGGGTTATGCACTATGCAAAGGGTTTATGGTGCCTGCCAGCGGAACCTATGGCTGTTTAGCGTTCGAAGAGGCGCTGCACCACGACAACCAGAACGATGATGACGATGATGCCGATGAGCAGCACGTTGGAGTTGGCTTGGATGCCGCGCTCGGTGATGGTGATGCCGAGGGCGTCGCAGCCGGTGAGCATGAAGAGGGACGCAAAGCAGCAGCCGATTACCGCAGCGATTCCGAGTGTCTTTTTATTCATGGCTCAGCGCCTTTCTGCGAACGCAACATCAGTACCGGCAACACTGGCGGAGGCGGTAGGATTCGAACCCACGGAAGGTTGCCCTTCAACAGTTTTCAAGACTGCCGCCTTCAACCGCTCGGCCACGCCTCCTGTTGCCATATGCCCGCTTGCAGATAGCGGGCACGCGCTAGGATAGCATATAATCTTGCCCCGTATGAACGACGAAGACTACATGCGCATGGCGTTGGCACAGGCACACAAGGCCGCCGAGCTGGGGGAAGTTCCCATCGGGGCGGTTGTTGTGCGCGATGGCGCGGTGGTTGCGGAAGCGTGCAATTCCCGCGAGATGGCCCATGACCCGGCTGGGCATGCGGAATTCACGGCAATCGAGGAAGCGGCGCAGAAGGCGGGCGCATGGCGGCTGACCGGCTGCACCGTGTATGTGACGCTCGAGCCGTGCATCATGTGCGCGGGGCTCATGCACCAGGCGCGCATCGATCGTTGCGTGTTCGGGGCGTACGACCCGAAGGCGGGCGCATTGGGCACGCTGTATCGAATCAACGCCGATGAACGCCTGAACCACACGTTTGAAGTGCAGGGTGGGGTCTTGGAAGAAGAATGCGCCGAATTGCTCCGCGCGTTTTTCCGTGCGCGGCGCAAGCGCAAGTAATGCTTGTGGGCGCCCGCGGAATGGCGCCCACTTTGAAAGGATGAACGAACATGAACGAGTTGAAAGTGCTGGCCCCTGCCAAGGTGAACCTGTTCTTGGGCATTGGCACGCGCCGGGAAGATGGATATCACGACGCGCTTTCCATCTTGCATGCGCTGGCGTTACACGACACGCTCTCGTTCCTGTGCGTGCCGCGTGGCATGTTCATTCAAGGCCTGTGCCGCGATGATGGAAGCTACGACCTGGAAACGGTGGAAGAGGGCGGCCTCTCGGTGGGGGTCGAGACCCTGTGGCGCGAGGGCATGGAAGCTCAGGATATCCCGCTCGAGGAGAATCTGATTGTCAAGGCGGCGCTGGGCTTGGCCCGCGCGTGCGATTTCCCCGGGACGGGCTACCTGCGTATTCGCGTGGAAAAGCACATTCCCGCGCAGGCGGGCTTGGGCGGGGGCTCGTCGGATGCCGCGGCGACGCTCGTGGGATGCGCGCAGCTGTGGGGCATTGCACTTGACGACCCGCGCTTGCAGCGGGTGGCGCGCTCGCTCGGCGCCGATGTGCCGTTCTTCCTTCAGGGCGGGTGCGGCGTGTATGGCGATCGCGGCGACGTGTTCGAGCGGAGCCTCGTTCCCCGAAAAGATAGCGTGCTGCTGGTGATAGCCGAGGGCGGCGTCTCGACCGGTGCGGCTTACCAGGCCTTCGACGCGAATCCGCAGCCCATTCCCGAAGCGCTTCGCGCCCAGGCCGAAAGCGTGCAGGCGGCTGCCGAGGTTCCCATCTTCAACAATCTTGCCCCCGCGTCCGAGCAGGTACTGCCCGAGCTTGTCGCGGTGCGCGAGTGGGCGCAGGCGACGGATGGCATCACCGACGTGCTGCTCTCGGGTAGCGGGTCGGCCACATTCTGCGTGTGCGAGAACCCGGAGGTTGCCCTGCGTCTGGCCGTGGACGCGCGCGCAAAGGGCTGGCATACCCGCGTCACCAATTTCAGCAGCTTGCGAGCGGCCGCGCTTCCCAGCAAAAACGGCACGAACATCGGCGCCACCCGCGTGTAAAGGAAATGAGTCAGAGGCTGCCCGTTTCTTTGAC
>SUUF01000023.1:18265-20389 GCA_015062635.1 Coriobacteriaceae bacterium | reverse complement strand
TTCTTTGACTCATCGCATGGTGCGTGCCGTGTTGCAACGCAGTTAATATCGTGTTTCCGTTTATGCAAGAGATGCGCGAGGTCCCTGCAAGACGCGGGCGGTCTTCTACAATGGCGCCCCAAAGGAAAGGTAGGGTGCCATGTGCGGTATTTGCGGATTCACGGGTGCAAGCGGGTGCGAGGCTGATTGGGCGACGCTGAAAGCGATGTGCGACGTGATGGCGCATCGAGGGCCCGACGGCGAAGGCCGCTACGTCGCCGACGGCATCGCGCTTGGACACCGGCGTCTTTCGCTTATCGATTTGGAGGGCGGCGGGCAGCCGATGGTTCGCGCATCGGGGGAATGCGATTCCTCCGTGTGGTCGCCGGCTGTTTCGTTTAAGCATGCGCGCGGGAATGCCGCGGCGACGTCGGCAGGGGAAACGCCTGCCGTTTGCCGGCGCGGCCGATGGTCCATCGTGTTCAACGGCGAGATCTACAACTACCGCGAACTGCGCGAGGAGCTGCGGACATTGGGCTACGCTTTTTTGACCGATTCCGATACCGAGGTGTTGCTGGTGGGCTATATAGCCTGGTCGGAAGGTGTGTTGCAGCGGTTGCGCGGCATGTTTTCCTTTGCCGTATACGATGCCGAATCGCGCGAGCTGTTCTGCGCACGCGATTTTTTCGGTATCAAGCCACTTTATTACACCATGCAGGGCGGGCAGTTCATTTTCGCATCCGAAATCAAGTGTATCCTCGAGCATCCGGCATATTCGCGCGAATTGAACGAACATGCTTTGGCGCAATACCTCTGCTTCCAGTTTTCGGCGTTGCATGAGACCTTCTTCAAGGGGGTCTACAAGCTGCCGCAGGGTCATTGCCTGCGCGTGTACTCCGATGGCAGCACGCAGCTTACGCGCTATTGGCGGCCACGATATTCCTTTGACGAGGCCCGCCGTGAAGACGAGACCGTCGAGGCGATTGACCGGGCGATGCGCGAATCGGTTCGGTACCACAACGTGGCCGATGTCGAGGTGGGCTCGTTTCTGTCGAGCGGTATCGATTCGAGCTATCTGGCTGCGTGCCTGGCTCAGGAAAACCCGGACATCCAGACGTTTACCGTGGGGTTTGCCGAATACCAGGGCGAACGCGACGAGGTGAGCTGGGCGCGCGAGCTCGCGCAGCAGCTGGACGTAGCCAACGAGTCGAAACACATCGAGGAAGGGGAATTCTGGGATGCCGTGCCCGTCGTGCAATGGCATATGGACGAGCCCTCCGCCGATCCGAGTGCTGTGGCCCTGTACTTCGTCGACCAGCTTGCCTCCCGCCGGGTGAAGGCGGTGCTTTCGGGCGAAGGTGCCGACGAGTTCTTCGGCGGATACCGCGTGTATCAGGCGCCGCTTGCCGCCGGCCATATGGGCAAGGTGCCGAAGCCGCTGCTCCATGCGGGTTCGAAGGTGCTGCGCGCAGCCGGACGACGTGGAGCCAATTATCTCGAGCGGGCTTCAGAGAACGTGGAAGACTGGTATTACACGAATGCGAATGGCGTGGCGTTCTCGCCGGACGAGCGTGACCGCATCTTGGCGGTGAACGTGCGCAGCCATCTTGTGCGCATGCGACATCCCGGTGGGGTGAACGGCCTGGTTGGCATGAATAGAAGCGAGGAAGGAAGTGACCGGGCGGTATACGATGCCCCATTCGCGGGCCTCCCGACGCCGCAGCAGCTTACCGCGCCGTTATACGACGAGGCGAAATCGCTCGACGAGGTTTCGCGCATGCAATATGTCGACCTGTGGTTCTGGCTTGTGGGCGACATCCTGCTGAAAACCGACAAGATGGCGATGGCCCATTCGCTCGAGTCACGCGTGCCGTTCCTCGACCGCGAGGTGTTCACGCTGGCATCGACGATTCCCACGTCCCAGAAGGTCGACGAGCACCAGACGAAGCTGGCGCTGCGCCAAGCGGCCGAACGCGCGATTCCCCCCGATTGGGCTCAAAAGGAAAAGCTTGGGTTTCCCGTGCCCGTGGCTGCCTGGTTGCGCGAGGGGGAGCGCTACCACCAGGTGAGAGATGCATTCACCTCGATGGAGGCGAAGCGGTTTTTCGACACGCATGAGCTCGTGCGCCTGCTTGACGAGCACCG
>SUUF01000023.1:6758-18165 GCA_015062635.1 Coriobacteriaceae bacterium | reverse complement strand
TGGCGCCCCGGCTCGGCTCGGCTACCTGTCGTTTGCTGCCGCGGCTGCGATGAAGTCGCGGAACAGGGGATGGGGCTTGCCGGGGTCCGAGCGCCCGGGAAACGCGCCGGTGGCGCGTTTCCAGCGAGGACGGGCGCCCCTCGGGGCGCCCCCGGAACGCCTTTGGCGCCCCGGCTCGGCTCGGCTACCTGTCGTTTGCTGCCGCGGCTGCGATGAAGTCGCGGAACAGGGGATGGGGCTTGCCGGGGCGGCTCTTGAATTCAGGATGCGCCTGGGTGGCCACGAACCAAGGATGCCCAGGCAGCTCGATCATTTCGGTCAGCCGCTCGTCGGGGGAAAGGCCCGATATCACGAGGCCCGCCTCGACAAGCTGTTGGCGAAACGCGTTGCTTACCTCATAACGATGCCGGTGCCGTTCGTAGACGAGTTCCGATCCATATGCGGCGAAAGCGCGGGTGCCCGGCAATACCTTGCAGGGGTAGGCGCCCAGACGCATCGTGCCGCCCTTGTTCTCGATGTCTTCCTGTTCGGGCATGAGGTCAATGACGAACGGTATGTCATCGGCGCTTTCCAAGGTTCCCTCGTCGGCGAACTCGGCCGACGTCGCGCCGTCGAGTCCCGCCACATGGCGGGCGAACTCGCAGACTGCCGCCTGCAATCCCAGGCAAATGCCCAAATAGGGAATGTTATGCTCGCGTGCATACCGGGCTGCGGCTATCTTTCCCTCGAAGGCGCGCTGGCCGAAACCGCCGGGCACGAGGATGCCGTCCATGGAAGCCAGGACATCGGCAGCGTTGGCGTCGTCGAGCTCCTCGCCGTCGATGAGGTGGATGCGGGCGTGCGTTCCATTTGCAACGCCGGCGTGCCCAAGCGCCTCGATGACGGAAAGGTATGCGTCAGGCAGGCTCGTGTACTTGCCCACGACGGCGATGTGGGTCTCGCCCGAACACCGGGCGGCTGCTTCCACGTAATCGGTCATCGGAACGCGATGCAGCTCGCATTCCGGCAGCTTCAGGCGTTGCAGCACCTTTACGTCGAAACCCTGGTTGAACAGGTCGATGGGAACCTCGTAGATGCTCGGGGCATCCACGCAGCTCAGCACGGAATCGACATCGACGTCGCAGAAATGCGCGATCTTCGCCCGCACGGCATCATTGATCTCGTGGTCGGAACGGCAGACGATGAAATCGGGTTGCACGCCCATGCTGCGCATCTCCTTCACGGAATGCTGCGTGGGCTTCGTCTTCACCTCGTGCGCAGCGGCGATGTAGGGTACGAGGCTCACATGGATGAACACGACGTTGTCGGGTCCGAGTTCGTGGCGCAGCTGGCGCACCGCCTCGATGAACGGCTGGCCCTCGATGTCGCCGATGGTGCCGCCGATTTCGGAAATCACGATATGCGCTCCCGTCTGGCTGGCAGCGCGCAGCACGCGCTCCTTGATGGCGTCGGTTACATGTGGGATGACCTGCACCGTGCCACCGAGGAAGTCGCCGCGTCGTTCACGCGCGACGAGCGACTGGTAAATCGAGCCCTGCGTGAAATTCGATTCGCGCGAGAGGCTCTCGTCGATGAAACGCTCGTAATGGCCCAGGTCGAGGTCGCCTTCGTGCCCGTCGTCGGTAACGAAGACCTCGCCATGCTGAAACGGCGACATCGTGCCGGGATCGACATTCAGGTATGGGTCCATCTTCTGCATAGTCACCCGGTATCCGCGCGCTTTCAGCAAATGCCCGAGCGATGCGGCGGTGATGCCCTTGCCGAGCGACGAGACGACGCCGCCTGTCACGAAGATGTGTTTAGCCATGTTGGCCTCCCGTCTCCGAAATATGAAAAAGCGCCTGGAGGTCGAGGGGATACAACTTCCAAACGCCTTTCAATTCTAGGACGTGCATGACATGCCGGATGGCCTTCCGCCGCGATTTAACAATCCCGCAACTCCCAAAACGAGACAGGGTGCCCGCCCCCTCATTTTTTAATCTTCCTGAAATGATGGTGAAACGGAAGCGACACGTTGCGTCCCTAGACTGTTGGGAAATCGCGGGTCAAACCCCGGTTTTAGACGGTTGGGGCAACAGGTGCGGAAACGTGCCGACAGAGCGGGTCGCCGATACCTGCGGATCAACGAGGAGCCGACATGGAGCAGAATAGGGAAAGCGACCAGGCTGTCGCAGGCCTGTACCGTCCGGAATTCGAGCACGATGCCTGCGGCATCGGAGCGCTCGCCCACCTGAAGGGGCGTCGTTCGCACCAGATGATCGACGATGCGCTTTCGGTGCTCGTGAACCTCGAGCATCGTGGCGGCGTGGGGCTCGAGAAGAACACGGGCGACGGCGCGGGCATCCTGTTTCAGATTCCGCATCGCTTCTTTCGTAAGGAAGCCCAGAAGTGCGGGTGCCTGCTGCCATCTGAGGGTGACTATGGCGTGGCAATGCTGTTCTTGCCACGTGACGAGGAGGGTATCGCATGTGGGATGCGCGTGTTCGAGGAAGGTTGCGCGCGCAATGGCATCACGCTGTTGTTCTGGCGTGACGTGCCGGTTGACCCTCACGATTTGGGCGAGACGGCGCGGGAGTGCATGCCCACCATCAAGCAGGCATTCCTCGGGCGTCCCGACGACGTTGCTGCTGGCGAGGAATTCGAGCGCCGGCTCTACCTGTGCCGCCGCACCATCGAGAAAGCGGCTGCCGTCGACCCGGGGCTTTCCGGGCGTATCTTCTACGTATGCTCGATGAGCTCGCGCACCATCGTGTACAAGGGGATGCTTGTTTCGACGCAGATGCGCCGTTTCTTCTGCGACCTCGATGATGCGTCGACCGAGACGGCCGTGGCGCTCGTGCATTCGCGCTATTCCACGAACACGACCCCGTCGTGGGAGCGCGCGCATCCCAACCGCTATATCGTCCACAATGGCGAGATCAACACGCTGCGCTGCAATATCAGCTGGACGCGCGCCCGCGAATCGAACCTGTATTCCCCGGTGATGGGGGAAGACCTTTCGATGGTGCTGCCGATACTGAACAACGAAGGCTCCGATTCCGCCATGCTCGACAATCTGCTCGAGTTCATCGCGATGAACGGCCGCAGCCTTCCGCGTGCGGTTTCGATGGTGCTGCCCGAGCCGTGGGACAACAACGAATACCTTTCCGACAAGCGCCGCGCGTGGGATGCGTACCAGTCGATGCTCACCGAGGCGTGGGACGGCCCCGCCGCCATCGCGTTTTCGGATGGGCGCCTGACCGGCGCGACCATCGACCGCAATGGCTTGCGTCCGGCTCGCTATTACGTGACGGCCGATGATCGGCTCATCCTTTCGAGTGAGGTGGGCGTGCTTGACGTCGACCCGGCGAGCATCCTTATCTCGGGCAGCCTTGGCCCCGGGCAGATGCTGCTCGTCGACCCCGACCAGGGCCGTGTGCTTTTCGATGACGAGATAAAAGACGCGTTTGCGAACGAGAAGCCCTACCGCAGCTGGATTGATGCCGAGATGTTGCGGCTCGAGGACCTCGTTGCTGACGGCACGGGCGCAAACGACGAAATCGCCGTGCAGCTCGATGAGGACATGCCGTTGCATGAACGCCAGGCGGCTCACGGGTATTTCTTCGACGATATCGAGGATGCGCTCATTCCCATGGCGCGCAATGGCGCGATGCCCCTGGCATCGATGGGCGCCGATACGCCACTTGCGTGCCTCTCTGAGCATCCACGGAGCTTCTTCGACTACTTCAACCAGCTGTTTGCGCAGGTTACGAACCCGCCTATCGACGCCTTGCGCGAATCGTTCATCACGTCGACGATGCTGTATGTGGGAAACCACGGCAACCTGCTCGAGGATGCCCGCGCCAATTGCCGACTCGTGCGGCTCGAAACGCCGTTGCTCGATCGGGCGCAATTCGAGGCGCTTGCCGGCATCGAGCAGCATGGCTTCAAGTCGGTTCGGCTGCATGCGGCGTACCCGTCGCATGTGAGTTCAAATGCGCTTGACGAGGCTTTGAGCGGCTTGCTCGAACAGGCCGAAAACGCGGTGCGCAACGGCGCCGATCTCGTCGTGGTGTCAGACCGTGCAGCCGAAGGCGAAGTTCCGATTCCGTCGTTGCTGGCAGTGGCTGCAGTGCATAACCGCCTGCTACGGGCCGGCCTGCGCACGCATGCCGACATCATCGTCGAATCGGGTGACGCGATAACCCCTCACGATTTCGCAGCGCTCGTGGGCTATTCTGCATCGGGCATCTACCCGTATCTCGCGCATGAGACGCTTGAATCGCTTTGCGTGCGTGGCGTGTTGGAAAGCGATGCTGGCACTGCTATCGCGAATTACAACCGGGCAGTGGTGGCGGGTATCGTCGCCATCATGTCGAAGATGGGCATCTCGACGATGCAGGGCTACCATGCCGCCCAGGTGTTCGAGGCGGTTGGTTTGTCGGATGAGCTTATCGCCGAGCACTTTGCGGGAACGGTGAGCCGGGTCGGCGGGCTTGGCATCGATGACGTGCAGCGAGAATGCGACGAGCGCCATGCCCGTGCCCGTGCCTTGTTGCGCAGTCCGTCGCCCGACCAATTGCCGAGCTCGGGCATCGCTTCGTGGCGGCCCATCGATGGAGAAGACCACCTCATTCGCCCGACCACCATCAACCTGCTGCAGCGGGCGGTGCGCGAGAACAGCCCGCAGCTGTTCGAGGAATACAGCGCCTCGGTGCACCAGGAGGGACGGGCCATCGTGCTGCGCGACTTGCTCGAATTCGCGCCGACGGGTACGCCGATCCCGCTTGAAGCGGTGGAACCGGCAAGCGAGATCGTCAAGCGTTTCAACACCGGTGCGATGAGCTATGGATCGATTTCGCAGGAAGCGCACGAATGCCTGGCCATCGCGATGAACCGCTTGCATGGCCGCTCAAACAGCGGCGAAGGCGGCGAGGACCCGGCGCGCGAGACGACGCTTCCGAATGGCGACAGCAGGCGTTCGGCCATCAAGCAAATCGCGTCGGGCCGCTTCGGCGTGACGAGTCGCTACCTGATGAGCGCCGACGAGATCCAGATCAAGATGGCGCAGGGCGCGAAGCCCGGCGAGGGCGGCCACCTGCCGGGCGGCAAGGTGTGGCCGTGGATCGCCCGCGCGCGTCGCAGCACCCCGGGTGTCGGCCTGATATCGCCGCCGCCGCATCACGATATCTATTCCATCGAAGACCTGGCCGAGATCATCTTCGACATGAAGAACGCGAACCCGCGGGCGCGCATCTCGGTGAAGCTCGTTGCCGAAGCCGGCGTGGGCACCATCGCGACCGGCGTCGCGAAGGGCGGGGCGCACAAGATTCTGGTTTCCGGATCGAATGGCGGAACCGGCGCCGCGCCGCGCGACTCGATTTACCATGCGGGCCTGCCACTCGAGCTCGGCTTGGCTGAAACCCAGCAGACCCTGCTGCGCAACGGCCTGCGCTCGCGCGTGGTGCTCGAGGCCGATGGCAAGCTGATGGACGGCCGCGATGTGGCCATCGCCTGCCTGCTCGGCGCCGAGGAATTCGGGTTCGCGACGATGCCGCTGGTGGCGATGGGCTGCTTGATGCAGCGCGACTGCCAGCAAGACACGTGCCCGGTGGGCATCGCGACGCAAAACGGCCGCTTGCGATGCCGCTTCCATGGCAAGCCGGAATACGTCGTGAATTTCATGATGATGGTGGCCGAGCAGCTGCGCCGCATCATGGCGCAGCTGGGTTTCGCGACCGTCGAGGAAATGGTAGGACATGCGGAATGCCTGCGCCAACACCATGCGGCGCGCAGCTGGAAGGCGCGTTTGGTCGACCTTTCCCCGCTGCTCGCGAAGGCGCAGGTCGAATACGGCCGCTCGATTCCCGGGGCCGATTGCCCGCATTTCCTGTCGTCGTGCGCGCCGGAAGACACGTTGCCCCAGACGCTCGATGCGACGTTGCTCGTACCGTATACACGCGCTTCCCGAAAGACGCTTTCGACGCAACGCTTCCACATTGACGTCGCGAACACCAACCGGTGCGTCGGCACGATGCTCGGTGCGGCGGTGACGCGGCGCCATGCCGACGGCCTTCCCGATGAGATGCTCACGGTAGATTGCACCGGCTCGGCTGGCGTGAGCTTCGGTGCCTTCCTGCCGGCGGGCATCACGTTGAACATCGAGGGCGAGGCGAATGACTTCTTGGGCAAGGGGCTTTCGGGCGGCATCGTGTCGGTGGCGCCGGCGCGCACGGCAACCTATCGGCCCGAAGAGAACATCGTCGCGGGCAACGTTGCCTTCTATGGTGCCACCGGCGGCCGCGGATTCGTGTGCGGTGTGGCTGGCCAGCGCTTCGCGGTGCGCAATTCGGGCGCGACGCTGGTGGTGGAAGGCGTTGGCAACAATGGATGCGAGTACATGACCGGCGGTATCGTGCTTGTGCTTGGCGAGGTGGGCTTGAATTTCGCCGCAGGCATGAGCGGTGGCATCGCCTACGTGTACGATGCCGAGCATACGTTAGCGGGCCGGTGCAATCGCGAAATGGTCGACCTCGAAGCTCCGGCGCGCGATGAGCTCGCGCGCATTCGTGCGCTCATCGACGAGCATACGCGACGCACGGGAAGCGCGCTCGGCGCGAAGCTGCTGTACCAGTTCGACGATATCGTCTCGTGCTTCGTGAAGGTGGTTCCGCGGGAATATGCGCAGATGATCGCGTTGACTGAACAGCTTGAATCGCAGGGCTTGAGCCACGATGCGGCCGTCGAGCGGGCTTTCGAGATGAGAAACGGGGCGCCTGCCGCGGCGCCGAGAGAACCTGCCGCTGCAGCACAGCGCTAAACGCCGCGAAGGATCGATTGCGCCGGAGCCTACGGGCTTGCCGGGCGTGTGAGGGAAGGTGAACATGGGCAAGCCAGGAGCATTTCTTCAGTACGGGCGCGTTGCACATCGCGAACGCCCGGCAAGCGAGGCGGTTGGCGATTTCGACGACATCGTGGTCGTCCTGACGCCGGGCGAGCAGTGCGTTCAGGCAAGTCGCTGCATGAATTGCGGCGTCCCGTTCTGTCAGAGCGGCCTGCAATTCAACGGGGCGCGGCAAGCCACGGGCTGCCCGCTTCACAACCTCATTCCCGAGACCAATGACTTGCTGTATCGGGGCCGATGGGATGAGGCGGCTGCCCGCTTGGCGCTCACCAATCCGTTTCCCGAGTTTACCGGGCGCGTATGCCCGGCACCGTGCGAGACGGCTTGCAACTTGGGGCTCAACGACGATGCTGTGACCATCCACGACAACGAGCGCGCCCTTTCCGATTACCGCTGGGATGCGGGTATGGAGCCGCTTCCGGCCGCTATGCCCACTGCACCGCTCGTGAGCGTGATCGGCTCGGGTCCAGCGGGCTTGGCAGCGGCGTGGGAGCTCGCGCGCCGCGGTCTGCGGGTGCGGGTGTACGAGCGCGATGAGCAGCCCGGCGGGTTGCTGATGTATGGCATTCCCAACATGAAGCTGCCGAAATGGGTGGTTGCGCGTCGGATCGACCTGATGTGCGAGAGCGGCATCGAGTTCGTGTGCGGTGTCGATGCGGCGGAACAGGCTGCCGAAATCACCGAAGAATCGGCGATGGTCGTGCTGGCGTGCGGTTCGCGAACGCCGCGGCGCGTCGAGGTGCCGGGGGCAAACCTCGCGGGCGTCCATTTTGCCGTCGAATACCTTTCGGAAGCGACGCGGGCGCTGCTCGACGACCGTGCACCGGGCATCACCGCCCAGGGAAAGGACGTCGCGGTGATCGGCGGCGGCGATACGGGCGTCGATTGCGTGGCCACGGCGCTGCGTCAAGGTGCCCGCAGTGTGCGCCAGATCATCCGCGCATCGCGCCCGCCGCGCGAAATCGATGGTCGCATGGCCTGGCCTGGTCCGCGAAACGTGTATGCGCAGGCGTATGGCCAGCACGAGGCCGAGGAGCTGCTTGGGGCCGACCCGCGCCTGTTCTCGACCGACACCGTGGGGTTCGCGGACGATGGCGCCGGTGCCGTGGCGGCGGTGCAGGTGCAGGATATCGCGACCCGCGGCGAGATCGACGAGGTTCCTGCACAGCTGGTGCTCATAGCCAAGGGCTTCACCGGCGCCGAGCGCGATACGGTCGATGCCTTCAAGCCGTTTGAAAACGTGCGGCTTGCCGGCGATGCGCGCCTTGGCGCCACGCTGGTGGCTCGGGCGATGGCCGATGCCCTGCAGGTGGCGGGCGAAGTCGCAGATGAACTGCTGGGATAGCGAACGAGGGAATGAATCGGGGGAACGCCCTCCGACTCATTTTTGCGTTGCGGAAAGGAACGGACGTGAGATTCACGAAGATGCAGGGAATCGGCAACGATTACGTGTATGTGAACTGCTTCGAGGAGGTCGTGGACAATCCCGCGTCGCTTGCGCAGCTGGTGAGCGACCGGCATTTCGGCATCGGGTCCGACGGCCTCATCCTCATCCGGCCCTCGGCGAGAGCCGACTTCTTCATGGAGATGTTCAATGCCGACGGGAGCCGTTCCGAGATGTGCGGCAACGGCATCAGGTGCGTGGGGAAGTACGTGTTCGACCACGGGCTCACCGACAAGACCGAGGTCGACGTGAACACGCTTGCCGGGGTGAAGCATCTTGCGCTTCACGTGGAAGGCGGCGTCGTCGCATCGGTGACCGTCGACATGGGCGAGCCCGTGCTCGACTCCGCCCACATTCCCGTGGTTGCAGGCGGTGGCCATGCTGTGGGCGAGCCGATCGAGGTGGCGGGCAGGCGATTCGCGATGACTTGCGTGTCGATGGGAAACCCCCATGCCGTCGTGTTCGTCGATGAAACAGCGGGCTTTCCCGTGGAGGAAATCGGGCAGCCGTTCGAGTTCCACCCGGCGTTCCCCCGGCGCGTGAATGCGGAATTCGTCCAGGTACTGAACCGTTCTGAGGTGAATATGCGCGTGTGGGAGCGGGGAACTGGCGAGACGCTGGCGTGTGG
This sequence comes from Coriobacteriaceae bacterium, assembly GCA_015062635.1. Classification (GTDB taxonomy): domain Bacteria; phylum Actinomycetota; class Coriobacteriia; order Coriobacteriales; family Eggerthellaceae; genus UMGS1519. Next base: position 9,210 of record SUUF01000023.1, on the reverse strand, counting down.
CACTGGCGCCTGCGCGACGGCCGTGGCGTGCATCCTGAATGGCCTGACCGAAAACGAGGTGACTGTCCACCTGCTGGGCGGCGATTTGGTCGTGCGATGGAATCGGGTGCTGAACCGCGTGTTCATGACTGGCCCGGCGACCACGGTTTTCGAGGGCGAGATGGATGTGGGCGCCTGCGGCGAAGACGTGCCGCCCCACAAGGTAGATCCCGATTGGTGATGATTGTGCAATGAGCTGGTGGGAGGCCACGTTGTCAGCCCTTCTATCTGCGGCGAAAGCAAGGAGAAAGCGATGTTCAAGGCAAACGAGGCATATTTGAAACTCCCGGGTAATTACCTGTTTTCAGAAATAGCGTCCCGGGTTTCGGAGTATTGCGAGCGGAATCCCGACAAGGCGGGTCGCATCGTGCGTTTAGGCATCGGCGATGTGACGCAGCCCCTTGCACCGGCGGTCGTGGAGGCATTGCATGCTGCGGTCGATGAAATGGCCGAGGCGCAATCGTTTCGGGGGTACGCGCCCGACCTCGGATACGACTTCCTTCGCCAGGCCATCGCGGAGCACGACTTCGCGGCGCGGGGCGCGCTCGTATATCCCGACGAGGTGTTCGTGAGCGATGGCGCGAAGTCCGATTCGGGCAATATCCAGGAGATATTCAGCGCCGATGCCCGCATAGCCGTGTGCGATCCGGTGTATCCGGTCTATGTCGATTCCAATGTGATGGCTGGACGCACGGGCACCTACGACGCGTCTACCGGGCTGTGGAGCGATGTGACCTACATGCCCTGCACGCAGCAAAACGGGTTCACGCCCGAGTTGCCCGGACCCGATGCGGATGTCTCCCTCATCTACCTGTGCTTCCCCAACAATCCGACGGGCGCCGTCATCGACAAGCCGCATTTGCAGGCGTGGGTCGATTACGCTAACGAGCATGGGGCGGTAATCGTATACGACGCCGCCTACGAGGCGTATATCGCCGACCCGATGCTTCCCCATTCCATCTATGAATGCAACGGTGCGCGCACATGTGCCATCGAGATACGCAGCTTCTCGAAGAACGCCGGTTTCACGGGAACGCGCCTTGGTTACACGGTGGTTCCGCGCGACCTGAAAGATGCGAACGGCGTGTCGATGCACGGGCTGTGGGCACGCCGGCATGGCACCAAGTTCAACGGGGCGCCGTATATCGTCCAGCGTGCCGGAGAGGCAGTGTACAGCGAACGCGGGCGCTGCGAGACGCAGGCGCAGATTTCGTCCTATATGGAAAACGCCCGCATCATCCTCGAGGGCCTGCGCAGCGCCGGCTATACGGTTTCGGGTGGGGAAAACGCGCCCTATATTTGGCTCAAGACGCCAGACGGCTGCAGTTCGTGGGATTTCTTCGACCAGCTGCTCGAATCGGTTCAGGTAGTCGGGACCCCCGGTTCGGGTTTCGGGCCGAGCGGCGAAGGCTATTTCCGCCTCACCGCCTTCGGTACCCGGGAATCGGCCCAAGAAGCCATTCGCCGCATCCGCGCCCTGTAGCCATATGAGTCAAAGACAAAAATGAGTCAAAGGACGTTCCTTTGACTCATTCCGCTTCATTGCTTGGCGCGTTGGACGATGTTGCGGCCGATTCCGGTGATTCGGGCAATCTGCGCTATCGGAAGCCCATTCCGCTTCAGCGTGGTGAGGCAGCGGTTGCGCTCTTGCTTGTCGAATGAAGCAATAGCTGAAATCGACCCTACGCCGAGCAAATCTTTTGCGAGCTCTATGGCTTCCTTGTCGGAAACGGCCTTGCATGTTGGATGGATATCGCGTGCTTTCCTGGAATCCGGCGCCCATGAGTGGTGAAACAATATGAAGGCATCCCGGCTTCCGAACACCGTCATGACGAACGCTGTTTCCGAGATGAACGGATGGTTCAGATACTCGCGATAGCTGCTCCATTCATACGCATCGAATTCTTGCCCCGGAATATCTTCAGGATTCCTATGTATATAGCGAACAGTGGTCAAGAGTTGTTCGTCGGTTTCTATGGGCACGCTGTCGAACCGATGCTGGAAGAGGTGCCCCGTGCGGTCATGCCGCTTGTTGAAATACATGGCATAGCTCGTCTGGAGTTTTCTCATGAAAGCGGTTACGTTCCCGATGCCAGATTTGAGGAGAAGATGCACATGATTGCTCATGAAACACCAGGCGTACAGCTTCACATCGCATTCGGCCAGCAATAGCCTCATGCGCTTGCCGAAAAACCGTCGGTCTTCATCGTCTTCGAAAATGATCTGTTTTGCTACTCCTCGTATGGTTACGTGATAAAGATCGGCGTCGCTCTGCTTACGGTATTTAGTGCTCATAATTGCCTCGCAGACAACGGGAAACATGAGATGGGTAAATTAGCGTGGCCCATGCCGAAGGCAATGTAAATACGCTCGATGACCGATTTCAAAAAGAAATGAGTCGGAGGACGTTCCT
>SUUF01000023.1:0-6658 GCA_015062635.1 Coriobacteriaceae bacterium | reverse complement strand
AGGACGTTCCTCCGACTCATTCACCATTGGGGGAGGTCTTGGAGGGCGACGATGTGCAGGCCGTCGGCGCGGGCGACCTCCATCGCGGCGGCGAGGGCTTGGGCGGCGGCTATGGTGGTCGCGTAGGTCACGCCATGGCGCACGGCCGCCAGGCGCAACTTGTAGCCATCGCCGCGTGAACCATGGCCGAACGGGGTGTTCACCATCAATCTCACTTCACCTTCGGCAATCATGTCGGCGATATCGGGATGCCCGACGCCTATCTTGTTCACCTTCCGGCATGCCACGCCCGACGCGGCGAGCGTCTTTGCGGTGCCCCCGGTGCTCACGACCTCGAAGCCGAGCCGCGCGAAGTCGCGCGCAATCGAGACAATCGAGCGCTTGTCGCGGTCGGCGACACTCACGAATACGGCACCCGCATCAGGCAGGTCGTAAGAAATCGCTAGCTGCGTCTTCGCGTAAGCGGCGGGGAAGGTCGGGGCGATCCCCATCACCTCGCCGGTCGATTTCATCTCGGGTCCCAAGACGACATCCGACCCGGGGAAGCGGCCGAATGGCATCACGGCTTCCTTCACCGCGCAATGTCCCAGTTCGCGCGTGTCGGGCGGAAGGTCCATGTTGGCAAGCTGTTCGCCGGCCATCACGCGGGCTGCAACCTTGGCGAGCGGCACGCCGGTTGCCTTCGAGACGAACGGGACGGTGCGGCTTGCGCGCGGGTTCGCTTCGATTACGTAGGCCACCTGGTCTTTCACGGCGAACTGGATATTCAGCAGGCCATGCACGCCGATGCCGATGGCCAAGCGCCAGGCGATGTCGCGCAGCTGCGCCACGAGTGAATCGGAAAGCGAGAACGGCGGGATGCAGCAAGCGGAATCGCCGGAATGGATGCCCGCTTCTTCGATATGCTCCATCACGCCGCCGATGTAGACGTCATCGCCGTCGCAAACGCAATCGAGGTCGACTTCGATTGCCGATTCGAGGAACTTGTCGAGGTACACGGGATGGTCGGGCGAGATCTTCGCCGCCTCGGCCATGTAACGGCGCAGTTGCGGCACATCGTAGACGATGGCCATGCCGCGTCCGCCGAGTACGTAGCTCGGACGCACGAGCAGCGGGAACCCGATGCCCTTTGCCACGCGCACGGCCTCGTCGAGAGTCGAGGCATCGCCGGCGGGCGGGTACAGGATGTTCATCCCATCGAGCAGGGCGGCGAACCGGTCGCGGTCTTCGGCGAGGTCGATGGCGTCGGCCCCCGTTCCCATCAGGGGAACGCCCGCTTCCTCGAGCTGGCGGGCAAGCTTCAGCGGCGTCTGGCCGCCGAGCGTGGCCACGACGCCGTCGGGCTGCTCCACGTCGATGATGTCCATCACGTCTTCGAACGTGAGGGGCTCGAAATAGAGCTTGTCGGAGGTGTCGTAGTCGGTTGAGACCGTCTCGGGGTTGCAATTCACCATGATGGTCTCGAAACCCTGCTCGTGTAGCGCGTAACTCGCATGCACGCAGCAATAGTCGAATTCGATGCCTTGTCCGATGCGATTCGGGCCGGCGCCGAGGATGACGGCTTTGGGTTTGGAAGCTGCGGGGGAATGCGCCGGGGGAATGTCTTCCGACTCGACCTCGTATGTCTTGTAGTGATAAGCCGTCGAGCTCTCGAATTCCGCGGCGCAGGTGTCGACCGTCTTGAACGTGGGGACAACGCCGAGTGCCTTGCGGCGGGTGCGCACGACGATTTCGGGGGAATGGGTGAGGAAGGCGATTTGCGCGTCGGAAAGCCCATAGCGCTTCGCGACGCGGAACGCATCGGCGTCCACGTCATCAATGCGCACGCCGCGCAGCGCCTCCTGCACGGCGACGACATCGGCCATGCGGTCGAGGAAAAATCGGTCGATGCCTGTTATCGCGTGCACCTCGGCAGGCGTCCATCCGCAGCGCAGCGCACAGCCCACGAACACGATACGGTCGCTTGTCGGCCGCTCGAGTAAGGCGGCATAGCCTTCCTTGGTTTCCGAAGCCCGCGTGTGGCCATCGACGCCGAGTCCGGCGCGCCCGTTCTCGAGGGAGCGCAGCGCCTTACCGAGCGCCTCCTCGAACGTGCGCCCAATGGCCATGACCTCGCCCACGGCCTTCATGCGCGTGGAAAGCGTGTCATCGGAATCCTTGAACTTCTCGAAGGCGAACCGCGGGGCTTTCACGACGCAATAGTCGATGCTCGGCTCGAAGCACGCCGATGTGACCTTCGTGATGTCGTTGGCGATTTCGGGCAAGGTGTACCCGACCGCCAGACGGGCCGCCACCTTCGCGATGGGGAATCCCGTGGCCTTCGATGCGAGCGCCGACGAACGCGAGACGCGCGGGTTCATCTCGATGATGACCATGCGCCCATCGCGCGGGTTCACCGCGAACTGGACGTTCGAGCCGCCGGTTTGCACGCCGACCTTCTCGAGCACGGCGAGCGAGGCCGCACGCATGCGCTGGTATTCAATGTCGGAGAGGGTCTGGGCGGGTGCGACCGTGATCGAGTCGCCGGTATGCACGCCCATCGGGTCGAGGTTCTCGATGGAGCACACGATGATGCCGTTGCCGACGTGGTCGCGCACGACCTCCATCTCGAATTCCTTCCAGCCTTCGATGCTCTCTTCCACGAGCACCTCGCTGGCGGGAGACAGCTCGATACCCTGCGATACGATGCGTACGAGGCTTTCCTCGTCGCGCGCGATGCCGCCGCCGGCGCCGCCAAGCGTGAACGAGGGTCGCAGCACGACGGGATATCCGATTTCCCGAACGATGCGCAGGGCATCTTCGACCGAGTAGGCATAACCCGAGCGTGCGGTCTGTATGCCCAGTTCCTCCATGCAATGGTTGAAGAGCTTGCGGTTTTCGCCCCGCTGGATGGCTTCGAGGCAGCAGCCGATCATCTCGACGCCATACCGCTCGAGCACGCCCGATTCTGCGAGTTCGACCGCGACATTCAGCGCGGTTTGACCGCCGAGGGTTGGCAGCAGGGCTTCGGGATGCTCGGCTTGGATGACCTTCTCGACGAACGCGGCTGTGATGGGCTCGACGTAGGTGCGGTCGGCAAGCCCCGGGTCGGTCATGATCGTGGCGGGGTTGCTGTTCACGAGCACGACGCGATAGCCCTCCTCGCGCAAGACCTTGCATGCTTGGGCGCCCGAATAGTCGAATTCGCATGCTTGGCCGATGATGATTGGCCCCGACCCGATGACGAGAATCGTGTGGATGTCACTTCTTTTGGGCATGGTGTGCTCCTCGTTCGTGTTGCCCGATTCGTCTAAAAGCTCCAACCCGCCAAACGGTCGCGGGCGATGTCGATGTCCAGGTAGTCGGGCCGTCCGTCCATCAGGCGCGTGAAGGCGGTGAACAGGTAGTGCGCATCGGTCGGTCCGGGGTTAGCCTCGGGGTGGTACTGCACCGAGAACGCCGGGATGTCGAGGAATGCGATTCCCTCGGGCGTGCCGTCGTTCAGATTCACGTGCGTCAGCTGTATGCGGCCGAACCGGTCATTGCGAACGATGGAATGAGCCAAAGGGACGTCCTCCGACTCATCCACCGGCGTGCCGAGGCTTGCGAACACCAGGTTGAAACCGTGGTTCTGGGCGGTTATCTCGACGCGGCCGGTCAGGAGGTTCATTACGGGTTGGTTGCCGCCACGGTGCCCGTATTTCAGCTTCTCCATCTGCGCGCCCGCGGCTTTGCAGATCATCTGGTGTCCCAGGCAGATGCCGAACAGGGGCACGTTCCCGAGCAGCTGTTCTACCTGGCGGTAGGTCTCCACGACGGCATCGGGGTCGCCGGGGCCGTTCGAAAGGAAAACGCCATCGGGTTCCATCGCAAGCACGTCAGCGGCGGGGGTGTTCCACGGCACTACCCGAATGTCGCAGCCCACGCGCGTGAGTCCCTCCAGAATCGAGCGCTTCACGCCGCAGTCGTATGCGACGACGCGGTATCGGGTGGGGTTGGCGGGGGAAAGCGCGAACGCTTTCCCGTCGGGTGCGTCGCCGGTGCCGAATGAATACGGTTCGGCGCACGAGACGGCTTGCGCCAGGTTTTGCCCGACAATCGATGCGCTGGCCTGCGCTTTTGCGACAAGGCTATCCGCATTGAGGTCTTCGGTCGAAAGGACCGCCTTCATGGCCCCGTGCTCGCGCACATGCCGTACGAGCGCACGGGTGTCGACGCCTTCTATGGCGACCACGCCTTCCTGCTGCAAATACGCCGGAAGCGACAGCTGGCTGCGCCAATTCGACGGCGTGAAGCACAAATCTCGTACGACGAGACCCCGCAGCGCGGGGTGAGCGGCTTGGATGTCGTCGAGGTTCACGCCATAGTTGCCAATCTGCGGATATGTCATCGTCACGATCTGGCCGGCGTACGAGGGGTCGGTGATGACCTCGAGATACCCTTCGAGCGAGGTGTTGAAGCAAATCTCGCCGAACACCTCGCCGGTGGCACCGCAGGCCGTTCCCGTGAACGTCGTGCCGTCTTCGAGTGCAAGCAATGCCGGCTGCGGCTCGGGCTTCGACGTGTTGGCGAGCAGGCGTTTTGAAAGTTCGCTCATGGATTACTCCTTCGCGTGGGTGGCGGATGCAAAATGAGTCGAAGGAACGTCCTCCGACTCATTCCCAGGCAGGAAGCCCTTCCGTTTCAGCGATTCGGGGATAGGCGTGGGATAGTCGCCGCTGAAGCAGGCATCGCAGAAGCCGGCATGGTCGGCACGAACCGCGCGATGCAGTCCGGCGAGGCTGATGAACGCGAGCGAATCGCAACCGATGTACGTGCATACGTCATCGTGGGTCATGTTGGCGGAAATCAGCTGGTCTTGCGTGTCGGTGTCGATGCCATAGAAGCACGGCCACAGCACCTCGGGGCTCACGATGCGCAAATGCACCTCGGCTGCTCCCGCCGCGCGCAGCATCGCCACCAGGCGTTTCGAGGTGTTGCCGCGCACGATGGAGTCGTCGATGACCACGAGCCGCTTCCCGCGGATGAGCGAGGGCAGGGGGTTCAGCTTGATGCGGATGCCCATCTGGCGCATTTCCTGCGTCGGCTGGATGAAGGTGCGCCCGACGTAGCGGTTCTTCACGATGGCATCGGCGTAGGGGATGCCGCTGCGTTCCGCGTAGCCGATGGCGGGGGGAATGCCGGAATCGGGCACGCCGAGAACGAGGTCGGCATCTGCCGGGGCTTCGCCGGCGAGTATGCGTCCCATGCGGCGGCGCGCGTGATATACCACCTCGCCGTCGATTATGCTGTCGGGGCGCGCGAAGTACACATATTCGAAGATGCAGCTCGCCCGCCGGCTCGGTGCAACGCCCTGCTCCGATTCCACGCCGTCGGCGCTCACCTTCAGGATTTCGCCCGGCTCGATGTCGCGCACGAAATCGGCTCCGATGGCGTCGAGCCCGCAGGTTTCGCTTGCCACGACCCACCCGCGATTGCCGGGAAGCCGGCCCAGCGAAAGCGGCCTGATGCCGTTCGGGTCGCGAAACGCATACAGCGCCGTGGGCGTGACGAGGACGATGGCGTAGGCGCCGTGCAGCTGCTGCATCATCAGGCGGATGCCGCTGCGGATATGGCCGGTGCGGCGGGTGTCGACGCCGATGGTGCGCGCTGCCACCTCGCTGTCAGTGTGGCTGTATAGTTGCACTCCCTCGTTTGCGAGCCATGCCCGCTGCGGTTTCGTGTCGACGAGCGTTCCGTTATGGGCCAACGCGATGAGCTCGTCGTCGATTGCGGAAACATGCGGCTGGGCGGCTGTCCAACCGCCGCCGCCGGCTGTGGAATACCGGGTGTGGCCGATGGCGATATCGCCCGCCAGATGCGAAAGGGTCTCCTCGTCGAATACCTGGTCGACGAGGCCGAGATCTTTGTGGATGAGGATAGTCTCGCCGTCGCCGACGGCGATGCCGGCGCTTTCTTGTCCGCGGTGCTGCAATGCCTGCAAGCCGAAACAGGTCAAACGAGCCACATCTTCACCCGGAGCATACACGCCGAATACGGCGCATGCCTCCTCCAGCCGGTCGGGTCGCTCTTCCGGAAACACGTTCGTCGCCATCGCACCTCGTTCTCGCGCCGCGTTTCGCGGCTTGTTTCCCCGCTCATTTGCTTCCTTGCATATTCTGCGTTTGGCGTATTGCGGCAACGTTTCGGCATCGTTAATACGACGTTTCGAGCTGAAGAGGAAAAACACACGAAACATACTCGCCGTATCGTCGAGATGGTCCGATTGTGCAACCAAGGAAAGGACGAACGCCATGGGACGGATTGCCGAAGAATACGGCATGCTCGTATTCAACGACCATACGATGCAGGAAATGCTGCCGTCGGGTACATATAAGACGCTGTCGAAGACGATCAAGGAGGGAAAGCCCCTTGACCTCGAGGTGGCGAACGTCGTCGCGCACGCGATGAAGGAATGGGCGGTCGCCCATGGAGCCACGCACTACACGCATTGGTTCCAGCCGCTTTCGGGCATCACGTCTGAAAAGCACGATGCGTTCATCAATCCGCAGGCCAACGGGCGGGCCATCATGACGTTTTCGGGCAAGGAACTCATCCAAGGCGAACCCGATGCGTCGAGCTTCCCATCGGGCGGCATCCGCGCCACGTTCGAGGCCCGCGGCTACACGGCGTGGGACCC
>SUUF01000136.1:4114-5291 GCA_015062635.1 Coriobacteriaceae bacterium | reverse complement strand
GCTCGCGCAGCGGCGCGGTCTGGGGCGTGGCGATGTAGCCGGGGCCGATGCCGTTGCACTGGATGTTGTGCTCGCCGAATTCCGAGCAGATGTTGCGGGTGAGCATCTTCAAGCCGCCCTTCGCCGCGGCGTAGCCGGCGACCGTCTCGCGCCCGAGCTCGCTCATCATCGAGCAGATGTTGATGATCTTGCCGTGGCCTTTCTCGATCATGCCCGGAAGCACCGCCTTCGAGACGATGAACGGGGCGTTCAAGTCGACGTCGACCACCTGGCGGAAATCGTCGGCGCTCATCTCGAGCATCGGGATGCGCTTGATGATGCCGGCGTTGTTCACGAGGATGTCGACCGGCCCGAGGTCGGCTTCGATTTGCGCGACGAGCTGCGCGACCTGCTGCTCGTCGGTGACGTCGGCGAGGTAGCCGTGCGCCTCGATGTCGGCTGCGCGGTAGTCGGCGAGCGCTTCATCCAGATGGTGCTGGCCGCGGCAGTTGAAGGCGATGCGCGCGCCGGCTTGCGCGAGCGCCTCGGCGATGGCGAAGCCGATGCCGTAAGCGCCGCCCGTGACGAGCGCGACCTTTCCGTCGAGCCGGAAGCTGTCGATGATGTTGCTCATAGTCTCATCCTTTCAAGAGAGGCGCATGCGCCTCGACGTACCCTATGGCTCGCGCAGGGCCGCGGCCTCGCGGGCAAGCTGCTCCACGCGTGAGAAGTCGCTGTCGGCGAAGAGCTGCGGCTTCACCATCCAGGTGCCGCCGCAGGCGATGACCGCCGGGCAGGCGAGGTAGTCGCGCACGTTATGCGGCGAGATGCCGCCGGTGGGCATGAAGCGATGCCGGCGAAACGGCGCGGACAGCGCTGTGATGGTGCCGAGTCCGCCGAATTGCGCGGCGGGGAAGAACTTGGTCACGTACAGCCCCAGCGCTTCCGCCGCCATCACCTCGCTCGGGGTGACGGTGCCCGGCAGCGCGGGGATCCCGGCCTCGAGGATGTGGGCGACCACCGGGGTGCTCAGGCCGGGCGACACGATGAATTGCGCGCCGCGGCGCAGGGCCTCGTCGGCTTGCGCGATGTCGGTCACGGTTCCGGCCCCCACGCACATCTGGGGCTCGGCCTCGCGCATCGCATCGATGCACGCTGCGGCGCAAGGCGTGCGAAACGTCACCTCGGCGGCCGGGAG
>SUUF01000136.1:0-4014 GCA_015062635.1 Coriobacteriaceae bacterium | reverse complement strand
AATAGACGCCGAGCCTATCGCCCGTGCGGATGACGCGCGACGTGTCGACGCCATAGGCCGCGATGCTGCGCAGGGCGCAGTCGCCGATGCGGTTTGGCGGAACCACCGAGACATAGGCGCTGCGGTCGCCCTGATATGCCAGGCTCAGCGCGGTGTTGGCTTCGGCGCCGCCGTAGCGCGCGTCGAATTCCGCGGCCTGCTCGAGCCGCAGGTGGTCTTTCGGCGAGAGGCGCATCATTATCTCGCCGAAGCACAGGACGAGGGTGCTGCCGTCCATGGTTCCTCCTCGCGATACATATCTGTCTGGCATAGATAGTGTTTCGCCCCAGTATATCGCCAACCGCTCGTCGGGAACGTGCGCATCATGCGAGAAAGGGCGCCATCATGCCGGGGAAGCGGTATCCTGGTGTTCGAATATTCCGGTAGCCGGGCATCGGAAATGCCTGTTTGACCGGCTGCGCCAAAGGGGGTAGATTGAACCCCGTAAAACATAGCCAATAACTAGGAATTAGAATGGAGACATGACATGGCTAGAATCTACCAGCACATCGACGAACTCATCGGCGGCACCCCGCTCGTGGACATCTCGGCCCTTGCCGACGGCAAGGCGCGCATCCTCGGCAAGGTCGAGTTCTTCAATCCCGGCGGGTCGGTGAAGGACCGTATCGCGAAGGCGATCCTCGATGACGCCGAAGAGCGCGGCATAATCGCCCCGGGTCGGACGACGCTCATCGAATCGACCTCGGGCAACACCGGCGTCGGCCTCGCGATGCTCGCGGCCGCCCGCGGATACAAGCTCGTCATCACGATGCCCGAGACGATGAGCGTCGAGCGCCGCAACCTCATCGCGGCCTACGGTGCCGAGCTCGTGCTGACCCCGGGTTCCGAGGGAATCCCGGGAGCCAACCGCAAGCAGCAGGAACTGCTCGCCTCGACCCCCGACAGCTTCGCGCCAGGCCAGTTCGTGAATCCGGTGAACCCGCAAATCCATTACCAGACCACCGGCCCCGAGGTTTGGGCCGACACCGATGGCGACATCGACGCGTTCGTGTCCGGCGTGGGCACCGGCGGTACGGTCTCGGGCGCGGGCAAGTACCTGCGCGAGCAGAAGCCCGACGTGAAGGTGTTCGCGGTCGAGCCCGAGGAATCGCAGGTCCTCGCCGGCAAGCCGGCGGGCAAGCACGGCATCCAGGGCATCGCGCCCGGCTTTGTCGCCGACACGATGGACCTCGCGGTGGTCGATGAGGTGATCCCCGTCCACACCGACGATGCATACGCCTTCCAGCGCCGGCTCTCGCATGAGCTCGGCATCCTCGTGGGCATCTCGTCCGGAGCCGCAACCGCCGCGGCCGTCCGTTTGGCGCAGCGCCCCGAATTCGCCGGCAAGACCATCGTGGCCCTGCTGCCCGATACCGGCGAGCGCTACCTCTCGCTCATCTCCTAACGCCTTGCCCGGTAGCGCTGGTGCAGAATGGCAGCCCCCCTTCGGTTCGCGCAGGGGGGCTGCGGTTCTTTCGAGACGAGATTGTGCTCCGGTGCGTATGAATATGAGATAGGGGAGCTGGCAAGGCAGAACTATGGAAGGAGCAAACATGAATTTCGAAGAATTGACGCCTGAGCAGCAAGAGCGCGCACGTAGCGCGAAGACCCCCGAGGAGATTCTCGCGCTCGCGCAGGAAGCGGGCTACGAGCTTTCCGAAGAAGAGCTCGACCAGATCAACGGCGGAATGATGTGGGGCGACGTGTGCGTCGGCGTGGCGTGCCAAGTGTGTCGCGGTTACAAGGGCTGCAAGGTGTACTAGCCGTGAACCGCCGCATCCGACGCTAGCCGGGCGATGCGGCCAACATGCTTCGAGGTGATTTGAAGCCCGCGGGCCCACGCCTGCGGGTTTTCGTTTTCCCGCCTTTCGAAGGCCGAGCGCGTCCGAGTTGCGATGCGTTTGACCCGCTGCTTGGCGCCGTTCGCGAATTGTAAGGTTTTTGAAATCGTGTTTTCGGCGCTGTCCACCCGCAAATTCTGTAAAATGACACATTCATTGTGTTTCCCGCAAAGATGGCACGCAGGAAGCACAATGGGGAATTGGTTTCGTAACGAGTAAGGGAGGTAGATGTGACTACTGCTGTAGCATGGATTGCCCCGATTTGCGCGCTTGTGGGCATCCTCACCGCGGGTTATCTTGGCTCCTGGGTCTTGAAGCAGGATCCGGGTCCCGACAAGATGAACAGCATCTCCATCAAGATTCAGCAGGGCGCCCAGGCGTTCCTGCAGGCCGAGTACAAGATGCTCGGCATTTTCGCCGTTGTCGTCGCCGTCGTCATGGGCTTCGCGCTCAGCTGGATCACGGCTGCGGCATTCCTCACCGGCGCCGTGCTTTCGGCTGCCGCCGGTTATGTGGGCATGTATGTGGCCACCCGCGCGAACACGCGCACCGCGCATGCGGCCGAGGATTCGGTCGCCAAGGCGCTCAACGTCAGCTTCAAGTCGGGCCTGACCATGGGCCTGTGCGTCGCGAGCTTCGCGCTGATGGGCCTGTCCCTGTGGCTCATCCTGTGCGTCTTCGGCATCAACCTGGCCGACGCCGAGCTCATCCACGTGCGCATCGGCATGGTCGAGGGCTTCGCCACCGGCGCTTCCGCCGTGGCCCTGTTCGCCCGTGTTGGCGGCGGTATCTACACCAAGGCCGCTGACGTCGGCGCCGACCTCGTCGGCAAGGTCGAGGCGGGCATCCCCGAGGACGACCCGCGCAACCCGGCCACCATCGCCGACAACGTCGGCGACAACGTCGGCGACGTTGCGGGCATGGGTTCCGACCTCTTCGAGTCCTACACCGGCTCCATCCTGGCCCCGACGATTCTCGCGGCCACCTTCGGCGCCATCGGCGGCTACTTCAGCACCCAGGACTTCGTCTTCGCGCTCGTCACCCCGGTGTGCATTTCCGCATGCGGCATCATCACCTCGATCATCGGCCTGTTTGCCGTGCGCGCGAAGGAAGGCGCCGAGCTGCACAAGGCGCTCAACCGCGGCACCTACGTGGCGGCTGTCCTCGAGATCCTCGTCATCCTGGGCATCTTCTCCATCTGGAACTCCCAGGCCGACGGCGCCCAGCCGCTGTGGCTGATGGGCTCCGTGCTCTGCGGCCTCATCGCCGGCATCGCCATCGGCAAGATCACCGAGTACTTCTGCTCCGATCATTACAACCCGGTTCATAAGATCGCGGAATCGGCCGAGACCGGCGCCGCCACCGTCATCATCGAGGGCCTCGGCACGGGCATGCTGTCCACCATCGCCCCCATCCTGCTCGTGGCGCTCGCCATCATCGGCGCGTTCATCTGCGGCAACAATGCCTTCCCGAATGCCCATATCGAGATGGGCGGCATCGCCGCCGGCCTCTATGGCGTGGGTCTGGCTGCCACCGGCATGCTTTCCAACACCGCCATTACCATCGGCGTCGACGCCTACGGCCCCGTTGCCGACAACGCGGGCGGCATCGCCGAGATGGCCGGCCTCCCCGAGGAGATCCGCGACCGCACCGACGCGCTCGATGCCGTGGGCAACACGACGGCTGCTATCGCCAAGGGCTTTGCCATCAGCTCCGCCGGCCTGGCTGCCACCTCGCTGTTCGTGTCCTACCAGGCCACGATGCACGCGCAGATCCCCGGCTTCACGCTCACGCTCACCGATCCGCTCATCGTCGCCGGCATCTTCATCGGCGCGATGATGCCCTTCATGTTCGCCGCCCTCACCATGGGCGCCGTTTCCCGCGCGGCCCACGCGATGGTCGAGGAAGTCCGTCGCCAGTTCCGCGAGATTCCGGGCATCATGGAGTACAAGGCCGAGCCGGAATACGACAAGTGCGTCGGCATCTCCACGCAGTCCGCTCTGCGCGAGATGATGCTCCCCGGCATCCTCGCCGTGGTCGTGCCCATCGTCATCGGTTGCTTCAACCCGGCCATGCTCGGCGGCTTCCTGGCGGGCGCCGTTGCCACGGGCATGCTGCTCGCCATCTTCATGTC
>SUUF01000135.1:2425-5297 GCA_015062635.1 Coriobacteriaceae bacterium | reverse complement strand
CGGTATTTCCGATACAGCGATTCGGTCATGAAAACCTCCGATGAAGGAAAACGTGCCCCGCTAGTGTAACGCGATTGCCGCCCTTTAACCACGGGCGGCAGGCGAGTCGACGACGTCGCGCCCTTCCACTAGCGGTTGCGACGGCGCTCGGCGGCTTTCACATGGGCCTCGGCGAGCACTTCCTCGTCGATGGTGCCCGCCTGCTTGCGCGCGCGGGAGTTCATGGCGGTCTTGATGGCGCCGATGAACGCGGGCAGCACCGACACGCCGACGATGCCCAGCACGATGACCTCGAAATGCTCCTGCACGAAGGGCACGCCGCCGAAGAAGTAGCCCACCAGCACGAACAGGCTCACCCACGCCACGCCGCCGATGGTGTTGAAGAACGTGAACTTGCCGAAGTTCATATGGCCGGTGCCCGCGACGAACGGGGCGAACGTGCGGAAGAACGGCATGAAGCGCGTGATGACGATGGTGAGGCCGCCATATTTCTCGAAGAACTCGTCGAGCTTGGCCAGGCGCTCCGGCGTGAGCGCCTTCACCTTGCCCGAGTCGAGGATGCGGCTGCCGAAGAAGCGCGCTATCCAGTAGTTCGAGGTGTTGCCCAGGATGGCGGCCGCGTAGAACACGAGCAGCGTGGCCACGATGTTCAAGCCGCCTCCGTCGGCGCTGAACACGCCCGCTGCGAACAGCAGCGAATCGCCCGGCAGGAACGGGAACACCACGACGCCGGTCTCGATGAACACCACCAGGAACAGCGGGCCATACACCAGCCCAGGGCCAAGCGCCACGATCCAGCCCGCAATGACGGTGCGGGGGTCGTGCAAGAACGCGAGTATGAAATCGATGAATCCCATGTGTCCCTTTCGACACGGAAAACCATTCGCCTGCAAGCATAGGAATGCCCTTGGTAGACTTGGGCGCTCGTCAGTGACCCCTTATGGCTGCTACCTCCCGGTCCTGACCAGGTTCGGAGTATGTCGCCGCCCAAGTCCACCAAGGGCATTTGCTGGTTGCGAAGTATACCCTAGCAGGCGCCGTACCGGCCACTTGCCACAACGTCTCCATCTGCGCGGGCGCGAAATTCGCCGTTGGGTGCAGGCGTAGCGCGGGAGTTCTTCATCTCCACGCTTCGCGCCGCGCTCGGGGCGGCGATATATCGCGCACGACAGACCTGACAAACCCCTCCGGGACTTTTGTCAGGTGCATCGGGGCCTATCGACCTGACAAACCCCTCCGGTGAGTTTGTCAGGCAGCCACGACCTTCACGACCTTGGCCCCCACCACGCTCTTCTTCAGGTATTTCTTCACCTTTTTCATCCACTTCACGTTCACCTTATGGTTCTTGCTCACCTTGATGACGACCTTCTTCACCTGCTTCGCACCCTTGAAGCAGTTTTTCAGCGACTTCTTCGTCAGGTACTTCGTCTTCGTGAACGTCACCTTTTTCAGCACGCGGTCGGGAAACGCCGTCACCTGGTATTTCACACCATCACTGAGCTTCACCTTGCAAGGGAAGGTGAAGGGCTCGACCTTGTTGCTCATGGCCTCGGGCCGTGCGGTGAGCGCCGCCTTGTGGGTGGCAGCCTCGGCATCGGTGAGCACGCGGAACCCGTACTTCACGCCGGCAACCGACCCGATGTCGTTCATGCCCTTCCAATACGCGTCTTCGCCGCTGGCCTGAAACGCCGCCTTCGCGAGGTTGATGATTCCCTTGTTGTTCGTGTTGACGGCCGCATATCGGTATGCCGAGCTATTCGGCACCGGCGTGGCCGTTTTCTTCAGCAGCTTCAACGCGGCAGCAGGGGTCAACGACGGGTCGATCTGGATGAGCGTGCTGATAGCGCCCGCGACGATGGGCGCGGCAAACGAGGTTCCCTCGCCACCGGTGTCGATAGCCGTATCGCTTTGCGACGAGGCAACGACGATGTTCTCGCCCGGCGCCGTCAGGTCTTTCTGCGCATTGGCATCGGAAAACACGCAGTTACGGCCCTTGTCGTCGGAGGCCGTCACTGCCACGCATTGCGGGTAGTCGGATGGGTAGTTATATCCGGTGACATGGCGCTTGTTGCCGCTGCCATTGCCGCCCGCGCATACGCACAAGATGCCGTATTTGCTGTACAGGCCCCTGATGGCATCGTAGAGCAGGTCTTTTCCCGCAACCCCCATGTTCCAGGCCTCGCGCTGGGCTTCCGAATACCACGCGCCAAACGACATCACCACCACGTGGAGGTCGGTCACCTGGCCAGCTGCCACCAGGCGTTCGATCTGCTTGATGCACGCGATGACATACGACTCGTCGAAGTAGCCCTCGCCATCGGCTGCTGTCATGGGAATGACCTTGGTGTTCACGCACATGCCGTAACCGCCATATCCGTTCTTGCGGTTGCCGACAAGCACCGAGGCGACGCCGGTACCGTGGTCGTGGCTATCGGTGCCGATGGCCGCAGGCCCCTCCTCACCGGTGACTCCGTTATATGCAAGATTTGTCAAAAGCTTCCCCTTGAGCTCCACGTGGCTGGCGCGAAAGCCGGAATCGATGACGGCTATCGTCGCCGAGTTGCCCGTGCTCGATGCAAGCGTGCGCACGTTGTTCGAGCCCACACCAATGCCGTCGGCATCCCACCGCCCGTTATGCTCGTATTGGTATGCAGCCATCGGGTCGACCGACAGCGCGCGGAAGCGCTTGTTCGGCCCTGCGGTCTTCACCGCATCGGCCTGTGCCGCCGCCGCGCTCGCTTCCTTGCTCACATCCGAGGGGTCGGCATCGGGGTCGCCCGACCGCACGCGCACGCTGTAGAGCGGGGCTTCGCCGTCCTCGGCCGCGTAGACCTCGGAGGCGCCCACGACCGAGATATCCGATTCAGCAAGC
>SUUF01000135.1:0-2325 GCA_015062635.1 Coriobacteriaceae bacterium | reverse complement strand
CAAGAAAAGCCATCTGGTTTGCGCGCATCGCCGTGGCAATCGTGTTCTTCTTGAATGTGATGTGCGCCGTGCAATTCGTCACCTGGCCCGAATCGTACGCGCCGAGCTACGGCCTGCCGCCCACCCCCGAGTCGTACGCGATGGTCGCGGGGCTCGGCGTGGCTTTCCTCATGTGGAACGTTACCTACCCGGCCGTCATCGCAAGCCCCACGCGCTTCCGCGCGCTGTTCGTGGTCGTGCTATGCCAGCAGCTCATCGGGTTGGTAGGCGAGTCGTGGATTCTCTGGCAATTGGTTGGCGCCGGGCTTGGCGGCAGCCTCATGGCCGGCGGCATCCTCCGCTTCATCATCTTCGATGCCGGCGGTCTCGTGCTCATGCTCGCCGCATTCATCGTGTTGCAGCTTCGCAAGTAACCGACGCATACTCGCCCGCATGCAAACTTTTTCAACTTACGGGACATCGGCAAAGCAAAATGCCCCTGATTCTGGCCCCGCAATGCCCAAAATGCAAACTTTTTCAACTTACGGGACATGATTCGGTTATTTCATGTCCCGTAAGTTGAAAAAGTTTGCATTTTGGGCTGTTTCGACCCTTCTTTTCGCCGTTATCGCGCCCCAAATGTCCCGTAAGTTGAAAAAGTTTGCATGACCCGAAATAGCGGGCGCGCGTCCTATTCCTCCCCGGCGGTAAGGGCCCGGTACGCACGGGTAATGTCGGCCACGGAATAGAGGCTGCCGCACGCCACGACGATGGGGTTCACGTATGTGGGAGACTTGCCCCAGCCCAGCAACCAGCTGAACGGATCGGCCTTCGAGTCGCGCACCAGCCGGTCGTCGGAAAGGTCGCGCGCGATGCCGAGCGACGCCTCGACCGCAGCGGGAATGGATTTCGCCTCGCGCACCATCACCTCGTGAATCGGGCGAGTAAACGGGTGCTCGCGTGCCGCCTGGTCGTTTTGCACCTGCAGCTCCTCGTTGGCCGCCTGCGCTAGCTCGGCCGTGGGCAGCGCCCGCGGGTTCGGCGGCTCGATGCAGATGAACATGCGCGTAGAGGCGTATCCCATGATCTGGCGCACCATCGCACGGTAGTCTTTGTCGGCCAGCACGCCCATGATGAACAGCACCGGACGGTCGGGATAGCGCTGCTCGAGCGACTCGATAAGCACCTGCGCGCCCTGGGGGTTATGCCCACCATCCACGATGAAGGTCGGATCGGTGCCGAGCACCTCGAAGCGTCCGGGCCAATAGGTGTTCGCCAAGCCGGCCGCCACCGCCGCATCCGGAATCTCCCAACCCCGTTCGCGCAACACACCGATGGCTTCCAGCGCAGTCGCGGCATTTTCGGTCTGGTAGCTTCCCAGCAAGCCGAGCGAGAGGCCCTTCCACGCACGGTACGAGAAATCGCCCGGCGTGCCGGTAATCTGATTTGCTTCCACGCAGGTCAAGGGCGCGTTTTGCTCATGCGCACACGCTGCTATGACGTCGAGCGCCTCGGGTTCCTGAACCGCTGATACCACGGGAACGCCCGGCTTCACGATGCCCGCTTTCTCGCCTGCAATGGCTGCCAGCGTGTCGCCGAGCAGCGCGGTGTGGTCGAGGGCGATGGGCGTGATGACGCACAGCTCGGGGGCTTCCACCACGTTCGTGGAATCGAGACGACCGCCCAAGCCCACCTCGACCACGCAGATGTCGCAGCCTTGCCGCGAGAAATGGGTGAAGGCCACGGCTGTCATCAGCTCGAACTCGGTGGGATGGTCGGGCATGGCCTCGGCCACGTCGCGCACGGCCAGCGTCACGTCAAGCAAATCGTCGGGCGCGATGTTTTGCCCGTTCACGCGAATGCGGTCGGCAAACTCGATAATGTACGGGCTCGTGAACAAGCCCACCTTGTAACCGGCTTCCTGCAGAATCGATGCGATAAACGCGCAGGTGGAGCCCTTGCCGTTCGTCCCCGCCACGTGCACGACACGCAATCCCGCCTGCGGGTTGCCAAGCCCCGCCAGCAATTCGCGCGTGCGGTCGAGCCCCAACCGCGAGCTGCGCCACCGGGGGGTGTTGATGTACTCTACCGGGTCAAACGTTTCCGCCATGATGCCTCCACTTCTGCGGTTCACCCTACGCATGATAAGCCAAACGGCGGTACACTTTCACCAGACAAGCGAAGGGACGCTTCCATGGGGCAAAACACGAAACGCGACATGCCGCTGACGTTGGCCACGACGTTCATCCTGTTCATGCTGTTCTCGTGCGTCGGTTGGTGCTACGAAATCGTAAATGACCTCATCGTGCAGGGCGGGTTCCATCCGCGCGCTGCGTTCGCGGGGCC